>JAPLTE010000083.1 GCA_026398235.1 Verrucomicrobiota bacterium
GAACTTTTTCCCCACAGATCGCCGAGGCCGTCACACAATTGCGGCAGGTAGCCTTTTGAAATGTAGGATGCTCTGCGCCACATGATATTTAGATCAATCAACCAGTCCTCAGGATGATGGGGATTGCGCAACGGTTTATCCAGACCGATTTCGATTACATCGAATGGGGCGAGCCATTGCTCGTCAATCAAGGTCATTTCTGATGGGATTTCGCCCTCCTTGGTATCTGGGTGAATGGGCCGGATCCATCGTCCGACATCGTAGGTGCCATCTCTCTTTGGGGTAAGTAATTTACCAGCGACACAACAATCTCCATTCTTCTGCGAGTTGGCCAAAACCAACAAAAGTTCCTTTTTTGCCATGGATCGACTCTTAAAGCCGGAATGGCTAAACCCGAGCCAAACGCAGGCCAGATAAGGAAAATCTCCTGATCGAGACAACCCTGGAGCAGAGGAACGCCCATGAATTCTCGCTTCCCTCTAATCATTGAGTGCTATTAAGGAACGCAGTCGTTGCGTTCGATTTTCCGAGGCGCAGCGGTTGAATCAATTCGGTATGTCAGCAGGAAACAAAATGGGCACGGAACAGGGTTCGTCTACTGTAAACGGCTGGTTTTAGCGGCGCTTTTTAGCTGTTTTGAACCTCAAACAACAAAATGGGACTGAACGGGCTAGGCTTCAAGTTTCGGGGTCTACACTCCGCCCGGGGGTCCGAGGCAATAAATCCAAAAAGCTTCAAGGGTTTTCGTCGGCTGTGGTGTCATACTTTCTGACAACGCTAATCCTCATGAAAACCAATCTTCTCCTGATCCTTGCCGCAGCCTTAGCCTTTGCCGTCCTGCCCGCCATCGCCCAGGGCGGCAATGATGCCAAATCTGCGCCCGCAGCATCGCCAGCGGCCCAGAAATACACCTGCTCGATGCACCCGGAGGTGATCTCCGACAAGCCGGGGAAATGCCCGAAGTGCGGCATGAATCTCACTCTGGTCAAGGTTTCTCCCACGCCCAGGTAAAGGGCGCTTTATTGCCTTGTGTTGGCCTCGGTCGGCAGTAGCCTTCCGTGTTCATGGAGGGCACTTTAATGATGCGTATGAGACGACTGCTGCTTTTTGCACTCGTTCTGCTCCCGCTGGGTCCTGCCCTGGCGGGTGCGGAGACGCTCTCAAAAAACGAGTTGCTGCGGACGGCATTGTGCGAAAACCAACGGCTCAAGGCGGCCCGGGCCCGCTGGGAAATGATGAAACAGCGCGTCCCGCAGGCAAAGGCATGGGAGGATTTGATGGCCGGGGTGGAGTTGCAGCGCATGGGAACGCTCAATCCCGCCAAGGTAACCGATGTGGAGTGGATGATTTCGCAGGCACTTCCCATTTCCGGGAAAAACCTGAGCCGGGCGCGTGCGGCGTGCGCAGAAGCGCTGGCCGCATTTCAGGAACTGCGGCGGGTGCAACTGGATGTGGTGACGCAGGTTCAGGGGGCTTATTTCCGGCTTGCGGGAGCCCATGGGCAACTGGAGATCAACAAGCGCAACCAGGAGTTGCTCAAACAGGTCGCCGAAATCAGCCGCAAGAAATATGAGGTCGGCACGGCATCGCAGTCCGACGTGCTGCTTGCGGAAACGGAATTGGCCCGGCTCTCCGAGGGCAAGGCGATGATTGAGCGGGATATTTCCGATCAGCAGACGCGGCTCAATGTCCTCACGAATTGCCCCGCTCGCACGGCAGTGGCCAGACCGGAACCGCTGAGTTTCCTGTCCACCTCGTTGGTCTCGCAGAAAGCGGAATCCCTGGCATTGCAGTGCCGCCCCGAAGTGCTGTTGGCCTGGCGAAAGATTGAAGCCGAGAAGGCCCGTCTGCAACTGGCCCGCCGCCAATGGATTCCCGATCCGGCCCTTCAGATCAAAGCCCGCGAGTATCCCGGTTCACCCGGCATAAGGGAATACGACACGGGCATCGTTTTCAGCGTGCCGTGGCTGAATAAAAAAAAATATTGCGCTGCGGAGGCCGAAGCAGAGGAAAGCCTGGCGAGCGCCCAGCATGAATACGAGGCGGCGCGGACCGAGGCGGCGGGAATGGTTCGGGATCAACTTAAAAAAATCGAGACCTTCGCGGCGAACTACCGGCTTTTCCATGACCAGATCCTGCCGACGGCCAGGATGTCTGTGGAGTCCACAAGGGCGGGCTATGAAACCGAAAAGAGCAGCTTTTTGGAACTCATCACCGCCCGGCGGAATTTGCAGGATATCGAGTCCGCCGGGTTGAACCAACTGGTGGAGCACCAGGTTGCCATCGCAGAACTGGAAGCCATTGTGGGCATTTCGCGCTATATTTCGCAATCCAAGGAGACCTCAAAATGAACGCTTTTTTTCGCATCCTGCCCATTCTCCTTCTGGCACTGCTCCCGCTGGGAATGGTGTCGTGCTCCAAGCCACAGGAATCCCAGTCTGCAACCAAGACGCTCTACACCTGCGGGATGCACCCACAGATTGTCCAGGACCATCCCGGCGACTGCCCCATCTGCGGCATGCATCTGGAACCTGTCCGCAAACAGACGGCGAATCCGGCGGCAGCGGGTGAGCGCAAAATCAAGTTTTACAAATCCACCATGATGCCCGGCGAGATCAGCCAAAAACCGGGCAAGGACAGCATGGGCATGGACATGGTTCCCGTTTATGAAGAGGAAGCCGGAACGTCGGAATCTTCCCAGATAGCGATTGACCCGGTGACGATCCAGAACATGGGCCTGCGCACGGCGGAAGTCACCCGCGGCCCGTTGCGGAAGATCATCCGCACCGTGGGCGTCGTGGATTATGACGAAACCGCTCTGACGGATGTGACCGTGAAATACAGGGGCTGGATCGAGAAACTTTTCGTGGATTCAACCGGCAAAGAGGTCAAACAGGGAGAGCCGCTGTTTGAGATTTACTCGCCGGACCTCGTGACCGCCCAAAACGAGTATCTCATCGCGCTGGGGGCGGGCGTTGGTTCCCAAAACCTGAAAGCCAGCGCCCTGCGGAAACTCAAAAACTTCGACGTATCCGCCGACCAGATCGCCGCGCTCGAAAAGACGCATGAAATCAAAAAGACCCTGCGGGTCAACGCTCCCCGCAGCGGCATTGTGGTGGAAAAAATGGCGGTGCAGGGACAGATGGTGGATGCCGGGATGAAGCTCTACCGCCTGGCGGATCTTTCGCTTGTCTGGGTGCAGTCGCAAATTTATGAGCAAGACCTGCCCTTTGTGAAACTCGGGATGGAGGCGGAAGTCACGCTGACGTACCTGCCGGATCGCAAGTTCGAGGGGCGTGTGACTTATATCTATCCGACCCTCGACGAGAAGACCCGCACAGCGAAGGTTCGCATGGAATTTCACAACCCCGGCCTGTTCCTCAAACCGGGGATGTTTGCGAAGGTCGAGTTGAAAGCGAACCTGGACAAATCCGCGCTGCTGGTGGCCGATTCCGCCGTCCTGCGCAGTGGCGAAAAGAACACGGTGTTTGTGGCGTTGGAGGGAGGCAAGTTCGAGCCGCGCACGGTGGTGATTGGCGCACGCGGGGAGGGCAACACCTATCAGGTTCTCAAAGGGCTCAAAGAAGGGGAACGGGTGGTCATCTCAGGCCAGTTTATGCTCGATAGTGAGAGCCAGCTCAAAGAGGCCATCCAGAAAATGATGGAGCCGGGCAAGACCCAGGCGGCAGCCGAGCCGCAGCAACCCGAGGCCGCAATGACCCAGCCCGCGCCTGCCGCAAAGCCGGATGCCGAACCGACCCGTTACGTCTGTCCCATGCCGGAGCACAGCTCAATCACCTATGATCATTCGGGCAAGTGCCCCATCTGCGGCATGACAATGATTCCTGCGGAGCCGGAGACTGCGGCCCCCGCGGCGGCCTCGTCGCCAGCAAAAGCCGCAGAAGCCAGCGAGGGCTATGTCTGCCCCATGCCGGAGCATCCCAAAGTCTATGAGCATCCTGGCGACTGCCCCATTTGCGGGATGAAATTGGTGCCCAAGAAATCCGTCAAACCCGCACCGACCCCATCGCCCGTGCTGAAAAATAAACCCGCCGAGCACCAGCACCTTTAGTCTCACATGCTCCGCTCTATCATTGATTTCTCGCTCAAGAACAAGTTCCTCGTCCTGTTGGCGACGTTGGCGCTTATCTTTGGCGGCATCTATGCCCTGCGCAGTATCCCGCTGGACGCCATCCCCGATCTCTCCGACACGCAGGTTATCATCTATACCGAATGGCCGGGGCAGGCTCCCCAGATCGTGCAGGATCAGGTCACCTATCCGATTTCCACGAAGATGCTCTCGGTGCCCAATGCCAAGGTGGTGCGCGGCTATTCGTTCTACGGCTTCTCGTTTGTGTATGTGATTTTCGCGGACGGCACCGACCCCTACTGGGCTCGCAGCCGAGTGCTCGAATACCTCAGCTCACTCTCCTCGCGCCTGCCCAAGAACGTCTCCCCCTCGCTCGGCCCCGATGCCACGGGCGTCGGCTGGGCGTTCATGTATTCGATCAACTCGAAGCAGCGTGACCTGGCGGAACTGCGCTCGTTCCAGGACTGGTATCTCAAATACCAGCTCAATTCCGTGGAAGGGGTGGCCGAGGTGGCGTCGATTGGCGGGTTCGTCAAACAATACCAAGTTACCGTCGATCCCAACAAGTTGCGGGCCTATAACATTCCCATCATGGAAGTCAGCAAAGCCATTGAGCGGAGCAATGGCGAGGTGGGCGGACGCTCCATCGAGATGGCGGAAAAAGAGTTCATCCTGCGGGTGCGCGGCTACATCGAGAAAATCGAGGACTTGCAAAAAGTCGCCGTCGGCGTGGGAGCCAGCGGCACGCCCATCCTGCTGGGCGATGTGGCCAATATCCAACTCGGCCCGGACATGCGCCGCGGCATTGCCGAGCTGAATGGCGAGGGTGAGACCGTGGGCGGCATCGTCGTGGTGCGTTACGGAGCCAATGCAAAGGAGGTCATCAGCAACGTGAAAGCACGGCTGGATGAAGCGATGAAAGGTTTGCCGCCGGACGTCACCTACTCCGTGGCTTACGACCGGACGGCGCTCATCGATCGCGCGGTGAAAACGCTGGAAGAAAAGCTCGTGGAGGAGAGCCTCGTCGTCGCGCTGGTCTGCATCCTTTTCCTGCTCCATTTCCGCAGTGCGCTGGTGGCGATCCTCATCCTCCCTGTGGCCGTGCTGATCTCCTTTATCGTGATGTACAACCAGGGCTTGAGTTCCAACATCATGTCGCTGGGCGGCATCGCCATTGCCATCGGCGCAATGGTGGATGCGGTCATCATCATGATCGAGAACGCCCACAAGCACATTGAGCGTGATGGCGGACGCAAGCCGCATTGGGAGATCATCCGCGACGCCAGCGTGGAGGTGGGGCCGACGCTCTTTTATTCGCTGCTCGTCATCACGATTTCCTTCCTGCCGGTCTTCGCGTTGCAAGCGCAGGAGGGCCGCCTTTTCAAGCCGCTGGCCTTTACAAAGACCTACTCGATGGCGGCTGCGGCCCTGCTTTCCATCACGCTCGCGCCGATTTTGATGGGCTACTTCATCCGGGGTAAAATGATTCCTGAGGAGAAGAACCCGATCAACCGGCTGCTCATCTGGCTTTACCATCCGGTGATCGACTGGGTCATTCGCTTTCGCTGGGCGGTCATTGCGGCTGCGGTGGCGATCGTGGCCTGGGTGTTCTTTCCGTGGAATGCGCTCGTCACAAACCATCTCCCCGAAGGGTATTTGAAAACACTGGCGACCACGGTTGGACGCGCGTTCCCGTTCCAGAATCTCGGTTCCGAGTTCATGCCGCCACTCTACGAAGGCGACCTGCTCTACATGCCGACGACCTTCCCCGGCATCTCGCCCACCAAAGCGCGGGAAATCCTCCAGCAGACCGACAAAATCATCAAGACCTTCCCCGAAGTGCATCATGTCTTTGGAAAAATAGGCCGGGCGGAGACCGCGACCGATCCCGCGCCTTTTGACATGGTGGAGACCACCATCATGCTCAAAGACGAGAAGGATTGGCCCGTCGTGGAGATCAAAGATGCCGAGGGAAAAGTGATCGCTCATCGTCGCCGCACGCCCGACGAACTGACAAGTGCGATGAATGCCGCGATCCAAATCCCCGGCCTCAACAACGCCTGGACGATGCCCATCAAGACTCGCATCGACATGCTCGCCACCGGCATCAAAACGCCCGTGGGCATCAAGGTTGCCGGGCCCAACCTCGTGGAGTTGGAGCGGATCGCCGAACAGATCGAAACCATCATCCGCAAGGTGCCCGGCACTGCGAGCGTCTTCGCCGAACGTGTGATGGGTGGCAATTACATCGAGTTCAACATCAACCGCGAGCAGATCGCCCGCTATGGGTTGTCCATCGCCGACGTGCAGGAGACGCTGGAAGTGGCCTTGGGCGGGATGCCCTTGACGACCACCGTGGAGGGGCTGGAACGCTACACGGTCAACCTCCGCTATGACCGCGACTACCGGGAGAACCTTGAAGCGTTGCGGGAGATCATCGTGCCCACCATGAGCGGTGCGCAAATCCCGCTGGGACAACTCGCCACCATCAAGACCGTGCGTGCGCCGATGGGGATCAAGAGCGAGGCCGCCGTCCCCAACGCCTGGATTTACGTGGATGTAAAGGACATGGACATCGGCACCTACGTCCGGATGGCACAGCGCGCGGTGCAGCAGGAGGTGGCCAACGGCATGCTGAAACTCCCCAGCGGCTACAACATCTTTTGGAGCGGCCAGTATGAATACATGCTCAGAGCCAAGCAGCGCCTCCTGGTCGTGATCCCGATCACCCTGCTGCTCATCACGCTTATTATTTACCTCAACACGCAGTCCGCGGTGAAGACCGCCATCGTGCTGCTCGCCGTCCCGTTCTCGCTCGTGGGGGCGTTCTGGATGCTCTATTTATTCAACTACAATCTGAGCGTAGCGGTGTGGATTGGCATTATCGCGCTCGCGGGGCTCGATGCCGAAACCGGTGTTGTCATGCTGCTCTATCTTGACCTTGCTTATGATGAGTGGAAAAAATCCGGGAAACTCACCGATGTCACCGGACTGCGGGACGCCATTTACCACGGGGCGGTGAAGCGAGTCCGTCCCAAGGCGATGACTGCCGCCGTCATTATCGCGGGCTTGCTGCCGATCCTTTGGAGCCACGGCGCGGGGGCTGACGTCATGAAGCGCATCGCCACCCCGATGATTGGCGGCGTCGTCACTTCCACGCTGATGGAACTCATCGTCTATCCCGCTATTTTCTATATTTGGCGTTCGCGGCGTCTACTCAGAGAGGCGAGCGCGTTGCCCGTCATGTAAAAAACATCAATAATGGGTTCGTCTACTGTAAACGGCCTTTTTTCAGCGGCGCTTTTTAGCTGTTTTGAACCACAAACAACAAAAGGGAACCGAACGGGCTAGCTCCAGTAAGTGCGGGTCTACAGGGTCTACATCAAAGTTTGGGGACTGATTTGGGGTTAAGTGGTTGGATTAATGATTGATTTATAGGGGATATTCCCATAAAAATCTTGAACGTGGGCGTGAGGCAGGGGACCTTGCGGATGCCGATGGAATCCGCTGGATTCCAGCATTCCTAAACGTCGCCCTACCCCTACAGACTAGCGAGAGCCCATGATTTCCCCCACACTGCGCCTTGCCCGCCGCACCTTTGTCGCGGTCTTTTTAATTATTACTCTGCTGGTGTCGGGCATCGGGTATTGGTATTACCAAGCCCAGGCTGCGGCGATTCGCCAGAACAAATACCAGAGTATTGCGGCGATTGCCAAAATGAAAGTGGGGCAGATCGTGGAGTGGCGCAAGGAGCGCCTCTCGGATGCCAAGCGGGCGGCCCTCGGCCCGGCGTTAAGGCGGGATGCAGCGGAGGTCATCAAAGGGACTGCGAATGCCGAAGTTTGGGACGATTTGCGGAATATCCTTACGGTCGGGAAAAGAGAAGGGGTTTACGTGAATCTTTATTTCACGGACGCATGGGGCAACTTGCTGCTTGCCGCCAAAGGCGAAGAGTTCACCTCGCTTTCCCTGGTCACCCAACAGTCCATCGCCAGCACTCTCGCCTCCGGGGAGCCCGTGATGTCGGATTTTTTTCGGGAGCCAAATGGTCATGTCCACCTCGATCTGGTTTGCGCAGTACGGGACAACGCGCAAAAAATGATCGGCGCGGTCATTTTGCGCTACAACGCTGAGGGTTTCTTATATCCCCTGATTCAGTCCTGGCCCACCCCCAGCCGCAGCGCGGAGACGCTTCTGGTGCGGAGGGAAGGCCAGGAGCTGCTTTTCCTTAATGAACTGCGCCATCAGAAGCAGACGGCCTTGTCCCTGCGCGAACCGTTAACTCAAGATAATCTTCCTACGGTGAAGGCTGTTCTAGGGCGGAGCGGGATGTTTGAAGGTAAAGATTACCGCGGCGAATCGGTCCTGGCCGATCTGACTCCCGTTCCGGGGACTTCCTGGTTCCTGGTCGCCAAAGTGGATCGAAGCGAGATTCTGGCCGAGGCGCGGTATCGGGCCATCAGCACCAGCATCGTGGTGGTCTCTTTGATTTTGCTTGCCGGATCGGTGACGGCCTCCGCCTACAGGCGCAGGCAGGCCGGTCTGTATCTGCGCATTTTGCAGGCGGAACGCAACGAGCAGGAAAGCCAGGAACTCTTTCGCGCGACCCTGTATAGCATCGGCGACGGGGTTCTGACTGCGGATACAACGGGGTGTGTGCGAGAGATGAACCCGGTGGCGGAATGGCTGACCGGTTGGACTGAGGCCGAAGCGCGTGGCAGGCCAATCGAAGAGGTCTTTGTGATTGTGAACCAGGAGACCCGTGCCACGGTGCCAAACCCGGTGGACACCGTCCTGCGGGATGGAGTGGTGGTGGGCTTGGCCAATCACACCATCCTTATCGCCCGGGATGGAACCGAGCATGCGATCGCCGATAGCGCCGCGCCGATTCGTAATGCAAGCGGCGAGGTGAGCGGCGTGGTTTTGGTGTTCAGTGACGTGACAGAGGAGTATCAGATGCGGGAGACGTTGCGCCGGAGCGAACAGCAATACCGAATGCTTTTTGAAGGGATGTTGGAGGGGTTCGCTTCCCACGAGGTTATCTGCGACGAAAAGGGCAAGCCGGTGGACTACCGGTTTTTATCGATGAACCCTGCGTTTGAACGTTTGACCGGGTTGCGCGCCGTGGACACCGTCGGCCGGACTGTCCGGAAAGTTTTACCCCAGATGGAGACGTCTTGGATTGAACGCTACGGGCGCGTTGCACTTACGGGCGAGCCCATTTCGTTTGAAGATTATTCAGGCGCATTGGGGCGGCATTTCGCGGTCACGGCATTTTGCTCCCAGCCCAAGCAATTTGCCGTCGTGTTTGAAGACATCACGGCGCGAAAAAAAGCGAACGAGCAACTCCACGTGCGGGAATCGTTTCTGACCGCGATCACCGAAAATCAACCCGGTTTGCTGTGGCTCAAAGATGCAGCTGGTCGCTTCTTGATGGTCAACAAGGCGTTTGCGCTCGCCTGTGGGCGCGAGCATCCTGAACAGGTTCACGGGTTGACAGACGATGACATCTGGCCGCAAGAGCTCGCGAGGAAATATCGCGCAGACGACCAGAGGGTGATGCTCGGCGGCAAATCCACCATAGAGGAGGAGGAGATTTGTACCGAAGGCAGCCGGTTATGGTTTGAAACTTTCAAGACGCCTGTCTGCAATGGCGAAGGCCGTGTGATCGGAACCACCGGTTATGCCCGCGATATCACCCAACGCAAGGCCGCTGAAGCCAGAATCGTGCGCCTGAGCGAACTGTATGCCACCTTGAGCCAGTGTAATCAGGCCATTGTTCGCGCTTCCAGCGCGGAAGAGTTGCTGCCGCAAATCTGCCGGGGCGTGGTGAATTTTGGCAACATGAAGATGGCTTGGATCGGGATGCTGGACGAGGCAAGCGAAACGGTGCGCCCGGTGGCCTCCTTTGGGAGCGGTGTCGAGTATCTCGAAGGACTTGAAATTTCCCTGAAAGCCGAAGAGCCATCCGCACGGGGTCCGACGGGAACTGCGATTCGGGAAAATCGTCCGTTCTGGTGTCAGGATTACCAGAATGACCCGTGTACGGTGTCCTGGCATGAACGCGGTGCCCATTCAGGTTGGGCAGCCTCGGCTTCGCTCCCGTTGCGCAGAGAGGGAAAAGTGATCGGGGCTCTCAATATTTTCAGCGATAAAACCGGGATTTTTGATGAAGAAGTGCGCAAGCTTTTGGAGGAAATGGCTGATGACATCAGCTTTGCCCTGAATAGCTTCGCCCGCGAGATTCAGCGAAAGCAGGCCGAAGAGGCGCTGTTGGAAAGCGAGCAGCTATTTCGCACCCTGTTTAATTCCATCACCGACGCGGTCTTTGTGAACCGCATCGGCCAAGATGGACGTTTGGGAACTTTTCTGGAAGTCAACGGGGTGGCGTGCCAGCAACTTGGTTACTCGCGGGAAGAATTGTTGCAGATGTCCCCCCGTGACATTGACGCGCCAGAGACGCAAGTTGATATGCACTCGCCTCTCGTTCAAAGGCTGCAGGCGGGGGAGAGTGTGTTGTTTGAGCAGGTTCATGTCGCAAAAGATGGTCGGCGCATCCCGATCGAAATTCATGCGCAGCCGTTGATCTTTCAGGGGCAGCCTGCGCTCATTGCTCTGGTGCGGGACATCACCGAGCGCCAGCAGGCAGAAGCCAAACTGCGGCTGCAAAGTGGTGCGCTCGAAGCCGCGGCGAACGCCATCGTCATCACCGATGAGAAAGGGATGATTCAGTGGGTGAACCCTGCTTTCACCGCGTATACAGGCTATAGCCTGGCGGAAGTGATCGGGAAAACCCACGGTTTGCTCAAGTCGGGCAAACAGGATGAGGCGTACTATGAAACTCTGGGTAAAACCATTTTTTCGGGGAAAGTCTGGCAGGGGGAAATCATCAATCGGCGCAAGGATGGCAGCCTTTATACGGAAGAGATGACCATCACCCCGATGAAGGACAAGCGCGGCACGATCACCCACTTCATCGCCGTCAAACAGGACATCACCGAGCGCAAGCAGATGGAGGAAAACATCTTGCGCACTCAGCGGATGGAGAGCATTGGCACGCTGGCCTCCGGCGTTGCGCACGACATCAACAACATTCTCACACCGATTATTCTCTCCGCCGACATGCTGCGCGCAGCGGAGGATCCCGAGACCCGCGAAAACTTCATCACCACGATCGAGGAATGCGCAAATCGGGGTGCGGAAGTGGTCAATCAAGTGTTGACCTTTGCCCGCGGCGCCAAGGGGGAGCGCAAAACCCTGCATTTGGATTGCCTGGTGCAGGAGATGGAAAAGATCATGCACGAGACGTTCCCCAAGAACATCACCATCGTCAGCTCGATCCCCCCGGAGCTTTGGACAGTCCAAGGCGACGCCACGCAGATCCATCAGGTGCTCCTGAATTTCTGCATCAATGCCCGCGATGCCATGCCCAAGGGCGGGGAACTGCGCATTACGACATTGAATGTGGAGATCGACGAACATTTTGCGGCAATGGTACCCGATGCGAAGGTGGGGGATTATGTTTTGCTGGCTGTTTCCGATACCGGCACCGGCATTTCGCGCGATATCATCGGCAAAATTTTTGATCCGTTTTTCACGACCAAGGAGGTGGGAAAGGGCACAGGGCTGGGCCTCTCCACGGTCATGGGCATCGCCCGCAGTCATGGCGGTTTTGTCACGGCGGAATCCACAGAGCGCAGGGGCTCCACCTTCAAACTGTTCCTGCCGGTGGGGAAGGGGAGCAGCGCGGATCACACGCACGAGGTATCCATCAAATCGCCCCAGGGCGGCGGAGCGACCGTCCTCCTGGTGGATGACGAGGTGTCGATCCTTAAGGTGACCGAGATGGTGCTCAAGAAAAACGGCTACAAAGTTCTCACGGCCACCAATGGAGCGGAGGCGCTGGCGGTTTACAAAAAGCACTCACGGGAAATCAGCCTCGTCCTCACTGATGTGATGATGCCGGTGATGGATGGCGTGGAACTCGCCCGCGCATTGAAAAAACTCAACCCCCGTCTCAAGATCATCACCTCCACAGGGCAGACTACGAAAAACCGCGAGGCGGAACTCCGGGCGCTTGGCGTTCAACTGATTTTGATCAAACCCTTCGATGCCAAAAAGCTGCTGAGCGTCCTTCACGATGCGGGCTAGGAAGTGTTCACGAATTGAAGGAGAAGAAAATCTGGAACTCAGGAACTCAAGAAGATTCAGAAAGGGAACGACTGTTGCCCTTTTCGGTCTTCATTCCATTATTGGGGTTCCGCACCCTCTTTTTTCCTGAGTTCCTGAGTTCCAGATTGTTTTTTATAATTCGTGAACGCCTTCTCGTTTTTCCCGCCTGGCATGCACCCTGCCGCCTGCTATTTCAGCATTTCGGTGAGCAGCGGGTTCATTGCGTCATACCAAAGACCATAGCCATGGGCGCAGGGATGGAGTCCATCGGACATGACGTCTTTGGGAATTTCATCCTGGGCATCCAGAAAGACTTTGCCAATATCGAGGTAGCGGGTCTTTTTCCCATCATCGAGCTTGCGGATGATCTGGTTAATGGCGGCGATCTTCTGGCGCACGGGGGAGTTGCTGGTGGCGCGGGGAAACACGCCCAGCAGGAGCACTTTCGTGTCGGGTAGCTTTTGATGCACCGTCTCGACAATTTTCTGAACTCCTGCGGCGACCCATTCCGGTTTTTCATCCTGGTAGTGGCCAATGTTATTGGTGCCGATCATGATGACGGTCACTTTGGGGTGGATGCCCTCGAGTTCGCCGTTGGTGATGCGCCAGAGCACGTCCTCGGTGCGTTCTCCGCTCACCGCAAAATCGGCGGGTTTGTAGGGGGCGAATTTCAGCCAGCTCCATTCCCCGGCCTTGGGCCAGAAGTCCGTGATGGAATCGCCCAAAAAAAGCAACCCCACTTCGCCTTGTTTGATTCGGTTGAGAAACTGTTCGTGGCGGGCGGGATTGCGGACGGAAGCCGCAGGATTGCAGGCGATTTCAGGCGTGCGCGGCAGCGGGGTTGGTTTGGGTGTGGGTGCTTGGGCGTTGGCAGAGGGTGAGGCAAAGGCAATGGCGCTGGCCACAATGGCAAGGCGAGTCAGGGAAGAGAGGGGAAATTTCATAGCGGAGTTCAACTTACGAAAGGTACAAAAAAAAACGAAGCGAAAAACTTTCGTTTTCCGCTTCGCTTAACTAAGGGACGCTCTTTGTTTAGATGACCGAGACGCCGTCGCGGACAGCTGCGAAGGCATATTCCCGATTGAGCATTGAGATGAAGGAACTCTTGATCTCCGCGGGGCATACGGCCTCGCACTCGTAGTAGTTGGTGCAGTTGCCGAAGCCTTCTTTATCCATCGTCGTGACCATCTTGAGCGCGCGCCGGGTCCGTTCGGGCTGGCCTTGTGGGAGCAGCGCGAGATGGGAGACTTTGGCGGCCACGAAGAGCATCGCAGACGAGTTGGGGCAGGCGGCGGCGCAAGCTCCACAGCCGATGCAGGCGGCGGCGTCCATGGCGGAGTCGGCGTTCTGCTTGGGAATCGGCACGGAGTTGGCGTCGGGCGCGGAACCGGCCCGGGCGGTGATAAAGCCGCCCGCCTGCTGGATCCGATCGTAGGAAGAGCGGTCCACAATGAGGTCTTTGATGAGCGGGAACGCTCCGACACGCCACGGTTCGACGTAGATTGTGTCGCCGTCCTTGAAGTGCCGCATGTGCAACTGGCAGGTGGTGGTGGCGCGCTCGGGGCCGTGGGCGACGCCGTTGATCACAAGCGAGCACATGCCGCAGATGCCTTCACGGCAGTCGTGGTCGAAGGCGATGGGCTCAATGTTCTGCTGAACGAGGGTTTCGTTCACGATATCGAGCATTTCGAGGAAGGAACAATCCGTGGGGATGTTCTTCGCGGGATATTCGACGAACTTTCCGGGCGTGCCGGCGTTCTTCTGACGCCAGACTTTCAGGGTGAGATTGAGTGTGTCAGACATGGTTATTTGTAGCTGCGGACAGCCAGGTGGACGTTCTCGTAGTTGAGCGGTTCGATGTGGCGGACGGACTTGGCGACCTCGCCAACGTTTTCCCAAGCGGCAACGTGGGCGAAATGCTCGTCGTCACGTTTGGCTTCGCCATCTTCGAATTGGAATTCCTCGCGGAAATGGCCGCCGCATGATTCCCGGCGCTCCAGCGCGTCGAGGCACATCAGTTCGCCGAATTCGAGGAAGTCGGCGACGCGCCCGGCCATTTCGAGCGATTGGTTGAGGTCGTTGCCGTCGCCGAGGACGTTGACGTTGGTCCAGAATTCCTCGCGGATTTTCGGGATCTTTGCCAGCGCGTCCTTTAGGCTCGCTTCGGTGCGACCCATGCCGCATTTGTCCCAGAGCAGGAGGCCGAGTTCGCGGTGGAACGAATCGACGGAACGTTTGCCTTTGATGGAGAGCAGTTTCTCCGTGCGGGCTTTGACTTCCTCGATTGCTTTGACGAATTCCGGGTGATCGGTGCCGACTTTCTTCCCGGCTTGGGTCACGAGATAGTTGCTGATCGTGTAAGGCAGGACGAAGTAGCCGTCGGCCAAGCCCTGCATGAGAGCGCTGGCCCCGAGACGGTTTGCGCCGTGATCGGAGAAGTTGGCCTCGCCGAGGACATGGAGACCGGGCAGGTTGGACATCAAGTTGTAGTCCACCCAGAGGCCGCCCATCGTGTAATGCACGGCGGGGAAGATGCGCATCGGCACCTTGTAAGCGTCTTCGCCGGTGATCTTGTGATACATGTCGAAGAGGTTGCCGTAACGTTCGCGGATGACGTTTTCGCCCAGGCGCTTGATGGCGGCGCTGAAGTCGAGATAAACGCCCAGCTTGGTTGAGCCGATGCCGCGGCCTTCGTCGCAAACCTGTTTCGCGGCGCGCGAGGAAATATCACGCGGGGCGAGGTTGCCGAAGCTCGGGTATTTGCGTTCCAGATAGTAGTCGCGGTCTTCCTCGGCGATTTCGCCGGGAGGCTTGCCGCAATCTTCCTTCTTCTTGGGAACCCAGACGCGGCCGTCGTTGCGGAGCGACTCGGACATGAGGGTCAGTTTGCTCTGGAAGTCGCCATGCACAGGAATGCAGGTCGGGTGGATCTGCGTGTAGCACGGGTTAGCAAAGAAAGCGCCTTTCTTATGGGCTCTCCAGGTCGCCGTGACGTTGCACCCTTTGGCGTTGGTGGAGAGATAAAAGACGTTGCCGTAGCCGCCGGTGGCGAGGATGACGGTGTCGCCTGCATGCGCTTCGATTTTGCCGGTGACCATGTCGCGAACGACGATGCCTTTGGCATGGCCGTCCACCACAACGAGGTCGAGCATTTCGGTGCGCGGGAACATGGTGACGGTGCCTGCGGCGATCTGCGCGCAGAGGCCGGAGTAAGCTCCGATGAGGAGCTGCTGGCCGGTCTGGCCGCGGGCATAGAAGGTGCGGGAGACTTGTGCGCCGCCGAAGGAGCGGTTGGCAAGCAGGCCGCCGTATTCACGGGCGAAGGGAACGCCGAGCGCGGTGCACTGGTCGATGATCGACGAGCTGACTTCAGCCAGGCGGTACACGTTCGCTTCGCGAGCGCGGAAGTCGCCGCCTTTGATTGTGTCGTAGAAGAGGCGTTGGACGGAGTCGCCGTCGTTTTGATAGTTCTTGGCGGCGTTGATGCCGCCCTGGGCTGCGATCGAGTGCGCCCGGCGGGGGCTGTCTTGATAGCAGAAACATTTGACGTTGTAGCCCATCTCGCCCAGGCTGGCGGCCGCGGAAGCGCCTGCGAGGCCGCTGCCGACCACGATGATGGTGTATTTGCGGCGGTTGGCCGGGTTGACGAGCTTGGAGTCAAACTTGTGCTTTTCCCACTTCTTCTCAAGCGGGCCGGATGGAATTTTGGAGTCGAGCGTGGCCATGTTTAGTGAAGGGGTTTAAGGATGCCGAGAATGGACGCCACCGGGATGGCAGCGTATCCGAGGAAGAGAAGGCCGGCCAGGTAAGGGCTGGCGGTGGTGAGGGGATCGGCGATTTTGCGACTGCGCAAGCCGAGGGTCTGGATGAAGCTCTGGATGCCGTGGCTCAAGTGCATGCACAGGAGAAACACGCCCAGCAGATAAAAGCCGGTGGCAAGCGGATTCTGGAACCCGACGATCACAAGCGAATAGACGTCGTGGCGGCCTTCGGCATCATGCCAGCCCTGCCATTCGGGGTGAATGGTTTGGGCGGTAAAATGAAGCAAGTGGAAAATGAGGAACGCCAGAATGATGGTGCCGCTGATGGCCATCGTCTTCGCGGCAATCGTCGCCGCTTGGGATTTGGTCACCGCATATTTTTGCGGCGTGGCAGCGGCGTTCTGGATCGTCAGCAACACCGTGGTGACGATGTGGAGGCCCAGGCAGGCGAAGAGCACCCCGCGAATAACCCAGAGAAGTTCTCCGAGCCCTTGGAGGAAGGTGGCGTATTTATTGATCGGTTCCTGACCGAGAAAGATCTGGAGATTGCCGATCATGTGACCGGTTACGAAGCCCACCAGCACGAGGCCGGTGAGGGCAACGATCCATTTCTTTCCGATTGACGATTGGTAGAAGGAGATAATGGCTTTCACTGTTGTGACATCAGGCCGACCATATGGCCGGACGGAGAAGCACATCTTAAGTAACTGACGCACCCTGCTTGGGCACTCCGTTTTTTGCGGAATCCTGCCCCCCAATTGTGGAGAACGGGATTGTCACCAACGTTCGATGTGCGGAGATGCGAATACAGGAAAACCGGGGGGTGAACCAAGCCTTTTCTTCACGGCTTGTGAAAAAATTCACAAATAGCCGGGTGAAGTCTGCTGCCTTGACTTTCCCGATTGGCAATTCGCTCTTTCCCTCCTACGATCGTGCGCTAGATTTCCAACAATCCATATGAAGCGCTCCCTTGTCATGACAGCCCTGCTTGCGCTGGGCATCACCGCCCTCGCCCAGGATGAAATCAAGATCGGGGTTTATGCCTCGCTCACCGGAGGGCAGGCCAGCTATGGGATTTCCCAAACCAACGCCATCCAGATGGGCGCGGAGGAGATCAACGTGGCAGGTGGCGTTCTTGGGAAGAAGATCAAGCTGATCGTGGACGATGACCGCTCGACCCCGGGGGAGTCGGCGACGATCGTGCGCAAGCAGATCGCCAACGATAAAGTGGTGGCGATTTTGGGCGAGTTCGCCTCGTCGCGCTCGCTCGAGGGCGGGCCGATTTGCCAGGAAAGCAAAATTCCGATGATCTCGCCCGGGTCCACCAACCCGAAAGTGACGGAGATCGGCGACTACATTTTCCGCACCTGCTTTATGGATTCCTTCCAGGGAACGGTGATGGCGAAGTTTGCCTTGGCGAAAGGGTACAAGCGGGCGGCGGTGCTGACGGACGAAAAACAGGCCTACAGCAAAGGGTTGGCGCAATATTTCACGGAAGTGTTCGTCAAAAATGGCGGACAGATTGTCAAAGTGCAAAGCTACAGCAGCGGAGACAAGGATTTTCGGGCGCAGTTGACCTCGCTGAAATCCGCCAAGCCGGATGTGATTTTTCTCCCCGGCTATTATAACGAGGTGGCGCTGATCGCCAAACAGGCGCGGCAGTTCGGCCTGAAGGTTCCGTTTTTGGGCGGGGACGGCTGGGAAGGGGACTCGCTCTTGAAGGTGGCCGGGACGGCGCTCGACGGCTGCTATTTCTCCAGCCATTTTTCGGCGGATAATCAAGACCCCGCCATCCAGGGGTTCATCCAGAAATACAAGGCCAGGTTTGGCGCGGTGCCGGATTGCCAGGCGGCGCTGGGCTACGACACCGTGCGGATTGTGGCGCAAGCTGTCCAGCGGGCGGGTTCGACGGACCCCAGGGCCATTCGCGATGCGGTGGCCGCGACCAAAGATTATCCCGGCGTGACGGGCAAGATCACCATCGATGCCGGGCGCAATGCCAGCAAACCCGCCGTCGTGCAGACGATCGGCGAGGGGAAGTTCAAGTTTGTGGAGAACGTCGAGCCGTAGGGGAAGTTGAGAGAAGAGGATGTTGAGAGAAGAGGATGTTGAGAGTTGAGAGATAAGAGGAGGAAGGAACCCGATGTTTAACTTTGAAAAGCTCGATGTTTGGAAGAAGGGGATTGATCTGGCGGATTTGGTTTACTCTCTGACGCGGTGTTTTCCAACAGAGGAAAAATTTGGTCTCACGAACCAAATGCGCCGCGCCGCTGTTTCTGTTTCGTCCAATATTGCCGAGGGAAGTTCTCGTAGCTCCCGCTTGGATTTCGCGCGTTTTCTTGAAATTGCAGAAGGTTCGCTTTTTGAGGTTGTTTCTCAGTCGGTGGTCGCTATTCGATTGGGTTTTTTGAGCGAAAATGACAATCAAACCATTTATGCGGCAGCTGATGAATTGAGCAGGATGCTCAGTGGGCTCCGGCGGCACTTGCTGGAAGCGAATGGGTGAAACTCGTCACGAGAACATCTCCCTCTCTCAACTCTCAACATCTCCCTCTCTCAACTCAGTACATGAAAGAAGCCTCGCTCCCAAGCTGTCCTTGGGAACGAGGCAAAGAGGTTTAACCGCTGCGCGCCGAATTAGGCGGCGGGAGCGGCCTTGCGGGCGTTCTTGATGATCGAGCGGACGGTGTCTGTAGGCTGGGCGCCGACGCCGACCCAGTAGTCCACGCGGGAAAGGTCGATGTTGACGTTATTGGACGCCTTCTTGGGGTCGTAATTGCCAATGTGCTCGATGAATTTGCCGTCGCGGGGGCCACGGGAATCGGCCACTACAATGCGGTAATACGGGCTGTTGAGTGCGCCTTCGCGCCGGAGTCGGATGGATACTGCCATAAATGTGTTTGGTTGGTCGCTATGTTGGTCTGTCTGTCGTTCGGGCTAACGCATCCCTGGGATGCGCGGCCCGCCGGAGCGAGCCATCATTTTTTTGAACTTGCCCATGTTCTTCATCATCTTTCGCATCTGATTAAAGCGCATGAGCAGGTCGTTTACTTCCGTAACCGAGGTGCCGCTGCCACGCGCGATTCGCTGCCTCCGCCGGGCATTGAGGATGTCCGGCTTGTGGCGCTCCTCCATTGTCATCGAAAGGACAATGGCTTCGACACGTCGCATTTGCTTCTCGTCTACGGAAAAGCCTTTCATGTTACCCATTCCGGGCAACATGCCAAGGATATTCTCAAGGGGACCCAGTTTCCGGATCATTTTGAACTGATCCAGGAAATCCGTGAGGTCGAAACTGGCGGTGCGCAGCTTCTCTTCCATCCGGCGCGCATCGTCTTCGTCGATGGCGAGGGCGGCTTTTTCGACCAGGCCGACGATGTCACCCATGCCCAGGATGCGCCCGGCGAGCCGCTCCGGGTAGAATGGCTCAAACTGGTCGATTTTCTCGCCCACGCCCGCGAATTTGATGGGGCGCTGGGTGACTTGCCGCATGGATAGGGCCGCGCCGCCGCGTGCGTCGCCGTCCAATTTGGTAAGGACGAGCCCGGTGACGCCGAGCGCTTCGTGGAAATGAGTGGCCACACTCACCGCCTGCTGGCCGGTGGCGGCGTCGGCAACCAAGAGGATTTCCTGCGGGGCGAGAAAATCGCGCACACGCTGGAGTTCCTGCACGAGCGGCTCGTCAATTTCCTGACGCCCGGCCGTATCGAAGATGTGGACGTTGCCGTTTTTGTTTTCCGGAAGGTCGGCCCATGCGAGGGCGGCTTTGGCGGCGCGCAGAACGTCGGTTTCGCCCGGTTGCGGACGGTAAACCGGGACGCCGATTTGCTGACCAAGCACGGCCAATTGCTCGATGGCGGCGGGGCGGTGCAAGTCGAGGGCGTAGAGCAGGGGAGTGCGGCCCTGGCTCTTGAGCAGGCGGGCGAGTTTGGCAGAAGAGGTCGTTTTACCCGCACCGTTCAAGCCGACGATGAGGATGCGGGCCGGTCCGTCCAAATCGAGCGGAGCGGCGTCGCCTCCCAAAAGGGCGGTCAGTTCATCGTGAAAAATTTTAACGATCTGCTGACCGGGCGTGATGCTGCGCAGCACGTCCTCGCCCAAGGCTTTTTCTTTGACCCTGGCAATGAAATCCTTGGCCACCTGGTAATGGACATCGGCCTCCAGCAAGGCCATGCGGACCTCGCGCATCGCCTCGGCGACGTTGGCCTCGGAAATGGAGCCGTGGCCGCGCAGGTCTTTGAAGACATCTTGAAGTTTATCGGCGAGCTGACTGAACATGGAAAAGTGGCGAGTTTACGGAGCACGCGACGCGCGTCGAGGGAGAAGTTTAGCACGGAATCGGGAATTTCTGAAGGGGATTGTCCCCCGGGAGGGGCGTCCGGCAATGATCCCGTTCGAGTTTGCATGATTTAGGCACTGTCTCGCTTTGGACTCATTTGCTTTCTTACGCCACGCGCCCGGCTTGCGGTAGCCAGTCGGCATTGGCGGCTTACGTTGGGTGGGATGGAGAGCAGCGATTTACAGGACGGCGCGCGTCGCCGTGTTCGGTCCCCACGAAAACAAAAGAAGAAAACGGCGAGCGCGGAGGAGTCCATGGCTATGGCGTCCATCGCGGGCAGCGCGGCGCTTTGGTTTGCGACCTGCGCCAAAATTCTCACCAAAGACCAGCGCTTGGTGACGCCCGATCCCAATATTTATCAACTGCACGTTTTGGAGGTGTACGAATGGTGCATGGAAAACAGGACGCCGTGCCGCATCCTCGCCTTGAAACCGCGCCAGAAGGGGAGTTCCACTGTGAGCGCGGCGATTGTGTATCACCATTGCCGAAGGTTTCGTTCGCGCGCGATGCAGATCGCCGATCGGTATAAAAATTCGGACAATCTTTTTGCGATGACCTGTCGCTACGGCGAGCACGACGATTTTCCCTGGCCGCACCAATGGCAGACCACGGCGACCTCTGGGACGTTGTTGCGTGAGGCGCGGCTCTGGAGCCGGATCGATCGCGACACAGCGGAGAATCCGCGCGCGGGCCGCTCCGGGACATTGCAGGTGTTGCATGTTTCGGAGGCCGCGCATTTCGCCAACGATGGGGAGAAGTGCGCGGAAAAAACGATGCTCTCGCTGCTGAATTCCCTGGCCGACATTCCCAAGAGCGTGGCGATTGTGGAGACGACCGCCAATGGCGCGGCAGGCTGGTTTTATGAGCATTGGCTGGGTGCGGTGACTTTGGAGCAAGTACTTGCGGGAGAGCGTGGCAACGGTTGGATCAAGGTGTTCGCTCCCTGGTTTGCATTCGAGGATAGCCGCATCTCTTCTGAGTTCCTGAGTTCCAGATTGCAGTCTTCCTCCTCTGAGTTGACTGAGCGTGAACAGCGAGGTGTGACGCTGTTCGGTTGGGATTCCGCTCAAATTGCTTGGCGACGCTGGACCTTGGCGCAGAAGTGCGGAGGGCGCGAGGATCTCTTCGATCAGGAATATCCGGAGGACGAGAAGGTCGCGTTTCTCACCAGCGGGCGGCCCCGGTTTTCCATCGCGGGAATGACTCGGTTGCGCGCGATGCAACACACACTCCTTGCGCGCAACGGATTTATACGCCCGGACACAAGCGGAGAGGGGACGGGCTTTGAGCCGCATGAATCCGGCTGGGCGCAAATCTGGGAAGAACCGCGCGCGGATAGCCGTTACCTGCTTTGGTGCGACACTGCGACGGGCCGGGAACAGACGCGGGAAAGCCGCGATCCCGAGTTTTGCGCCAGGGGTACGTCACTCCGGGAGGCGAACACGGCAATGCGATGCTTGTCGCCCGTGTGCGCCCGCCGTGTTTTGACGATTGGCATGTCCTCGAGGAAAAAGTGATCGCGCTTTGCGAGTATTACGGAAGGTGTCTCATTGGCGTCGAGGTGCCGATGGGGCTGACGCTGTTGGAGGGATTGCGCCGCGCCGGGATGCCGCTTTTTAAACGGCGCTCGGGCGGCTTGCGCGTGGGGGGGTTGGCTAAGCCATTGGAAAAGCTTGGCTTCCAGAGCAACGCGGCGACGAAGCCCCTGGTGATCGGTTCGCTGAGTCGGGCGATTGACGGCGATCCGCCGCTGGATCTGTTCGATCCACACGTCATCGATGAACTTGGGAGTTTTGTGGTGCACGAGGATGGGCGCGAGGCGGCCCTTCCCGGCAAACACGATGACGATGTGATGTCGCTTGCGATGGCTGTGCACCACCTGCCGCTTGCGACACTCTACCGGGCCCCAAAGCCAACCCACGCCCCGCCCCCTGCCGACTTGCACAAGTGGAAGCCGCTGCATCGGTAGGCACGGAGTGCCGCCCCTACCGTTACACCAATTGCACTTTCTTGCTCCCCTTGACGATCCGGCCAATGGGGCGTCCGCGGGTGAGCCGCACGGTTTCGCGGGCATCGGCTTCGGCGACCACGAGCGTCATGCCGATGCCCATGTTGAAGACTTGATACATCTCGGCCGGATCGACGCCGCCGTTTTCCTGGATGTGCTGGAAGAGGGCGGGGACTTTCCACCGCTTGGTCTCGATGAGCGCATCACAGTTCTCGGGCAATACGCGCGGGAAATTATCGACCAATCCGCCGCCGGTGATGTGGGCAATGCCTTTGACGAGTTTCTCGGGCAAGCTCGCCAGGAGCGGTTGATAGTTGCGATGCACGCGCAGGAGTTCCTCGCCGAGCGATTTGGGGACGCCAGGGAGTTTGGAGCTCAGCTTGAGTTTCATAGTCTCGAAGAGAACCTTGCGGGCGAGCGAGTAGCCGTTGGTGTGCAGGCCGTTGGAGGGGAGGCCGATGATGACGTCGCCCGGTTTGATGCGGCTGCCGTCGATCATTTTCTTGCGATCCACGATTCAAAAACGGCCGGCTCGAGTTTTTCCGCCCCGATGTAATCGAGAAAGAACAGCGGACGCGCGCCAAGCACAGCGATGTCGTCGATGCAATGGTTCACCAGGTCCTGCCCCACGGTGTCATGGCGTCCTGCGGCGAAAGCGACCTTCAATTTGGTGCCCACACCGTCCACGCTGGAAACGAGCACGGGATCTTTCATCCCTTTGAAATTCGCGCTGAAGAGGCCGCCGAAGCCGCCGATTTTGCCGAGCACTTCCGGTCCGTGGGTGACCTTGACCATGCTTTGGATCCGGCTCTTGACTGCGTTGCCGAGGTCCACGTCCACGCCCGCCTGCGCATAGGCTTTCTTGGACGGGGTCGCGGTTTTTGGGGATGCTTTGGATGCCATAAAGAAAGTTCGTCCGCAGATTACGCAGATTTTCGCTGATTTTTTAAGATGAAAGTGAGCGTTTCCGCCACCCCTCCGGGGTGAATGTGCTTGCTTGCGGGTTCCGGGGGTGTCGCTTCGCTCGACCCCCGGCTAATATCCGTAAACCCTCCGGGTTTAGGAAAGAGCCGTCTTGTTTAATGAGTTACGATTTTTTAAAAAAGAGGTCTGGTTAGGAAGTGGATTTTTAAGAAAAAATCTCGTTCAAGGAAGGAGTTTTTAGGAAAGGGTGTCTCGTTTGACGATGCGCGATTTTTCTATGAAAGTCGTTTCCTTTATGAGGCGCGATTTTCAAAACAAAGGCGTCTTTTTGAGAGGTGTATTCTGTAGATCTTGTTTCTGAAATCTGCGGCAATCTGCGAAATCTGCGGATGTTCCTCTGTCTTTTTTTCCTGATTTCCTGAGTTCCTGATTCGCTTTTACAGTGGGAAAAGTTCCGGCTGTGGGTGCGGTTCGATGAGGTGGCTGTCGCGGTTTTGACGCCGTTCCATGATGAATTTGTCGACTCGGGGATCGACCGGCACCGGGTATTCGCCGTTGAAGCAGGCGAGGCAGAAGCGGTCGAAGGTTTTTTCGGTGGCGCGCACCATGCCGTCGATGTCGAGATAGCCGATGCTGTCCGCGCCGAGGTATTCGCGGATTTGATCCAGCGAACATTGGTTGGCGAGCAGATTGGCAGGATCGGGGAAGTCGATGCCGTAATGGCAGGCGTGCCGATGGGGCGGACACGAGATGCGCATGTGGACCTCCGCGGCTCCGGCCT
Source organism: Verrucomicrobiota bacterium (assembly GCA_026398235.1). Lineage (GTDB taxonomy): Bacteria > Verrucomicrobiota > Verrucomicrobiia > Chthoniobacterales > Chthoniobacteraceae > UBA695. Next base: position 24,076 of record JAPLTE010000083.1, read on the forward strand.
CGCGTAAGTTGACGACGCGGGCGCGGGCGGTGGTGCCGCGCACGATGGAGTCATCCACAACGACGACCCTCTTGCCTTTCACGGCTTCCTTGATGAGGTTTAATTTCACTCGCACGTTGAAGTCGCGGATGAGTTGCGTGGGTTGGAGGAAGGTGCGCCCGATGTAATGGTTGCGCACAAACGCGTGCTCGTAAGGGATGCCGAGTTCTTCGGCGAAACCGAGCGCGGCGTAGTTGCCGGAGTCCGGCACGGGGACGACGATGTCGGCTTCGGCGGGGTGCAACCGGGCCAGTTCACGGCCCATTTGGGTGCGGACCTTGGCGACGTTGATGTCGTCGATAATGCTGTCGGGCCGCGCAAAATAAACATACTCGAACATGCAGAACGCCCGCTTCTGGGCCTCGAACGGAAACTCGGAGCGGACGCCGTTTTCGTCGATGATGACGACCTCGCCCGGCTCGATCTCGCGGATGAATTCCGCGTGGATCAAATCGAACGCGCAGGTTTCCGAGGAAAGGATGTAAGCGCCGTCGAGCTTGCCGAGGACGAGCGGGCGGAACCCGAGCGTATCGCGCACGCCGATGATCTCGCGCTCGCCCATCATCACCAGCGAGAACGCGCCAT
>JAPLTE010000009.1 GCA_026398235.1 Verrucomicrobiota bacterium
TGATCTACGTGCTGATGGTCGGCTGGTTCCGCTCGTTCCTCACCCCGCTCATCGTCATGATGGCGATTCCCTTCTCGCTCGTCGGCATCCTGCCTGCGCACGGCGCGCTGGGGGCGTTCTTCACGGCGACCTCCATGATTGGCTTCATGGCCGGGGCGGGCATCGTTGTGCGCAACTCGATCATCCTCGTGGACTTCATCGAGCTGCGACTGCGCGAAGGCATGCCGTTGGCCGAGGCGGTCGTCGATGCCGGTGCCGTGCGCTTTCGTCCGATGCTGCTCACAGCGCTGGCCGTGGTCGTCGGAGCGGGTGTGATCCTCTTCGACCCGATTTTCCAGGGGCTCGCCATTTCGCTCATGGCGGGCGAGATCGCCTCGCTCTTGATCAGCCGCATGGCCGTGCCTGTGCTTTATTTCATGGCCAACGCCGAAAAAAACATACCATCGCTTTCAATGGACTTGCCTTTGTGACCGGCGATTTCGGCGCGGACACCTTTCTGCCTCCGGGCAAAGTGTGCGACTTTTTCGGGTTCCAGTATATGCGGGATATTGATGCCGCGCACAAGGGGCACAACCCGATGTTTCTCGACCGGGTTGCGGGCAATGTGTTGCATGTCCTCACGGACGAGGCACGTTTCTCGGCAATTCGGGGCACGTCCGCGTGAGTGTCGCCCCCGACAAGGTGACCGTGGAATATGTCCGCTCCTGGCAACCCAAGGATGAGACGCCAGAGCATCAGAATGGGGAAGTCGCCCACCGCTACTCCATTCCTTCTACCAACTCGCAGAAATAATTAAGGCTCTATGACACAGGGATTTTTGTGCTGGGAAAAGAGCTGAGCGCAAAATCTGTGTTCGATGAATACCGGTAAGGCGAGCGACGCCGCCCAGCGCGGAATCTTGCACGAGCGGCCTCCATCGTAAGATGAAGCTCATCCAATGCCGTGCTTACGGCTTTAGAAATCTGCCGATGGCCGGACTCGAACCGGCACGGGAGGTGAATCCCAACGGATTTTAAGTCCGGTGCGTCTGCCATTTCGCCACATCGGCATCAAAGGGGGCAATCCCAATTTGAAGACCCCAACGCCTACCGGCAATAAGAAAGTGCAGCATTACCAGGGGATCAGCGAATGACCACCGGAGTGCCTTTGCGAAGCAGCGTCGAGAGTTCTTCCATATCTTCAGGGGCCATTCCAATGCCAGCGGACGGCTTTTGGCCCCCATCGGTGTAGAGGGTAAATCCCTTGACGGTTAAATCCACCCAGCGATCGCTCCCGGCGTATTCCTTTGAGCCAAAGGCAACAATCGCGCCATTAAACCAGGCTTCCTTTTTGCTGACTTTCGCCGGGAGGGCAATCTTCTCGGTTCCTTTCTTCGGTGCCGGGGCATTCCAGCTCGCGGCGGAGTATTCCTTGAAAAACTTCCCCTGGTTGAGCAGCGTGACGGTGCGCGCCTTGCGGTCAATAATAGCGGAAAAATCCGCCGGGCTCACCATGAGCACCTGGCCCACGCGCAAGCGCCTCGGGTCGTCGAGGTTGTTGCAGCGCATGAGCAGCTCCCCCGTGGTTTTCAGTTTGCGTTCCAGCTTGGCCAAGGCATCGCCGGAGCGGACCTCATAGCGGGTTTTCTCCGGGGCGGGAATGGCCGAGAAAAAAATGTCCGAGTTCACTGCGCCGAGGGCTTTGCGCGCTTCGCCGAGCTTGGTGGAAAAAGGGAAATTCGCAATGAAATGTTCCAATGCCTCACGTGCTGCCACAGGCTGGCGCGCCGCTTTGATGCTCATGGCTTTTTCAAATTCCGGCAAACTCGGGTCCGGTGGGGGCACGGGCTTTCCATCCACGAGTTCCTGCGGAGGCACCTGATGGGGCACGACGAGGATTTGGTAGCCAAACCACCCGGCCGCGCCAAAGACCACCACGCACAGCGCTAGGAGAAAGAGGCCTTTGAGGATCCAGCTCATTCCAGGAAATCTTGCTTACAGCAAACCGCGCCGCCGGAAGTCGCTCACGTTGCCACCTGCGGATTGCTGCACGAGATCGACGGTAAATTTTAAAAGGCAGACCTCCCATGCATCGTCCACCCCCTCGATGATGGCCGTAAGGGGCTCCTCGGAGCGGTTGAGGCCGGTGCGAATCCGCTCCACAACTTCCTCCATCGGGCTGTGGACAACCTCCTCCACCACCTCGGTTTTCCGAAACTGGAAGCCGTATTTGAGAAACGCGAGCTTTTCGGGCCGCTGTTCGAGCCAGTCGGCATAATGGCGCGCTTGCTCGCCGAACCCCTCCAGCAGCAGCTTGGCGTATTGGTTGGGAGCGACGATCCGGGGCTGGTCGGCCTCGATCCGCCCATCGCGCACCCGGACGACGTTCACATGGTCCAGCAATTCGGTCACGAGATGAAACCGGAAATTCGTGCTGCCGAAGGTCTCGATCCGCCGGTCGGGGGCCAGGAGCACCCGGGTGTTCTCCACCGCATATTGGAAGTCGTCTTCGTTTTTCACCCCTCCAACATAAGGGACGAATGTGCGACGTGCCAGCGGCTTCTTCCAAGCAATACCAGGCGGAAGAATTAATCTATCAGGAACTCAGGAAATCAGGAACTCGAAGAAGAGGCTATTTTTGAAACGACTTGTTCCCTTTCCTGATTTCCTGATCCTCTTTTTTCCCATTCCTGATTCCACAATTGCCAAAGCGGCCCAAGCTGTGGAAGATTACTCTTTATATGTCGAAACCTGTTGTGCTCATTATCCGCGATGGCTGGGGAATCAATCCGAACGGCCGCGCCACCGCTCATGCCGATGGCAATGCCACGCTCCTCGCCAAAACCCCCTTCCACGACGCCCTGTATGCCCGCTATCCCGGCGCGACCTTGAGCGCCAGCGGTCTCGATGTCGGGCTTCCCGAAGGCCAGATGGGCAACTCGGAGGTGGGCCACCTCAACTTGGGAGCAGGCCGGGTCGTTTACCAGGACCTCACCCGTATCAACAAAGCCGTTGAAGAAGGCAAGCTGCGCGACAACACGGTCCTCCAGCAGGCGTTCGCGCAAGCCAAGGGGCATCGGCTCCATTTCCTGGGCCTTGTCTCCGACGGCGGCGTGCACAGCCATATGGAACACCTCATCGCGCTGGCTAACGCGGCGAAGGAGGCCGGGGTGACAGATATTTTGGTGCATGCGATCACCGACGGGCGCGACTGCTCGCCGACCGGTGCCGCCACCTATTTGAAACACGTGGAGGAAGCCCTGAAACCGAGCGGCGCGAAAATCGCCACCGTCGTGGGCCGCTACTACGCGATGGATCGGGACAAACGGTGGGACCGCAACAAGCTCGCCTGGGACGCCATCGTCCTCGGCCGGGGCACCCAGTGCACCGTCAGCCCCAGCGAGACCGTCAGCGATATCTATTCCAACGGCCAGACCGACGAGTTCATGCCGGCCTTGATCTTCTCCCACCGCAACGAGCAGCGGGTACATGACGATGATGTCGTCTTCTTCTTCAACTTCCGCGCCGACCGCGCCCGCCAGCTTTCCACGGCATTTTTGCGGCCGGAATTCGACGGTTTTGACCGCGAAGTCACCCCCAAGGTCCATTACGTCACCCTGACGCAGTACGACAAAACCTACGGCTGCCCCTGTGTGTTTGGACCGCAGTCGATGAACAATATTCTGGGCGAAGTCGTCAGCAAAGCCGGCTTAAAGCAACTCCGTATCGCCGAGACCGAGAAATACCCGCACGTCACCTACTTTTTCAACGGCGGCATTGAGCAGGCGTTCCCGGGTGAAGAGCGGGCCATCATCCCCTCCCCCAAAGTCGCCACCTACGACCTGATGCCGGAGATGAGCGCCCCCGCCGTCACCGCAAAAGTGGTGAGTGAGCTGCCTCATTTCGACCTGGTGATCCTCAATTTCGCCAACCCGGACATGGTGGGCCACACCGGAGTCGTCGAGGCGGGAATCCGGGCCGTCGAAACCATCGACGATGCCGTGCGCCAGGTGGTCGATGAGACCCTGCGCTTGGGCGGCAAACTCTTGATTACCGCCGACCACGGCAACTGCGAGCAGATGCGCAACCCGGACGGCTCGCCCCACACCGCCCATACCACAAACCTCGTCCATGTGATCTACGCGGCGGCCGATTCCGCCCAAACGACCGTGCAAAGCGGCATCCTCGCAGATGTCGCTCCCACGTTGTTGGGGATGTTGGGGTTGGTGCCTCCCGCGGAGATGACCGGAAAAAATCTGCTCATCCGGTTGCAATCGTAGCCTCAAACGGCTAATCAAACCTTCCCGCGCACTTCGGTGCGCGGTCCTTTGTTGCCGGGCGGTCAAAGTGCACCAGTTATAGGACGCGAAAACAGTTCCATTTGATCGCTTGGAGGCGGTTTGAACGGAACATGTCCAACATCCTGCATCAGTCCTCCCCCTCGGATGAACTTTTTTTGTGTAGTGGGAAAGGCGCTCATTCGGAGTGGAAAAAAACCGGAAAAATACAAAAACGCTTGCAAACTGGCGTGAGGCGCGTAGAAATACGCCTCCCAATCCCAACGGCAAAGCCGGATGGGGAAAATCGAGCGTAGCTCAGTGGTAGAGCGATCGGCTGTTAACCGATTGGTCGGAGGTTCGAATCCTCCCGCTCGAGCCAGCTCCAAGTTCGGGGTCTAGGGGTCTAGGGTCTACATCAAAGGGGTCTACATCAAAGTTTGGGGACTGAATTGGAGTTAAGTAGTTGTTTTAGTGGTGGTTGAGTTCGGTTTGAAGTTGGTGTTCAAAAATTAACCGCATTGAGCGATGACTCGCAGACGGTAATTTTCGAAGTTTCTAAA
>JAPLTE010000072.1 GCA_026398235.1 Verrucomicrobiota bacterium
CACCTTGCAGGGAAAAGCGGAGCTCAACGAACTGCTCGGCGCGGTAATGGCCGCCAACCGCTCCAAGCCCAGCCCCAAACCGCTGCTCTTAAAAATCGCACCCGACCTCGAATGGGCGCAAATCGATGAAATCCTGGAACTCGTAACGGCCCACGGCCTCTCGGGGTTGATCGCCACCAACACCACGCTCGATCACTCGTGCGTTCCCGAAGGCCGCGACCAAACCGGTGGCCTCAGCGGCAAGCCGCTTCGGGCGCGTTCCACGGAAATTGTGCGGTATGTTTGCAAGCACCTCGACCTGCCGGTGATCGCCGTGGGCGGCATCTTCGACGCTGACTCGGCCTTGGAGAAGCTCGATGCAGGGGCCGCGCTCGTTCAACTCTACACGGGCTTCATCTACCGGGGGCCCGCATTGATCAGTGAAATTTGCGCGGCGCTGAAAAAGTGTTAAAGAGTCCTATGCGCATCGCCCCTTTAGCCGAGTCCCTCGCCGATAAAGTCCTCGCCGGAGAACGCCTTTCCGTGGCCGATGCCCTGGCACTCTACCACGCCCCGCTGGAGGAATTGGGCGCGCTGGCCAATGCCCGCCGCAAGCAGATCAAAGCCGCGGCGTATGGGGGACGCGGCAACGAGATCGTCACCTACATCATTGACCGCAACATCAACTACACGAACATCTGCAACGTCTATTGCAAATTCTGTGCGTTCTACCGGACGGAACGGGACGCGGAAGGGTACGTGATCACTCGGGAGGCGTTGGACGAGAAATTGCAGGAGTTGAGCGACATCGGCGGCGTGCAAGTATTGCTGCAAGGCGGGCACCACCCGGCCCTTGGGATCGACTGGTATCTCTCGATGCTCAATCATATCCGGGAATGTTTTCCGCAAATCGCGATCCACGGGTTCAGCCCGCCGGAGTTCCAGCACTTTGCCGAAGTGTTCAAAATGCCGTTGCGCGAAGTGATCACCCAATTCAAACAAGCCGGGCTCGCCTCCATCCCCGGCGGCGGCGGGGAAATCCTGGTGGATCGCGTGCGCAACCAGATCGCTCCGCGCAAATGCAACACGGATCAATGGCTGGAAGTGATGGACGTCGCCCACAGCCTGGGCCTTACCTCCAGCGCCACGATGATGTTCGGCCATGTCGAGACGGTGGAGGACCGCATCGAACATTTGCACCGGCTCCGCGAGCAGCAGGACCGTTCCCGCGGGTTCACCGCGTTCATTTGCTGGACGTTCCAGCCGGAGAACACCGTGCTCAAGGCGCAGACCGTCGGATCGAATGAATACCTGCGCACCTTGGCCATCGCCCGCCTGTTTTTGGACAACTTCGATAATTTCCAAAGTTCCTGGGTCACCCAAGGTCCCAAGATCGGGCAAATCTCGCTCGAATACGGCGCGAACGATTTCGGCTCGGTCATGATGGAGGAAAACGTCGTCAGCAGCGCGGGAGCCCATTACGCGCTCCAGAAAGAGGAAATCCAGGCGCTCATCCGCGAGGCCGGATATGAGCCGCGCTTGAGGGACACGAGATACCGGCTGCTGGATTGAGTCATTCCGGCTGCGTGATGGCATAAAGCCACCAACGGTGTTTCAACTGCTTGGGCGAGCGGGCGTGGCGCTCAAAATAGAGCTTCATTTCTTCGCCGGTGGCCGTGCGGATGCGAAACCAATGTTTGCGGACATAACGTTCGCCGCTTCCGTGGTGGCATGGACCGGTTTCCTTCCATTGCTCCAGTATTTCGGCCACGGCATAGCGCACTCCGCGCCAGGTAAACTGCGCGGGTAAAAGGGGCGCTCCGGGCACAACCGGCCCGGCATTCCCCTCCGCCATCTCGGGAACGAGTTTTTCGCTAATCAGCTCCTCGCGCATGTTTGTATCTATTTTCCGCCGGATGGAACCCGTTTACAGTAAAAATCTCCCCTCAGCAGGTATTCCCCGAGGAAAGGTTGCTTGACCTTTGCCGATGAACTCTTCATTCCTTTTCCCCAATTCCGCTTCCGGTCTACCGGATACCCCGGGGCGGCTGATACTATTTTATGAGAACCAGCAAACAGATTCTTGCCGCAGCCGTTTTTACCGCATGTGTCGCCGCCGCCCCAATCGCCTGGGGGACGTCCAGTTCGCTGGCCCCGCCACCGTCAGCAAAGAGCGTATTTTAAATAACATGCGCACCAAGATCGGCCGCCCCTACTCTGTAGGCGTTGCGGAGGAGGATGTTCGCAATCTCTATAAAACCGCCAAGGTATTTAATATTCGCATTTTTGGAGACCCGCAGCCCGATGGGGTCAAGGTGATCGTGGTGGTCCAGTCCAAGACTACGGTCAAGGAAGTCAATATCGAAGGCGCCGAGCAGATCAGCGCGAAATCGCTGCGCAAAAAGATCTACACCAAACCGGGCAGCGAACTGACCGAGGCGGAAGTGGAGGCGGACCGCCAAAAAATCCTCACCGCCTATCAGGAGAAAGGGTTCAAGGACACCACGGTACAAACCAAGGTGCAGACCGATGAAAAGACCAATCAATCCGTCGTCACCTATACGATTGTGGAAGCGGGCAAGACGATCGTCCGGCATGTGTTTTTTGAAGGCAACACCGTTTTTAGCAACCGCCAGTTGCGCAAGGTCGTGAAGACCCGCCCCCACTCCCTCTTCTCGTTTCTGGATAAGAGCGGGCGCGTGGAAAATGAGCAACTCGCAGCGGATACCGAAGCGCTCCGCGATTTTTACCAGAACCATGGGTATGCGGATGTAAAGATCGGCGAACCGACCCTCTCGCGTGAGGACAACACGCCAAACGTGGACGTCACCTTCCCCATCGTGGAAGGCCCGCAATTCCATGTCGGCCCCGTGACCGTGGGGGGAACCAAACTTTTCACCGCAGCGGAAATCGGCGCGGCCCTCAACCTCCAGGAAGGGAGCGTTTATTCGCCGGCAGGAGTCCAGGCGGACGTGAAGCGGATCCAGGACATTTATGGTTCGCATGGGTACGTTGACATGCAGGTGGTCCCCGTCATGACCCCCATGAACAACCAGCGGGTGGCCCTGGCTTACCGCATCGATGAAGGAGCACAATCCTACATCGAACGCGTCACCATCACCGGCAACACGCGGACCAAAGACAAGGTGATCCGCCGTGAACTGCCCCTCGGTCCCGGCGATCTCTACAACAGCGTCTATGCCGAGGCGGCCAAGCAGCGGCTCCAGAATTTGAACTACTTCGAACGCGTCGATGTGTTCGCCTCGGACACCCTCGTCCCCGGACAGAAAGACATGAACGTGGTCGTTGCGGAAAAGCGCACCGGGTCACTCAACTTTGGCGCAGGCTACAGCACCATCGACAGCGTGCTCGGGTTTGTCGAACTGACGCAAAGCAATTTCGACATTACCAACTGGCCCAATTTCACCGGAGGCGGCCAGCGTTTCCGGGCGCGGTTGCAGTACGGCGCGCAGCGTAAGGATTTTATCGTCTCCCTCACCGAGCCGTATTTCCTGGATTACAACCTGACCGTCGGCGGCGAACTCTTCTACCGCGACGCCAATTATCTCAGCTCGGTTTATAACCAGCGCAACTACGGGATCAATCTCTTCACCCGCAAAGCCATCAACCAGGACCTCTCCTGGCGATTGGATTATCGTCTGGAAGATATCACCCTCTATAATATTTATTCCGGAGCCTCCGACATTATACGGCAGGACGAGGGGGACCATCTAAAGAGCGTGATCAGCCCTTCGCTGGTATATGATACCCGGGACAGCGTTTTCCTCACGCGCAAGGGAACCCGCGCTGAATTTGCACCCTATGTGGCTGGTGGACCGCTGGGCGGCGACGAAAACATCTACGGAATCAATTTCCAGGTCTCCCATTACATCTCCCTGCCGTGGGACACGATCCTGACCCTCGTGGGCGAGGTCGCCACCGTGGATAACTGGTCGGGCAGCGATCATGTGCCGATTTTCGACCGTCTCTATCTCGGCGGCTCCAACAACCTGCGCGGGTTCAAATTCCGTGACATCGGTCCAAAAGACCAAAACAGGGAACCCATCGGCGGCAACTCGCTGGCTCGCGCCACGGTGGAATACACCTACCCCATTATCGACCGCGTGCGCGGCGCGTTTTTCTACGACACCGGGTTTGTCAATAGTGGAGCCTATTCGTTCGGAGTCAGTAGCATCGCCTCTGACGTGGGCATCGGCCTCCGGCTGGATCTGCCCATCGGCCCCATCCGGCTCGATTACGGCTATCCCGTCGCAAAAGGGGATGCGAATAGCACAACCGGCCACTTTAATTTCAATATCGGCTACCAATTTTGAACGGCTTGCAATTTAAAGCGTCTCAAACATGATTCCCATTTCCATCCATATGAAAAAATGCCTCATCCCTTCGCTCGTGGCCACTGTTGTGATCGCCATGGGTTCCCTCGCACAAGCTGAAACCAAAATCGGCCTTGTGGACATGAACAAAATCTTCAGCAGCTATTACAAGACAGAGCAGGCGAAGAAACGCATCGACGAAGCCCAGACCGTCGCCCAAAAGGAACTTCAGGATCTGGTTGATGTGTTCAACAAGAACCTCGACGCCATCCGCAAGCTCAACGAAGAGCTCAACAAGCCCGAACTGAGCAAGGAAGCCAAGGAAAAGAAGGCCAAAGAGCGCGATGAAAAAGCGGAAGAATCCAAGCGCCAGGAGAAGGAAATCGTCGAACTGCGCCAACGCCGCCTCAAGGACCTCCAGGATCAAGCAGCCCGCATGCGTGCCGGGATCGTTGAGGAAATCCGGAAATTGGTCAACGACAAGGTCAAGAGCGATCAATACGATCTCGTCCTCGACAAGTCGGGCTTGAGTTCCAACGGCGTGGAAGTGGTCCTCTATTCCAAAGATACCGCTGATTTCAGCGAAGATATCATCAAAGCACTCAACGCCAGCAAGCCCAAGGACGCCGCCAACCCTGCGCAGTCCGGCAAGAGCAAATAGTGCATACGACGGTTGAAGAGGTTGCCGCGCTCGTCGGGGGCCGTTTCACCGGAGACGTGGGGAACACCCGCATCACCGGTGTGGCCTCGGTGGGAGACGCCCAAAAAGGAGATATTACCTTCTTTGGGAACCCCAAATACCTTCCCATTCTGAGAACCAGCCGTGCCTCATGCGCGCTGGTTCCGGAAGGATTTGACGAACCGATTACAGCGATCCCCATCCAGGTCGCCAACCCGTCGCTCGCTTTTTCCCGGGTTGTCGAGCAGTTCGCCCCAGCACCGGTTCTCTTTGAGCCGGGCATCCATCCCAGCGCCGTGGTCGCAGCCAGCGCCCGAATCGGTGAGGGAGTTTCCATCCAGGCGCACGCCGTGGTGGAAGCGGGAGCCGTGATCGGAGACCACTGCATCATTGGAGCCAATGCCTATGTGGGCCACGAGGCGCAAATGGGAGCCGATTGCCATCTCTATCCCAACGCCACGATCCGGGAACGCTGCACGCTCGGCCAGCGCGTGATCATCCACAGCGGAGCGGTCATCGGCAGCGACGGCTTTGGATATGAAACGGTTCAAGGCCGTTACACCAAGATTCCGCAGACCGGCACCGTAAAAATTGACGACGATGTGGAGATCGGAGCCAACACCACCATCGACCGGGCACGGTTCGGCCGCACGTGGATCGGAGAAGGCACCAAAATCGATAACCTGGTGCAAATCGGCCACAATGTTGTCATCGGCAAGCATTGCATCCTGTGTTCGCAGGTCGGGATTTCCGGAAGCAGCAAAATCGGCGATCATGTGACCTTGGCAGGACAGGCCGGGCTGGTCGGGCACATCGAAGTCGGCGACCATGCGATCGTCGCGGCCCAGAGCGGCGTCAGCAAAGATATTCCGGCCAAAGAGATCTGGTTTGGTTCCCCTGCCGCCCCCATGCGGGATCAAAAAATCATCCTGGCCCACCAAAGCCGCCTCCCCAAATTGCACGAGCGCGTCAAACGTCTGGAAGAAAAGCTGGCCGGCGAAAAGGCGGAGTAGCACACTCCAGTTCTTCTGGCCCCCTGCACAATCTCACGGCCCAATTCGTGAGCCGGGTGGTGTTGTCGCCGTTGGCAAGGAACGAATGCCTGCTCATTTCTCGATCTCCGAGAGCGTAGCCATAACGGCCCGCTCGTCGGCTCAATCACCCGATTATCCCCACTCAGGAGCCCCATCACGGAAACGCTCTTGGGAGCCGATAGCCACCTGCCGGTGTCTTTTGTTCTGAATCAATTCACGTGCTCCTCCATTTTCCTTTTTCTTTCGGCAGCGGCGGTTCATATTTGCGAAGATCGGGTCCGACCTCAGCGACAATCCATGAACCCCTTGCCCAAATCCCGCCATGCCGTGCGTTAGCATCTGTATCCCGGCTTATCGCGCCGAGAAATACCTTCCGAAGGCACTCGAGTCCGTGCGCAAACAGACGTTCCAGGATTGGGAATTGATCGTGACTGAGGATGGTTCAAAGGATGGTGCGGAAGCGCTCGTGAATGCCTTTGCGCAGTCGGTTTCCCAACCGGTCCGCTACCAACGCCACGAGCAGAACCAAGGGTTGCCCGCAACCCGCAATACCGGGATCGCCGCCAGCCAGGGAGAACTCATTGCCTTGCTGGATGCGGACGATTGCTGGGAGGCGGACCATCTCGAAACCACAGTGGGCAGGCTGCTGGAAACAGGCGCCGATCTTGCCCATGCCGGCTCCCTCCTTTTTGACAGCGATACCGGCCGCGAGCTCGAAATACGGGCTCCCAGCCCCGACATCCTCAAGCGTTTTCCGCTTTCGCTCTTCGAGGGGGATTACGTGATCCAACCCTCCTCAGTCGTATTACGAAAAACACTTTGGGCATGCACAGGAGGGTTTGACCCCACGTTCCGTTATGTCGAGGACCGTGAAATGTGGCTGCGCTGCGCCCGGGCCGGGGGGCGGTTTGTTTTCACGGGCGCGAACACCTGTCTTTACCGCAAGCACGGCGAGGCGCTCTCGACGCATTCGGCGGCGATGGCCATCGCCTGCGCGCGGGCATTTGAAAAACAGCTCGACTGGAGCGCCATCCCCCAAAAACTCCGCCGCCGCTCCACTTCGGGAGCCTGGATCGCTGCCGCGCGCATCCTGCAACGCTCCGAGCCCCGCACGGCAGGGGAGTACCTGGTTCGGGCGTGGAAGGCATCGCACCAGCCGGTTTTGCTGGCCTGGGCGAGTGCGCTGCGACTCTATGCCTGGGCCTCCGGGAGATAAACCATGGGGCTCGCATACTGCATCCTGGCGCACAAAAATCCCGCGCAAATTGCGAGGCTTTTGAAAGCCATCGCGCATCCCGACAATGTTTGCGTCATTCATTATGACAAGCGCGCGTCCCGGGAAGAACACGCGGCGCTGGTTCGCATGGCGCGGGAATTTGGGAATGTCCAACTTCTCCCGCCCCGGCCTATTCTGTGGGGCCGCTACAGCGTGATCGGCACACAGCTTGAAGGCATCCGGCGCTGTCTCGCTATGGGGGATCGCTGGTCGCACTTCATCACCCTGAGCGGACAAGACTTTCCGCTCCAGCCGCAGGCGCAAATGGTTGCGGAACTGGAGGCCGTGCCCACAAATTCGTTTGTGAGCTTCTTTGATCCGTTCACCGAGCCGCATTGGAAGAATCTCGCCGACCGGACCGGCCCCGTTTATATCGAGTCGGAGTTGCTTGAATCCGTCTTAAAAATCCCGTTCCTCGGCAGACGCATCCGACGGCTATGCGGCTGGGCGAACCTCATGCCGTGCGTGCCGTGGATCAGGCGAACGGTTCCCCCTTGGTTCCGCTACATGGGCGGCTCCAACCATGTGGTCCTCTCACGGGAAGCCGCAGCGTATCTGGTGTCAAATCCCAAAGCCCTGCGGATGGTTCAATGGCTGAAATATTCCGGGATTCCCGACGAAAGCCTGTTCCAAAGCGTGCTCCTCAACAGCCCGCTTGCGGCATCGGTCGTCAATGATGACCGGCGTGCCATTTATTGGGAAAGCAAAGACTCACCCAGCCCGGCCACCCTCACCAGCGTTCATCTCCCGTGGCTGCGCGCATGCCGGGCGCAGGGGAAGCTGTTCGCGCGCAAATTCGACGCCGGAGTGGACGACGAAGTGCTGCGCGCGCTCGAAAAGGAGATCGGATTATGAAACACGTAGCGATTTGCAGCGCCGCCAATCAAACGTATGTGCTGGGAGTCGCCGTGGCCCTCGCCTCCGCAGTTCTTCACGCCCCGCGCGGGGTCCATTGCCGGGTCTATTTGCTCGACGGCGGAATCCAGGAGGCTTCCTGGCGCAAACTGGAGCAAACGCTGGCTTCCCTGGGCCGCTCTTGTGAACTGATCCGGTTGCGCCCGGATTTGAATTACTTCGAAGGGTTGCCGAAAATCTACGGCTCCAGCGTGATGACCTATGCGCGGCTGATGCTGCCCAAAATGGTCAACGAGGATCGGATTCTTTATGTGGATGCGGACCTGTTGGTCCAGGCGGATTGGGAATCGCTGTGGGAAATGGCTTTGGGTGAGGCGGTGATCGCGGCGGCAACGGATGTGCTCACTAAAACCTTGGCCGGGGAGCGCCTTGATTTGCAAAAATTCGACCTCGATGGAAGCGCCCCCTATTTCCAAGCCGGCTTTTTTGTGATGGACCTCCATAAATGGCGCGCGCTGGAGATCAGCGGAAAAACCGTCGCTTATCTTCGCGAAAACCCCGAGCACTGCCATTATTGCGATCAAAGCGCGCTCAATGTGGTTCTCTATGGCCGCTGGAAAATGCTGCCGAGCGGCTGGAATACTCCTGGGTACTGGGCGGATCAGCAGATCGACGGCAGCACGCTTTGCGACCCGGTCCTGCATTTTAACGGCCCCCTCAAGCCGTGGAATTACGGGTTGCACAAGAGCCCGAGCGCCAAGGTTTTCTATAGCTATCTTGACCGGACGGCGTGGAAGGGGTGGCGGCCCAACGGATTCCGTTTCGCCTGCAAAATGGCCAAATACAGGGTCGTCCAAGGGCTGAATGCACTGCGGTCCTTGGTGCGGCGCGGATGAAGCAAATCAGGAACCCAGGAAGCCATGAAAAAATAAAGGCAGTTGGTGTTCCCAGGGTTTATACTTTTTCGATGTTTCTCTTCCTGGTTTCTTGGTTTCCTGATTATCCCTTCTCCTGAGTTCCTGATTGTTATTTAACGTGAAATATTCGCCAGCCAAAACGCCCATTCATTCGGTGACCCTTGCGGAGTTGCAAGAGCGCTTTCGCGAAATGGGGCAGCCTGCCTACCGCGCCAAGCAAGTCTTGGAATGGCTTTATGCCAAGCGCGCCGGGTCGTTTGCGGCGATGACGAACCTCCCGGCGGAATTGCGGCAACAGCTCGATGCCACCTTTGGATTCGACGTGCCGGAGCTTGTCCGCAAAACCGGGTCGGAGGACACGACCCAAAAATTCCTCTTCAAGCTGGCCGACGCTTCATTGATCGAGACGGTGCTTATCCCGGCCTCTCCAGCGCTTTACGGGGAAGGCTCGGATCGGCGCACCCTCTGCATTTCCTCGCAAGTCGGTTGCGCCTATGGGTGCAAATTTTGCGCGAGCGGTTTGAACGGTTTTTCGCGCCATTTGCACGCCGGGGAAATCGTTGATCAATTTCTGCGCGTCGAAGAACTCAGCGGCGAGCGCGTCAACAACGTGGTGTTCATGGGCATGGGCGAGCCGCTGGCCAATTTCGACCATTTCCTGCGAGCGGTCGGCATCTTAAACGCGCCGTGGGGGATCGGCCTCGGCGCGCGCCACATGACCGTCTCCACCAGCGGCCTCGCCCCGCAGATTCGCGAACTGGCGGCCCAACCGCTGCAAATCCGGCTCGCCGTCTCGCTGCACGGGGCCACCGATGCCGTGCGCAACCAGATCATGCCGGTCAACCGCAAATTTCCGCTGGCCGAATTGCTCGACGCCTGCGACGAATATTGCAGCCGCAAAAACCAGCGGATCACGTTGGAGTTTATCTTGATCGAGGGGATCAACGACAGCCTGGAGCAGGCCGCCGAGCTGGGAAAAATCGCGCGCCGTCTCGCAGCCAAGATCAATTGCATTCCCTACAATCCCGTGGAGGGATTGCCGTGGAAACGGCCCTCGTTGCGTCGGCAGGAGGCGTTCATGGCCACGCTGGAACGGACGGGCGCGGACGCGACGATTCGCCGGGAAAAAGGGAGCGACATCGACGCCGCTTGCGGCCAGCTGCGCTTGCAGGTGAGCAGGGAGGAGAATTAACCGCAAAAAGGCGCAAAAAACGCAGAAAAACTTTGTCCAGTCGAGCCTCTGGCAGCGGACACCGTTTTTTGCGCCTCTTTGCGGCTAAAAATCCCTATTCGATCCGCTTGGAGCGCGGTTCGCGCTCTTTGCTGCCACCCGCGCACGGCGTCGTGACGAACGGCCCGCCTTCCAGCGGAGCCGCTTTCGTAAACGCCACATCCGGCATTTCGCTGGGGCGTCCGCCGAGCGGAAAATCTTTGCGCAACGGGTGGTAAGGATACCCGTCCCACATCAGGATGCGGCGCAGATCGGGATGGCCGTTGAAACGGATGCCCATCATATCGTAAACCTCGCGCTCATGCCAGTCCGCCGCGTTCCAGATCCCGGCGACGCTGGGCAGCGACGGTTCGTCCTCAGAGATCGTCGTTTTGAAGCGCAGATAATGGTTGTCGGCGAAAGAATAGAGATCGTAAACCACCTCAAAACGCGGTTCGTTGCCGAAATTGTCCACCGAACAAAGGTTGGCAAGTGAATTGAACCCGAGTTCGTTTTTCGCAAACGCGCACACTTCGGCGATGCGGCCCGACTCCACGGTGAGGGTGGTTTCGTTGCGGAATTCCTTTTTCGCGAGAATCGGGAATTGCTTTTCCAGGGCGGCGATGGCGTCGGCGAGAATCATGACAGGTTGGCTGTGGTGAGGCGTTTCTGGCCCAGGAGCGATTTATTGGTCGCCACTTTGCGCTGGAGCGTGAGCAGTCCCTCGATAAGGGCTTCGGGGCGGGGCGGGCAGCCGGAGACATAGACATCCACGGGGATGATCTGGTCGACTCCTTGCAAAGTGGAGTAGCTGCGATACATGCCGCCGCTGGAAGCGCAGGCTCCCATGGCGATCACCCATTTCGGCTCGGGCATCTGGTCGTAAATGCGTTTGACGGCGAGCGCCATTTTGTAGGTGACGGTGCCCGCGACGATCATGACGTCGCTCTGCCGGGGCGAAAAGCGCATCACCTCCGCGCCGAAGCGCGCGATGTCATAACGGGACGAGGCCGTGCCCATCAACTCAATCGCGCAACACGCAAGGCCCATCGGCATGGGCCAAAGCGAATTTTTACGCATCCAGTTGATGGTCTCGTCCAGTTTGGTGATAATCACGTTGTTTTCGAACTTGGTGTCGAAAGCAACCGGTGTCTGAGAAGCCATAAACCAACTCTATGAGGAGAGAATTTCCGGGCAAGCCGAAACTTGTGAAAAAGAGCACAAGGATCAGTTTGCGACCGGTTCCGGTTCAGGATCCACCGTGGGGGCGCGGTTGATCGCGTCCAAAAGTGCACGCAACCGACCGAGATCATGGCGGTTGGGGGTGAGTCGCAGGCGGGGCAGGGCAGCCAGGTCGGGCTGGTTCGCCTCTTCGGGGAGAGGAGGGGTCGCCTCAATGCGCCCCTTGGCGAGCAGATCGGCAAATTCGCGGTTCAATTCCTGGATCGCCCCCGCTGTGAGCGGATGCCGGAGCCGGATGACCAATTCGTGTCGGACCCAGCGGTAGGAAACGTAATTGCGGTAAAAGGCGACGATTTGCTCCACCGCATCGTCCACGCTGGATGCCAGCCGGAACAGGTTGAAATCGTTGGGACTCACTAATCCGTGTTCCAAAAGGTGCTTTTCGAGGAATTCCAGGAGCGTTTTCCAGTAGGTGCCGCCGGGTTGATCCACAAAAACAACGGGGAAAATGCGCGCCTTGCCGGTTTGCATCAGGGTGAGCACTTCAAACCCTTCGTCCAGGGTTCCAAATCCGCCCGGGAAGAGCGCGACGGCATGGGTTTCCTTGACGAAATTGAGCTTGCGGGTGAAGAAATAATTGAAATTGATGAGCTTGGAGTCGCCATCGATCACCGGGTTGGCCCGCTGCTCGAAGGGGAGCCGGATGTTGAGCCCGAAGGAATTGTCCCGCCCTGCGCCCCGTTGGGCGGCTCCCATGATTCCGTCCCCGCCGCCGGTGATGATCATAAACCCGCGCTCGCGCATCTTGCGTCCAAATTCCTCGGCGGCAAGGGCTTCCGGGTGATCCTGCGCCGTGCGGGCCGAGCCGAAGACCACCACTTTATGGTGGTCCGTGTATTTGGCGAAAACGCGCGCCGCATGGCGCAATTCCCGCAGGGAGCGGTTGAACAGTTTGAGGTCGGCCTCGTTTAAGCCGTCGCGCCCCATCTTGAGCGCGGTGACGATCATTTCCTGGATAAAACTGCTGGAAGCGTTGCAACCGTAGTCGCGCACCAAATCGTGGATGCGTTGGTCGATTTTTGCGTCGCCAATGGAGCGAGCTCCGGGGGGAAGGGCGTAGATGCCGCCACCTGTAAAATCGGGCATGGGAATAAAAAGGTTTTCGGAAGAGAAAAAATAGGTTCTGTTAAAAGGGATATTCCAACACCTCACTCCGTATTTCCATGATTATTGTCATTAAACCCCACACGTCCCGCGAGGGAATCGACCAAGTGATCGCCGAAGTTGCCAAGCTCGGCTACGATCCCCGACCGATTTTTGGGACCGAGCAGACCGTGGTGGCCGCCATCGGCGACGAGCGCACCCACCACACCCTGGAGAGCCTCAATGTGCTGCCTCAAGTGCAGGAGGTGTTGCGGGTTCAAAAGCGGTACAAACTCGTCAGCCGCGAGTTCCATCCCGAAGACACCATCATCGACGTGGACGGCGTCAAAGTGGGCGGCCCGCATTTCACCGTCATGGCTGGCCCGTGCTCGGTCGAGAGCGAGGAACAGTTGCTTTCCACGGCGCGCGCGGTGAAAGCGGCAGGCGCAACCATTTTGCGCGGCGGGGCTTACAAACCGCGCACTTCTCCCTACGAATTTCAAGGGCTCGGCAAGGAGGGACTGCGGCTTTTGCAATGCGCCAAGAAAGAAACCGGCCTCAAAATTGTGACCGAAGTCTTGAGCGAGCGGGATGTGGAACACGTGGCCGCCTCCGCGGATATCCTGCAAATCGGCGCGCGCAACGCCCAGAATTTCCAGCTTCTGATTGAAGCGGCCCAGAGCGGCAAACCGATCCTGCTTAAGCGCGGCATGAGCCAGAAAATCGAGGAATGGCTGCTCTCGGCGGAATACATCCTCGCCCACGGCAACCCGAATGTGATGCTCTGCGAACGGGGCATCCGCACCTTCGAAACGTTTACGCGCAACACGCTCGACCTCTCGGCGGTGGCGGTGGCCAAAGCGGAGTCGCACTTGCCGGTGATTGTGGATCCGAGCCAAGGGTGCGGCAAAGCGAGCCTCGTGGAGATGCTCTGCCGGGGTTCGGTGGCCATGAACGCCGACGGGCTGATTATTGAGGTGCACCCCAACCCGGCGGAAGCGATGAGCGACGGCCAGCAGCAGGTCGATTTCCGGGCGTTTGAGAAGCTGATGGCAGGACTGCCGCCGTTCCTCAAGCTGACGGGCAAGGGGATGTAAGGCTCTTTACTTGGAGCGCGCCGTCCCATCGCGCCCGGAGGTCGCGATCCACCACGGAAGAGGAGATTTCGCAGATGAACGCAGATTTATAAATAATCGGCGGAAATCTGCGCAATCTGCGGATAACACCCCTGTCTTACATGCGACTGGGAACATTTAGGTGGATCGGCCGCTCCGCGGACGATTCCGGAATGGCGCATTCCATCGGACCATGCGCGCCTATTCCTCACACGCAGCCCAAAGCATCTTGTGCACGGACCCTTCGATGGCGCTCAAATAGCCGCGGGCGTCCTGTTTCCATGCCTGGCGTAGCCGGGCAAGGTGATCGCTGGGCAGCACTGCAGGACGCGGCAAAATCGGGTCGTAAGGGAGTTCCAGCGTGACGATGGCCGGGGCGCATCCGTCCGGGTAGCGCAATCCGGTGCCGCACCATTGCCCGAGCGAGCCGGGGCAGTAGGCCGGGGTGGGGAACACCGCCTCGGACTCGGAGACCCGCAGGCGGTAGGGAGCGCGTTCGGCTTCGCTGAGGGCGTTCCACATGCTCTGTGCGAGGGGGGTGGATTGCGCCCCATCGGCGTCGAGTTCCGCCAGCGCCCAGTGAAGGGTGACAATCCGCGCGGGGCGCTGGTGCAAGATGAAATCGCGCAACGCCCGCGTTTCCGGCTCAGACCAGGGGGTTGCGCCCGACGGTTCCTCGCTTTGGGCGCTCCAGCCGGTTTCAAAGTTCCGGTTGAGATCGACCCCCCGCGCATTATAGCGCGTATTGTGGAGGTACCCATCGGGGTTGGCCAGGGGAAGGATGCCCAAGGCGGGGGCCGATTGCGAAACGCGCCCGGAGCGTTGCAAACGATCCTGAAAGGAAAGCAAAATGAGGATGGTCGCCCGTTCGTCGCCGTGCATTCCCCCGATGAGGAGGGTGCCGCCCGGCGCGGAGGCAAAGGCGGGGGTCTCGTGGAGCAGGATGGGCCGATTCTCTTGAGAGAGGCCGAGGGAGCGGGTGGTAAAGCGGCAGGAGAGGCTGGGATTTTGCCCGAGGGTATGCATAAATAAATCAACGATGAAGCTCAACGCAGTCTCGAAAAACTTGCATCCGCGTAATGTGTTCCGAATCAGTCGGGCCGCAAGAGCGGAAGTGCGAAATATTTTCGTGGAGATCAGCGATGAGGGAATCACCGGGCGGGGCGAGGCTTCGCCCAACGCCTACTTCGACGAGACGGCGGGGAACGTCCAGCATTTCCTGGAGTCGGCTGCGCCGTTTGTGGCGGGGCTGAAAATCGAAAGTGTGGCAGATATCCAACGGGTCTGGCTGGAAGTGTGGCCCTGGCTGGCCCCGTCCCGGGCCGCTCAATGCGCGCTCGATCTCGCTTTGTGGGATTGGCTGGCCCGCCGCAAAGGCATTTCGGTCACGGAGTTGGCGCTCGGCCGTCCGTCGCATCCGGTGCAGACGTTTTGCACCGTCGGGCTTTCCGGCGAGTCCGAACTGGAACTCAAAGCGGTGGAATTGCGCGGGTTTCCGCTCATTAAAATGAAGTCCGATTCGATGGCGGACCTCGCGCCCATTGCGTTGATGCGCAAACGGACCGGTGCCACGCTCTCAGTGGATGCCAACGGGGCTTGGGAGAAAGTGGATATAAAAGCGATTTCGCGAGACTTGGCTCAGCTTGGAACTCTTTTTATCGAACAGCCGCTTTCGCCCGCCCTCGACGAGCGCATGCCGGAGCTGCTCGCGGCCTCGGCGTTGCCCATTTTGGCCGATGAGAGCTGTGTGACATTGGAGGATGTGGAACGGATGCCGGGGCTGTTTTCCGGGTTCAACATCAAACTCGTCAAATGCGGCGGGCTGACTCCCTCCCTGCTTATGGCGCGCCGGGGGCGGGAACTCGGGTTGCGCACGATGGTGGGGTGCATGTTGGAGAGCAGCCTCCTTATTGCCGCCGGGGCGGTGGTGGCGCAAGAGACGGATTATGCCGATTTGGATGGCGCGTGGCTCTTGCAGGACGATCCGTTTACGGGATTGCCGTTGCGCCAGGGTGTGCTCGCGCCCGGTTCGGGGCCGGGTTTTGGGGTGGAACCGGCGGGGTAAATCGGGCGATCGCAACGTGTCATTCCGAGCTTGCGAGGGATTTCCCAAAAGAGGCCGACTCGGAATTTTTTGTGGGGGAGACAAACATGTCGGCCCCCCCCATTCGCTTTTTTACGCGGGAGCCAAAACGCGCAGCTTCCTGTGTCCACATTCAAACGTGACGGGAGTGGTGCCGATCACTTCTCCATCGACTTCCACCGGCACTTCCTGATCGCTCGTGACCGTGAGGCTGCCCGCCTGGAAATATTCCACGTCGTTCATGTTGACATGCGTGCCGAAGAGGACGCCTTGCATATAGCGGATGAGGTCGAGGTGCCCTACGTTTTTTAAAACGATGACATCCAGCAAGCCGTCATCAATCCGTGCATTGGGAAAGACTGGAAACGGCCCTCCATAATAGCGTCCGTTGCCGATGAGGACAAAAGAGCCTTCGCGCGAACGGCCCCCGGATTCCACCACGAGCCGGGGGGGCTTGCGGGCGGCGACCTGGGCGGCTGAAATCACGTAACTAAGTGGACCGAGGTTGCGCTTGGCATCCCAACTGGTTTCCTTAAGGGTTTGTGCGTCGAAACCTACTCCGGCCACCTGGACAAAGGCGTGCTCGGCGGCCATGGGAAGATCAATCACCCGGCTGACTCCCGCCTGAATGATCCCCCAGCATTCCTTGATCCCTTTGGGCAGCCCCAGTTCCGCAGCAAAAACATTCATCGTCCCCACAGGGAGAATGCCCAGAGTGGCGGTGGAACCGGCGATCCCGTTGACGACTTCGTTGACTGTTCCATCTCCCCCCGCGACAACGATCTGCTCAAATCCTTTTGCCACCGCCTGGCGCGCCAGGGATCGGGCTTCCCCCGGTTTGGAGGTCCGGTGCAATGTCGCCTCGTTGCCTACCAGAGCCTCGATGGTTCTGCAAACTCCTGCTGCTCTTTGACTTCGGGCAGCGGGGTTGAGGATGACAACGGTTGGAGGCATAAAGAGTTCAGACTTTTCTTCCGCAGTGTAGAGGGATTACTTTGCTCATTGTGAACACGGTTTCCAAGCGGTTTTTCCTCGCGGCATCCACGGCCTGTGCCTTCCTTGCCGCACTCTGTATCGGTTTGGATCTGTATGTCGGTATGGACGGGGTTCGGGAGCGGGTGGAAACGGCCATCCAGCGGCAAACAGGCGGGGAGGTGAAGATCGGCGGGATGCATTATGCCCTTTGGAGCGGATTCCGAGCGACGGGAATCCATATGAGAGCAGCCGCGAGCGGCGAGCCATCCTCCACACTCCTTCTCCCATCGGTGAGCGCCAGAGTGGCCCTCCGGCCGCTTTTTGTGGGGCGCGTAGTGGTCCAAAAGCTCGTGATAAGATCGCCTTCGCTGGTATGGGTGCAAAACGCCAATGGCGGGTGGACCTTTCCCTGGGCCAAACCGGAATCCAGACGCGGACCCAAGGTGCAGCGCGCCGCGAAGGGGGTGAAGCCGGAATTTAAAGTGCAAACGGTGAAGCTGCATGATGGCCAATTGCAATTTGTGGATAAGAAGGGGAAAACACGGGCCGATTTGCATGGGATCACCTTGCAGATTACGCCGGAGACTGCCGGCAAGGCCTCGGGAACCGCCCTGATCCAGAGCATCACTTTAAGCAACGGATTGGTGTTTGAGGCCTTTCGCACTCCCTTTGCATGGAGTGAAAGCGGCTTGACGCTCTCCCCGGTTTCCGCGCGGCTGGCCGAGGGGAGCATCGGAGGGGCGGCCACGATGGGAAGGACTCCGGGGCAACCCCCTTTCACACTCGATCTGCGTTTCGAGGGGGTGGAACTCAAAGGAATTCTGGCGCAACTGGGCGAAAATCAAAAAAATCGGCGAACGACAGGCACATTGCTCGGCAATATCGATCTATACGGAGCTATCGGTTCAAAAGAAAGCCTCGGAGGCGTCGGCCACATGCGGTTGCGGGGAGGGCGTATGGAGCAAATTCCGCTGGTGCATCTGATCGGCAATGCATTGCAGATGGATGTCAAAGAACTCGAACTGCGGCAGGCCCAACTCGATCTGCGAATCGGCGAGGAGAAGGTGTTTGTGGATAGTCTGGTGATGGAGGCTTCCAGCCTCAATCTGAGCGCGAAAGGAACCAGCGCTCTGGATGGAAAGCTCAATCTTGCCGCTCGCTTAGCCGTCAACCCCAGACTCAGCCGGCAATTGCCGGGGTGGGTGGACGCCAATTTCCAGCCCGTGCCCGGGGGAGACTGGCGGGACATCGGCTTCGCTGTAACCGGTACGCTTTCCCGGCCTGAAACCGATCTGCTGCAAGTAATGGTGGGCCAAAAGCTCGGAAACCAGTTTATGAATCTCCTGCAATCGGTCACCGGAAAACACAAGAAAAAGTCCGGGGACAAAAAACAGCCGGAACCCTCTCCGACAGAGGAGGAGAACGAGGAGCCCCAACCGGCTGCCACTCCGTGAAACGGCCTGTTTATTGATTAAGCAACATTATTTAATATTATTTAAAAACTGACCTTGCACAGATC
>JAPLTE010000084.1 GCA_026398235.1 Verrucomicrobiota bacterium
CCGATCGTTTCACGGGCCGAAGCGCGTCCCCCACCCTGCCAGTTGCGAATGCCAAATTTGGCCTGAGTGGTGAAATCTGCGTGGGAGGGGCGGAAGGTCGTCTCCATTTCCCGGTAAGCCTCGGGCCGCGCATCCTGGTTCATCACCACGATGGAAATCGGCGAGCCCAGCGTCTTGCCTTGGAACACCCCCGAAAGAATCCGGCACGCATCCGCCTCATGACGGGGCGTGACGATTTCGCTCTGGCCGGGCTTGCGGCGATCGAGATCGCGCTGGATATCCGCCTCGCCCAGGTCGATGGCAGGCGGGCAGCCGTCCACAACGACGCCGACGCCGCCTCCGTGCGATTCGCCCCAGGTCGAGATCCGGAAAAGTTGGCCAAACTGGCTGGACATAGGCCCTTATCAAAGCAGCCGGAAACGGTTTACGCCACTGAAAAGCGTCGGCCATGCAGCGTGGGACGGCGAAACCCCCTTCAAAAAAAGCCGTTGAAAAAAGCGCATTTTACATAAATTACGAGACACAATCCCGATCCCGCGGCATAATGGAAAACTCGATGCTTCCGAAAGGGATGCCCCTATAATCTTTAATATGATCAATTCCCCCACTCCGTATGATCGCCCCTCAAATTCCGAGGGATGGTCCAAATCCGGAAGAACGCTCGCCACGGAGAAAATCGAAGTGGAACACAAGATGTTCTTTCTCGATTTGCAGGAGAATCACCGGGGCCGCTTCTTTCGGATCACCGAAGACGCCGGGGGGCGGCGCGCAACGATCCTTATTTCGCTGGAAGATTCCCGGGAATTCACCGAGGCTCTTAAACGGATCATCGTAGCTGTGCCTTAGGCAACTCCCGAATGGCGTAATGGCCAGCGCGGCTCATCGTGCCCGGAGGTCGCGATCCACCCGCTTTCGGCAACGTAGATCGGCCTAGGTGGATCGGCCGCTCCGCGGACGATTCGGGAAGGCGCCCATCTCACCCTCTAGGGTGAAATTTCCGGTGCACCGATTTGAGCCGGGCCTGATCGACGTGGGTGTAAATCTGCGTCGTGGAAATATCGGCGTGGCCGAGCATCTCCTGGATCATCCGCAAGTCCGCTCCATTGCTGAGCAGATGCGTCGCGAACGAGTGGCGCAGCAAATGCGGGTAAACATTCTCCTCCAACCCGGAAAACTGGGCGCGTGCCTTGACGATCTGCCAGCAGCGTTGCGGGGTCAACTTGCCGCCGCGCACGGAAAGGAACAGTTCGCTGCCGGTGCGGCGCTTGACGTATTTGGGCCGCTCGCGATCAAGGTAAGCTGCGATGGCATCGCGGGCGCTTTTGCCCACCGGCACCAGCCGGGTCTTGTTCCCCTTCCCGGTCACGCGGATCACTTTCTCCTCCAAATACAAATGTTCGAGCCGGGCATGGACCAGTTCCGAAATGCGCAATCCGCTGGCGTAGAGGAGTTCGATCAAAGCCCGATCGCGCAGCCCGAGCGGCTGGTCGATGGGAATGCTTTCCAGCAGTTGCTCGACTTGCGATTCGTTGAGGGTTTCCGGCAGGTAATGTTCTCCGCGCGGCAACGGGAGCAGTTCGGCGACATCCTTGGGAACCTGTTTGCGCAGGTGCAGGAAGCGGAAGAAAACCTTGATCGCGACCACGATCAGCTTGATCGACGCGGCGGCCCGCCCGCATTTTTTGCAAAATCTGCTTTGCCTCCGCGAGCCATTCGGCAAACGCGTGGAGCGATTGCCGGGTGGAAAGCTGGTAATGGGTCGAGAGCCCCCGTTCGGTGGCCAGGTAAAGAAGGAAGCTGTCGATGGCTTCTTGCATGGAGAAAGCAATCTATCAGGAACTCAGGAAATCAGGAAAAAACATAAGGGAAAACAGGATAACGTCCCTCTTTTTCCTGGTTTCCTGATTCAAATACTCCGAATCACAGCGCCGCGATCCGCCGGGCGACTTCCTCCGCGTTGGCCCGGCTGTTGAAGGCCGAGATGCGGAAGTAACCTTCGCCCTTGGAGCCGAAGCCGCTGCCGGGGGTGATGACGACATTCGCTTGCGTAAGCATCCGGTCGAACATCTCCCAGCTTGTCAGTCCGTCCGGTGTGCCGACCCAAATATACGGGGCATTGACGCCGCCAAACACCGGCAACCCCGCTTGCTGAACCGCCGCGCGCAGGATCGCCGCATTGCCCATGTAATGCTCGATCAGCCCGCGCACTTGCTGTTTGCCTTCGGGAGTGTACAGAGCTTCCGCGCCCCGCTGGACGATGTAGCTCACGCCGTTAAACTTGGTGCTCATGCGCCGATTCCACAGCGGGTGCAGCGGCTTGCATTCGCCCGTGGCCGTGGCGGCCAGGAGCGTCTTGGGGACGACCGTAAACGCGCAGCGCGTCCCGGTGAAGCCGCCGTTTTTCGAAAAGCTCCTAAACTCGATGGCGCACTCGCGCGCACCGGGGATTTCGTAAATGGAATGCGGCACCTCGGGATCAGAAATGTACGCCTCGTACGCGGCGTCGAAAAGGATCAGCGTCCCGTGGGCACGCGCGTAGGCCACCCAGGCGGCAAGCTGCGCCCGCGTGGCGGTG
The DNA here is from genome assembly GCA_026398235.1 of Verrucomicrobiota bacterium. Lineage (GTDB taxonomy): Bacteria > Verrucomicrobiota > Verrucomicrobiia > Chthoniobacterales > Chthoniobacteraceae > UBA695. Next base: position 2,576 of record JAPLTE010000084.1, read on the forward strand.
GCCCCGGTCGGGTTATTGGGGAAGCAGAGGTAAACAACATCGAGCTTTTCCTTCGGAACCTCCGGCACAAACCCGTTGCTGGCGTCGCATGCCAGGTAATGAATCCCCTCGTAAGCGCCCGCCTCGTTGGCTTCGCCGGTATGGCCCGCCATCACGTTGGTATCGACATAGACCGGATAAACCGGGTCGGTGATGCCAAGCACGTTTTTGTGCCCGAGGATGTCGAGGATGTTGCCGCAGTCGCACTTGGAGCCGTCGGAGATGAAAATTTCGTCGTCGGCCACCTCCATGCCGTGGTCACGGTAATCGTTTTGTGCGATGGCGTGGCGCAGGAACTCGTGGCCCTGCTCCGGGCCATACCCACGGAAGCTCTCGCGCGAAGCCATATCATCGACAGCCTTGTGCATCGCGGATACAACGGCAGACGGCAGCGGTTCGGTCACATCGCCGATCCCGCAGCGGATCACCCGCTTGGCGGCCTCGGGATGGGCGTCACAGAAAACTTTCACGCGCCGGGCGATCTCCGGGAAGAGATAGCCGGCCTTTAATTTGAGGTAGTTGTCGTTGAGTTGAACCATCGCGCCTTAACCGAGTAGCGTTTCCGGCGCTTTAGATCAAGCGAGGACCCGGCACCAACACCGTTTTCATTCCCGCCGCCGTGGCACTCTGGATGCCGAGTTGGGTGTCTTCAAACGCCAGGCAGCGCTCGGGCGCGACCCCGATCTGGCGCGCAGCTTCCAAAAACGGATCGGGCGCGGGCTTGCCGTTCACGTAATCCTCCGCCCCGATGATGGCGGCGAACTTATCCACAATCCCGAGCGCCGTCAGCGTTTTGCGCACGATGGCCCGGTGCCCTCCGGAGGCGACTGCGAGCGGCTTGATGCCGTGGAACTGGTGGACGAAATCCACAACGGCTTCGATCGGGAGGATCTTCGGGATCAGTTCGATATAAAGCCCCTCCTTGTATTGAGCCGTCGCCACCGGATCCATATTGCGGCCATGGCGTTCATTGAGCATTTCCACGATTTTTTCCGTGGGGACCCCACCGAGTTCATAAAAAAGCGCCTCGGGGAAATCGCATGCATGTTCCGCCAAAGCCGCGCACCAAGCCTCGTAATGCAGGGGCATGGTGTCGGCCAGGGTGCCGTCACAGTCAAAGATATAGCCGTCGAATTCGCCGTCAGGGATTTGCAGGTTCATAAATTTCAAGTCGAATGGATCAATCTATCTGGAACTCAGGAACTCAGGAAAAAAGAGATGCCTTCATCCCCTTCCTGAGTTCCTGAGTTCCAGATTCCTCATTTTTCAATGGGATGGCTTTGCAGGTTTCCCGCCAGCCGGGGTAGTTCCAGGTATTTGGAAAACCGACGCATTGGCTCGGTTTGACGGCTTGCAAAAGGCATCCGCCGTTTTCGAGGTAAAGACATTCGCCGTTGGGTTTATCCAAAAGCGCGAGCCCGCTGCGTTGCGGGGTGAGCCGGGTAAATCGCTGGATGAACTCCGCCTCCTCCAGACCCAGATGCGCCGCGATGCGGGGAATTTCCGCTTCGGTGATCCGCACAAAACCGGGCCGCTGGCAACACGCCGTGCAACGCTGGCATTGGTAATAGACGCTCATGGAGGCGGAAAGATTCAGGCCAAAAAGCCCTTCGGGCAAAGAAAAAAGTTCCTCCCTGCATTCCAGCGGCATTTTCTACCAGGGCCGCTCTTTTGCCATTGGTCGATATTGAGGGTGCGGGGCCTGGCCGGAAGGGGGAGCAGGGAGACCGGCCGGGCTCCGCTTTATTTCTCAGGGAATCCAAGAAACAGGGATGCAAAAGGGATGCCACCGGCGAACGCCCTTCTCCTCTGTCTTTTCCTGGATTCCTGGGTTCCTGATTTTTCTGCTCTTCTAACGTAAAACCGCCTGCCGCTCGGCCGGGGTAAGCTCCCGCCATTGGCCGGGCGCAAGATCGGCCAGCTTAAACCCGCCGATCTGCACCCGCATCAACCGCAACGTGGGGTGGCCCACGGCGGCAGTCATCCGGCGCACCTGCCGGTTTTTGCCTTCCACCAGCTCCAGTTCGATCCAGCAATCCGCCACATTTTTGCGGAACCGGATGGGCGGGTCGCGTGGGGCCACCTCCGGTTGCGGAGCGAGCAGTCGCGCACGGCACGGCAATGTTTTGCGCCCCGCCACGACCACCCCTCGCTCCAGATGCTCCAACACCTCCGGGCTGGGGAGGCGCTCGATTTGCACCCAGTAAATCCGTCCATGCCCCTCGCGCGGGTGCAGCAAGCGCCCATTCAGGGCGGCCTCATCACTCAAGAGCAGCAACCCTTCGCTGTCCGCATCGAGCCGCCCAATCGGGTAAACCCCTGGCGGAAAACCGAACTCCGACAAAGGCCGGTTGGGCGAACCGTCCGGCGTAAACTGGGAAAGCACCCCATGGGGTTTGTGGAACGCGAGCAACATAAAGAAAATTTAGCGTGAACCGGTCATCGTGGCGGGATCAAGCACCCGGTCCAATTCCTCCTCCGGCAACACCTTCCAATCCAGGCAAATCTCCCGGATGGTGCGGCCATTCTCGGCGCTTTCCTGGGCGATCTGCGCCGCGCGGTCGTAGCCGATCATCGGCGTGAGCGCGGTGACCATCGCCATCGAGATCTCGATGAGCGCCTCGCACCGCTCCTTGTCGGCGATAATCCCGTCCACGCACCGGGTGCGGAAGGTCTCGATTGCGTTGATGAGCAATCGGATCGCTTCCAAAATATTGTAGCCGAGCACGGGCATCATCGTGTTCAGCTCGAAATTCCCGTTCGCGCCGGCCCAGGTGACTGTGGCGTCGGCCCCGATCACTTGGGCGCACACCTGCATCAGCATCTCGCACATGACCGGGTTGATCTTCCCGGGCATGATGGAACTGCCGGGCTGCGTGGAGGGGAGGGTGATTTCGCCAATCCCGCAACGCGGACCGCTCCCGAGCCAGCGGATGTCGTTGGCGATCTTGAAGAGGGAAACGGCGATCGTTTTGAGTTGGCCGCTGGTCTGCACCAGCCCGTCCTGGCAGGCTTGCGCCTCGAAATGGTTGCGCGCTTCCCGGAACGGAATCCCGGTCCGGTTCCAAAGGTGGTGCAACACCTTGGCGGGAAATTCCGGAGGGCAGTTGAGCCCCGTGCCCACCGCCGTGCCCCCGAGGGCCACTTCCTCAATGGCGCTCACGGCATTGCCCACGCGCAACTTGCCAAACTCCACCTGCCGGGCGTACCCGCTGAATTCCTGCCCGAGCCGGATGGGGGTGGCGTCCATCAAATGGGTGCGCCCGATTTTAATCACACTCCAGAATTCCAGTGCCTTGCGCTCCAGGGAATCGTGCAGCCGCTCCAGCGCGGGAATGAGCCCGTTGCGCAGCGACTCGCCGACGGCCACGTGCAACGCAGTGGGGATCACGTCGTTGCTGGACTGCCCCATGTTGACATGATCATTGGGATGCACCGGGTCCTTGGAGCCGATCGGTTTGCCCGCGAGCTGGCAACACCGGTTGGCGATCACCTCGTTCGCGTTCATGTTGGTGCTCGTGCCGGAGCCGGTCTGAAATATATCCACAGGGAAATGAGGGTCGAGGCTGCCCTTGATCATCTCTTCCGCAGCCCGCGAGATAAGCGTCACTCGTTCTTCGTCGAGCAGTCCCAGTTCCAGATTCGCCTCCGCGGCGGCCCATTTGATCAGGCCCAACGCCCGGATGAAATCCCGGCTGAACCGGTATCCGGAGATGGGGAAATTCAACACGGCGCGTTGAGTCGAAGCGCCATACAGTGCGTCCGAGGGGACTTCCATTTTCCCCATCGAATCCTCTTCCATGCGGGAGGTGGCTTGCATACGCCATTGAGTATAAGGAGCAAGCGCCCGCTCTGGAAGACTCTTCTTTCGTCTTTTGCGAAAAATGGTTAACCTCGCGCGCATGATCCCGAACCTGAAGTGTCGTCCGTGGCTCGTGGCCCTCTTTCTTCCCTTGGCTGCCTGCCAGAGCACCCGCGAATTTCCCGCCCCCGGTTCCCACTGGAAAAATGCCCAGGGCCAGCTCCAATATACGACCCCGAAAAATTCGATTATCGGAGAAACCCTCCTGAGCGGCAACGGGCTGCACGATTTTCAGCTCGATTTTGTGACCGGCCCCGGCGTGCCGCTCATGCGGCTGAGTGAAACCGGCAATGTCGCCCGTGCGGAAGGCGTTTTCGCTGGGGCGACGGGACATTGGCAGGGAGACCCCAAGCACGCCCACGGCCGCTTGGGAAACTGGGTCGCCCTGCGGGAGATTTTTGCCGCGCTGGAGGCGCGGATCGATGCCCCGTGCGCCGCGCTTCACTCGCCGGAGGGATCCGCCCGCCCATGGACCGCGCAACTTACGCAATCCCCCGGCCAACCCCAACGCATCCGCATCGACTTTCCCAAAACCCGGGAACGCTTTACGTTCGTGCTGATGCGGTGATCCGGAAGAAAATCTGAAACTCTGGGTTCCTGATAAAGCGCAATGCAGTCGCCCTCCATGAACGGCTTTGCTTGCGATTTATTGCGCGGTTCGTTAAGCTGCAAGTCCATGACCCGTCTGTTGTTGATTTTCTGCCTGCTTTTGGCCGCACTGGTCGGCGGATGCGCAGGCCCCGGCGCACCCCAAGCCCAACCTCGCTTGTTGCGCAAAGCCAACGTGCTGCCGCTGGCGCTGGACCCCGCATTCTCGTTCCGCAAAACCAAGCTCTTCTTTCACGATCGCAAGCTGGAAAAACCCACCACCAGCCGGATGGTGAACTTTGAGCGCGAACGGATGGATTACGGAACGGTGACCGACACCGAAATGCAAGCACGCGAAGGCAACTACTTCGATTTCTGGTGGCGCGCCGAAAGAACTGCCCATGTGACGGTCCGCCTGGAATACCGGCAGCAAAACCTCGGCGCTTATGTGCAGGCGCAGGAAGTGGATGTGCCAGCCGCCCACGGAACCGTTCAAACCAAATTCAAGGTCGTCGGGGACAGCTACCTTCAGGACGGACGCGTGATCGCCTGGCGGGCGCTCCTCATCGAGAACGGAAAAATCGTCGCGCTCACCCAATCGTTCCTTTGGAATTAAAGGGCTGAAAAAATTTCCAAAAAACATTATTGCGCCGTTTGACACTGCCACAGGGAAACCCTTAGATTGCAAACAGGTGAGTAATCAAAGCAATATATTCGTCGGTTGCGCCAACAAAGTCGTTTGGGTCCGGGTCGAGGGCAAAGGTTCTTTCCTCAACAGTTCCGGCTTGAAAGAATTTGCCCGGGAAATGATCAACCGGGGCCATCGCGAATTTGTGGTGGATGTGAAGAACTGCCCGGTAATGGACTCGACGTTCATGGGAACGCTGGCCGGAATCGCCCTTCGCTTGCGCGAAATCGGCCAGGGCAACTTGCACGTCACCAACCTGAACAGCCGTAACGGCGACCTTTTGCGCAACCTCGGCCTCGACCAGCTTTTCGCCCGCGATCTTGGCGGCGTCACCCCTCCCAAGGAGGTCGCCGAGGCCCAGCCGATCGAGTCCGGAGCCGGGCCGGATCGCGTGGCCCAGGCGCAAACGATGTTGGAAGCCCATGAAGCCTTGGTGGAAGCCGCCCCCGAGAACCTGACCAAATTCAAAGACGTTCTCGAATACCTCAAGCAGGACCTCGCCCACCCGGAGTAGCGCGGGGCATTGACAGCCGGAGCGGGTCGGATAGGATTACCGCCCATTCGGCATCCCTAACCGCCTCGGCGAGCGTTTTGTTGGAACGCACCCCGCATTTCGGCGATAGTGTGCCGATTTCCTAATTTATGAGCACTGAGCATTTGAAAAACGAACCTGAACCGGAAAACTCCCTCCCCCTCGAAGCTGGGGAAGCGGAGCCGATGACGCAAGTTCCCACCCCGGAAGAAAACCCGTTCGAGCAGCTCCAAAGCGACATGGAACGCTTCCGCGACCTGGCCTTGAGGACCCAGGCCGATTTCGAGAACTACCGCAAGCGGGCCATCCGGGAAAAGGAAGACGCGATCAAATACGCCAACGCCGGGCTCATTGAGCGGTTGATTCCCGTGATCGACAATTTCGAGTTCGGCATCCAGGCCGCGCGCGCCGAAGGCAGCCAGGCGGTGCTTGTCGGCTTGGAGATGGTCGCCAAACAATTTCAGGAATTCCTCGCATCCGTCGGCGTGGAAACCGTGGAGGCCGAAGGCAAACCGTTCGACCCCAACCTCCACGAAGCCGTCGGACACGAGGCAAGCGACACCGTGCCCGAAGGCGTCGTGATCCGCCAACTCCGCAAGGGGTATAAACTGCGCGATCGGCTCGTCCGGCCCGCGAACGTTTTCGTCTCCAAAGGCAAGGCATGACGGTGACTAAACGCGACTACTACGAAGTGCTTGGAGTTTCCAGATCCGCCACCGCGGAGGAAATCAAAAAAGCGTACCGCAAACTCGCCGTGCAACATCACCCGGACAAAAATCCGGGCGATCACACCGCTGAGGATAAGTTCAAGGAACTGGGCGAAGCCTACGACGTCCTCATGGACGACGACAAACGCGCCGCCTACGACCGGATGGGCCATGCCGCATTTGCCCAGGGAACCGCGGGACCTCGCGGGGGCGCGGGCGGGTTCCATGATCCCTTTGACATTTTCCGCGAAGTCTTCGGTGCGGGCGGCGGCGGCGTTTTTGAGCAATTCTTCGGCGGCGGCGGAATGGGCGGCTCGCCCCAAGGCGAAGCGCGCCAGCGCGGCTCGGATCTGCGTTACGACCTGCAAATCCGCCTCGAAGAAGCCGCCTTCGGCTGCGAGAAAGAGATCGAGATCGAAAAACTCGACTCCTGCCAGAAATGCAAAGGCAGCGGGGCCGAGCCGGGCTCCAAAGTCACCACCTGCCCCACCTGTCACGGGCGCGGCCAGGTCATCTCCTCGCGCGGATTTTTCCAAGTCGCCCAAACCTGCCCGCGTTGCCGGGGCACTGGCCAGAGCGTGGCCAACCCGTGCAAAGCCTGCGGCGGGGAAGGGCGCGTGGAAGGCCGCACCCGGATCAAACTCAAGATTCCACCGGGCATCGACAACGGCTCGCGCCTGCGCAGCTCGCGCAACGGCGAAGCGGGTCTGCGCGGAGGCCCTCCGGGAGATCTCTATGTGGTGATTCACATCAAGGAGCACGAAGTCTTTGAGCGCGAAGACGACAACCTGTATTGCGAACTCCCCGTCCGTTTTACCACTGCGGCACTGGGCGGCGAAATCAATGTCCCGACTTTGGAAGGCAAAGCCAATTTGAAAATTCCGCCGGGAACCCAGAGCGGCACCGTCTTTAAACTGCGCGGCAAAGGGATCACGACCCTGAATTCCAACCACCGGGGCGACTTGATGGTGCGGGTTTTGGTGGAAGTCCCCAGCAAACTCGATAGTGAGCAGCGCCGGAAACTCGAGGAATTTGCCGAGCTTTGCGGGGATGAGAACACGCCCCTGCACAAGAGCTTTTTTGAGAAAGCCAAAGAGTGGTTTAGTTAAAGCTGCGGGAAACTCGTCTTTTCAAAGAGCACTTCTTTGAAAGGGGGCATTTCGGGCAGGATATGGCATTTATTCTGCTTAATAATAGGTTGACCCCTGTGGATAACCCCTTTTAATAGTGCTCTATGAAACTTTCCCTCGAGTTTTCCAACCGTGCAGCGCGGTTTTCGGCGCAAATTTTCTCTCTTAGCGTGGCTTTTGGCCTGTGCCAAAGCGCCTTTGCGGCGGCGAACCCGGCGGAAGTCGGGATTATTGTCAAACGCAAGCTGCCGACCTCGGACGTGCCCTACCAGGCCATTCTCGCCGCGCACGGCGCACGCGAGCAAGGCACCGTGCGTGAGATCAATGCGCGCGTCATCCGGGTTTCAGCCGCCAAGGCGAGCCAATTACTCAAGACGCTTCAGGAAAATTCGAATACACAATATGCAGAAGTCGATGCCACGGCCAAAGCCTTGGCCACGGCGAATGATCCGCTCTTTACCCAGGGGCAGGAATGGCATCTGGCGAAAATCCAGGCACCCGCCGCCTGGGACATCACCACGGGAGTTGCAGGGGTCGTTGTAGCCGTCGTCGATACGGGAGTCACCGCCACGCACCCTGATCTGGCGGGCAAAGTGCTGACCACCGGCTGGGATTTCGTCGCAAACACCTCGGACACCACAGACCAAAACGGCCACGGAACCGCTGTGGCCGGAACCATCGCTCCCAACGCAAATAACAGCCTCGGCGTGGCCGGGGTCGCCTGGGCCAACCCGATCCTGCCCATCCGGGTCTTGGATGCCACCGGTTCGGGCAGCTATTCCGCCATTGCCCAAGGGATCACCTATGCGGCTGACCACGGAGCACGCATCATCAACCTGAGCCTCGGGGGCACCTCCTCATCGCAGACTTTGCAGGATGCAATCAACTACGCCTGGAGCAAGCAATGCATCGTCGTCGCCGCCGCGGGAAACAACGGCAACAGCACCCCCGTTTACCCGGCTGCGTGCAGCAACGCGGTTTCCGTCGCCGCCACCAACGCTTCGGACACCCGCACAAGCTGGTCGAACTACGGCAGCTATGTGGATGTTTGCGCCCCCGGCGAAAACATCACCACCCTGAGCGGAGCCAGCGGCTATGGTTCCTGGAGCGGCACCTCGTTCTCCACTCCCGTCACCTCGGGCGTGCTGGCGCTCATGGCATCGGCTAATTCCACCCTCTCCAACGCGCAGCTCGTCAATCTGCTCCTTTCCAATTGCGATGATCTCGGCACGGCAGGCCCGGACATCTATTACGGAAACGGGCGCGTCAACGCATTGCGGGCCGTGAGCGCCGCGAAAACCTCCACCGCTCCCGACGCGACCGCACCGGTCGCCACCTTCCTTGCCCCTGTAAATGGCAGCGCCGTCTCGGGCACCACCACCACCATGAGCGTGAGCGCTACGGATAACATCGGCGTCACCAAGGTTGAGCTTTATGTCGATTCCAAACTCGTCGCGCAAAACCCGGGTGCCACCGCGAGCTTCCAGCTCAACACGACGTTGTATTCCAACACCACCCACACGCTTCAGGCACGCGCCTATGACAGCGCCGGGAATATCGGCACCTCCTCGATCACGGTCACAGTCAAGAACATCGTTGCGGATGCAATTGCACCGACCACCGCAATCACCTCGCCCACCGACGGCTCCAAGATTGATCCGCGCTTGCAGTATGTGTATGTGAACTGCAAGGACAACGTTGGCGTGAACAAGCTCGAAGTCTATCTGGATGGCGTCCTTGCCGGCGCCGCCACCGGGACAAGCCTGCCCGGCACGATCGTTTTTAGCTGGTACACGAGGAGTCTCAGCTTGGGCGTCCACACGCTGCAAACCTACGCGTATGATGCCGCCGGGAACGTGGGCAAATCCGCCGTCGTGAACGTAACCAGGTAAGCCTCTCCGCGAACGAGGGAGGAAAAGGGTCTCAATTTTCCAGGCAGGCCGCCAGCACATCGAGCGGCGCAATGAGGTCGGAATATTGAGAGCCCTGGATGTGGGAATTGGGGACATCCTCGCAGCTGACCCACCGGTGCTCAAGATTGCAGGCGCTGCTGAGGTTCCAATAAAGTTTCCAGTAGCCGCGCGTGTGGTGCCTGGCGCGCAACTCGATCACCTTTGTTCCGGGTTTGCACCAGATCAGATTGGCTAAACCGGCTCCGTGGCTGGAAACAATCACCTCGGCCTCCTCGAAAAGAACCCGTTGTTGCGCGTAGGTGAGTTGATGCGGGCAGATAGTGACAAACCCATGCCGCGCCAGCAGTTCTGTGACCGCCGTTTCGTTGAGAAGCCGCCGGGTGGGATAAGCCGCCCGGGAAAGATACACCTTCCGGGGGCACGCAAAGGGAGGAGCCACGCGCGGGATGCGGGAAAGATAGGAACGCAGGATGCCCACCAACTCCGGGGGAATGCCGTAGGTCGTATTGGAGAAGTGCAGTTCAGAAAAGCGGCAATGCTGGGCGGTGCGCGTGGGGCTCACCATGCGCTCGGTCGGAATTCCCAGGGAATCAAAGATCTCCTGATGAAACGGCAGCGAGGGAGGTTCGCCCAGAAAATGATCGTATTCGCAGGCCTCCACTCCCGCTTCCTGAGCCAAGGCAAGCCGGGCAACCGCCTCGAACAGAAAATGGTAGAGATTCGGCAAAGACAAAAGCACCAGAGTTTTGCCCCGACACAACGGGTCGAGACGGGGCTGGCGCGGATGCGTGAACATCGGGTGGGGCTCATGGTCGAAATCCGGCGTATGAGGGAAATGCAGATTTCCGTAAAGATCGTCATTCGCAGTCAGCAAAGAATGCGAATAGTGCGTATAGCGCATCTCCCGTGATCGCGCGAAAAAGCCGACGCGGATCTGGTTGGTCCAATCGTCAATCCGGGAAAGCTCTTCCACCTCGCAGGCTTCCGCCGGGTCGAGTTTCAAATCGCTCCATACGATCCTCTGCTCCGGGTAGATTTCGCGATACGCAATATGCGGGTGTCGGGCCAGATCCGCCCGCCCGATATATTTCCCGGTGGCCGGGCCTTGCCAGCGGTCTGAGGACGGCAATACCCGTCGCACACGCCTGAGAGCGCGATCGAGAATATGGTATCTAATCGAGTTCTTTAGATCCATGAGAGGCGGGCATTTGCAAAGAATATTACGGGAGGAGCCCCAAAAAAGGAAAGACATTCTCTTTCCTCCAAGCGTCCCTCAACGGCAACGGCCGGAGGTGCTCTTTAAGCCGCCATCACCCGACGGATGGCGGTGCGCAGCGTTTCGAAATGCACGGGCTTGATGATATGCTCGCTAAACCCGGCAGCGCGGCTCAGGCGCAGATCCTCATCTGCCCCGTAGCCGCTCAGAGCAATGCCCGGAATTCCGTAGAGCGCCTTGATTTCCCGCATCAATTCCAAGCCGCTGCCGTCGGGAAGCCCCAGGTCGCTGACCAAAAGATCAAACTTTTCCCGCGCGGCAAGCTCCCTCCCTTTTTTGACAGACTCTGCCGCCGCGACCTCATAGCCGTAACGCCGCAACAGCTTGGAAAGAGCGCTCAGCGTATCCTTGTCATCCTCGACCAAAAGAATGCGCGGCAGCTTCTCAGGGCTCGGCGCGGCCACGCCATTGAGAAGGGGGGCAGGCTTTCCTGCGGGGGCGGCAACAGCGGCAAATTCCACGGTGAACGTCGCCCCCTTGTCCTTCCCCTCGCTCCAGGCCGTGATGGTGCCTTGGTGCATGTCCACCACGGCCTTGGCGATGCTCAACCCAAGGCCGAGGCCGCCAAATCGCCGCGTCCTGGCTTGTTCGCCCTGCTCGAAGGCGTTGAAAATCCGGGGAAGCACCTCCGGCTCCATCCCCACGCCCGTGTCGGAAATCTGGATCCGCAGCTTTCCCCCGGAATTGGTGGTATGCAGCGTGATTCTCCCCTCTCGGGGGGTGAATTTGACGGCATTTCTTAACAAATTCCAAAACACCTGGCGCAGGCGCACCGGGTCTGCACTGATATGATACTGCTCTGCTTTCAGCTCGAGGGTGACTTGGATCTCCTTGGCTTCAATATCGCCCCGGCAGATTTCCAAGGCGCTTTGCAACGAGGAATGGGCATCCACGATTCCAAGGTTCAGGATAAGCTTTCCACTGCTGATCCTCGTCACATCCAATAAATCGTCGATCAACTTCGCCTCGAGTTCCACATTGCGGCGAACCATGGAAATATCCTGCCGCAGCTCCGGGGGAAGCGATCCCTGCAGCTCCAGCTCGGCGACGGTAACCAACACAGGCGTCAGGGGAGTGCGCAATTCATGGCTCAACAAGGCGAGGAATTCATCCTTGGCCCGGTTGGCCCCCTCGGCGATCCGCTTGGCATTTTCAATCCGCCTCTGCTCGGTCACGTCCTCGGCGATGCCAAGAACAAAGCGGGGCTCGCCATTCGCGCCCCTTGAAAAAACAGTATCTCTGCACACCCAATGGGTCTCACGGCTATCTTGGACAAACTGGTATTCCGTTTCGATAAACACACCGTCTTTTACGCCTCTGATCCGTCGGCTGGCTCCCTGAAAAATCCGTTCCAAATCCGGCATTCCCGCCGAGGGTTTCCAATCCCTGACGGTGATGCGCAGATCGTCCCCGGACGAGAAGCCGAGCACTTCCAGAAGCCGCTTATTGGCATACACGATCGACTGTTGTTCCAGGTCGAGCATATAAATGAGGCCCGGCATGGTGTCGGCGATCCGTTGCACAAAACGCTCACTCTTGTGCAAGCGTTCGTTCACTCCGGATAAATCCTCGAGCGCCCCTTGCATCCCCAGGAAGGCTTGTTTGCGGCCATATTCAAAGATCATGCCCAGCAGCGTCATAAAAACCGCCAGCCCCATATAGCCCGCAGCGGTCACCACATGCCTCCACTTCTCGGGATAAACCGGACGCAGGGAGATGTGGGCCAGTTCCAGCGCGCAAAAAATAAGGGTGGCTACAAAACAAAATCCGCACCAAAAAAGCGCTTCAGAGCGGTCCAAGATCAACAGCGCGATCAAAGGAACGCCGCAGGCCAGCCAGGCAATGGCGTGCCCGTGGATTCCTCCTTCAATCGCAGTAAGGATGACAAAGCCCAAAGCCCAAGTAAGCACGCTCAAATTCGCGGCCAGTTTCACTCGGCCCGTCGCGCGTACGAAAAAAGGAATAAAAACCATCGCGCTCACGCACACAAAGATAACCGCCACCCCCCCATAGTGGCCGATAATCCAATAAAATATGGCGTAAATCGTTCCGAAAACCCACCCCAGGAGGCACAACCCGACCATCAAGCGGGCTCGGCGCATGGCCTCCAAATCCCCCACGAGGGAATCTGGTGTAAAATATTCCATTATAAGCCGCCACCAAGCCATAAAGCATACTATACGCGCTTCCGGCAGCCGTCACGCTGCTTCTCAATAGCTCGGGGCGTAAACGGAACTGGGGGAGTCAATGAGCCCACCGCAATGGAATAGCGTCTTCAAAACATTTTCTCTCGTACGCCAGCCCCGCTTCCAGCATTTCACCCACCCGAAGCGCCTGCGCAACGCGATTGATCTCTACGGATCCTCACTCCCTATGAACGAAAAAACACCCGGTCCATCCCCTTCACGGCGCACCCTGCTTGTTTCGCGACACTGGGTTCAGGCTGCGATCCTGATTTTTCTCTTCGGTTTCTTCGTCTTGGGATTCCTCGCCTACCGCACCTACACCAGCCAGGCGCCGATCCCAGGCAAAACCGTCAATGCTCAAGGAGCGGTGATTTTCACGCGAGCCGATGTGATCGGCGGACAGGCGGTGTTTTTGCGCAACGGGTTGATGGAATATGGCTCCTTCTTTGGCCACGGGGCCTATCTCGGTCCCGACTATACCGCGGATTGCTTGCGCCGCTGGGCCTTGGCTGTCCTGGAGTCTCATGGCGGTCCCGGCTCGGACAAGGCCCGCGCCGATACCTTGCGTGAATTTAAGGCGAACCGTTACGACCCGGCTTCCGATACGCTCACTTTTTCCCCCAACCAGGGGAACGCATTCAACGGCTTGCAAACCTATTACGGCCAGTTTTTCGGCGAACCGACTTCC
>JAPLTE010000096.1 GCA_026398235.1 Verrucomicrobiota bacterium
CGACTGCACCCCATGAATAATATCCTCGGAAAGCCCGAAGTCCAAAAATGACATCCCTTACCAATGGGGTAAATCCGGGGTTCTCACAAGGGGAATCAGGAAAAACAGCCATTCGGTTCAGTAAAAACCCGGTTTCTTTGGGTCACCCGGTTGATGCACTAGCGGTTTAGTTCCACAGAGAAATGGCGTGTGCGGGATGACCAGCATGATGGCCGCCCCTCTCTTCTTTTGCTGAGTTCCTGATAAATTTCAGTGCTTCGCGCGTCGCGGAGTTCCGTGTTGTATCCCGCACCGCTTTTTCCCATAGTGCCTCCTTGTGATCGGCATTCGCATCGAGCAACTCAGTAAATTCTACGGGAGCGTCCCGGCATTGGACACGGTGGATTTGCAGATCGCGCCGGGCGAAATCTTCTTCCTGCTAGGCCCCAGTGGCTGCGGGAAAACCACCTTGTTGCGCTGTCTGGCAGGGTTTTGTGTGCCCGATGCGGGGCGAGTCTGGTTTGGCGATGAAGAGGTGACCCGGCTTCCGGCCCATCTCCGGCACACCGGCATGGTTTTTCAAAACTACGCGCTTTGGCCCCACAAAACCGTGGCGGAAAACGTGGCGTTCGGACTGGAGGAGCTCGGGACCCCACGGGACGAGCTGCGCCAGCGGGTGGCTGCTGCGCTGGATTCGGTGCGGATGGACGGGTTTGCCCAACGCGGCATCCACGAGCTTTCAGGCGGGCAACAGCAGCGGGTGGCTTTGGCGCGTGCTTTGGTAGTGCGCCCCCGGTGCCTGCTTTTGGACGAACCGCTCTCCAATCTCGACGCCAAGCTGCGGTTGGAGATGCGCACCGAGATTCGACGCATTTGCAAGGAATCGGGGTTGACGGCGGTCTATGTGACGCACGACCAAAAAGAGGCGCTTTCCGTAGCCGATCGCGTGGCGGTGCTGCGCGCCGGGCGGGTTTGCCAAGTGGGAACGCCTGATCTGATCTACCGCCGTCCTGCTTCCCGGTTTGTGGCTGATTTCGTGGGCGAAACGAATTTTCTGGAAGCCGAGGTGGTTTCGGTGACTGCCAAGGGAGTTGTGGCTGCCGTCGGGGAGTTTCGGTTTGAATCGACGGGCGGGGAGCATTTCAGCCCTGGCGAGCGGGTGACGCTCTCGATTCGACCTGAAGCTTGGCAGTTTTCCAGCGAGAGTTCCCCAAGGGCAAACTGCGTAACAGGAAGTATTGAGGAAGCGGTGTACCTGGGCGAGATGGCCCAATACCGGATTGCGCTCTCGATTCCCGGTGCGACCCTCAAAGTTTATGAGATGAATCCCCGCGCCGTGGCTGCCAGCGGGCCGTGCGTACTGAGTGTCGCTGCGGAGGACGTGGTCGTTTTGCCCCATGCCGTCGATGCTTAAACAGAGCAGATGGGTCGTTGCGGCGCTGATTGCGGTGATCCTCATCCCCGTGCTGCTGCGCTCGCGGCAAACGGTTTCCAAACCCGCCGAGGAGACGCTCGTCATTGTGACGCCGCATAACGAAGCGGTGCGGTACGAGTTTGACCGGGCGTTTACGGCGGCGCATTTCCAACGCACCGGGCGACACGTGCGGATCGACTGGCGCACGCCGGGCGGCACAAGCGAGATCGCCCGCTACCTGGCTTCGACGTATCTCGGGGCGTTCCAATACGAGTGGGAGAGCCGGTTGCGTCAGCCGTGGAATGCCGAAGTGCAGGCCGCGTTCGATAATCCCAAAATCGCTCCCGGTGAGGCGACGCTGGCTGCTCGGGCCCGAAAGGGGTTCCTGGAGTCGAAGGTCGGTTGCGGTATCGACCTCTTTTTCGGCGGCGGGAGCTTCGACTTTGCCCAACAAGCCTCAGCCGGGCGTTTGGTGCCGTTCGGTCATTTGGATGCCCTCAGAGCGATCCCCCAGACCATGGGCGGCGAGCTGTATTGGGACCCGCAAGGGCGGTGGGTGGGCGCGGCGCTCTCGGCTTTCGGCATCTGTTCCAATACGGACGCGCTTGAGCGCATCGGGGCGGATGTGCCCCAGCGCTGGAGCGATCTGGCTGCACCGCGCTTTTCGGGAGCCATTGCGCTGGCCGATCCCACGCAAAGCGGGTCCGCAGCCAAGGCGTTTGAAATGTTGATCCAACAGCAGATTGTCGAAGCGGGAGGCGATCCGGTGGAAGGTTGGAAGCGGGCCATGATGCTCATCCGGCGCATTGCCGCCAATGCCCGGTATTTTTCCGACTCGGCCACACGGATTGTGTGGGATGTGGAAGCGGGCGATGCGGCGGCCGGGATGGCGATCGATTTTTATGGCCGGTTCCAGAGCGAGGCGGTGCGACGGCCTGATGGGGGGTCCCGCCTGCACTATGTCACTCCGGTGGGCGGTTCCAGTTTTGGGGCGGACCCGGTTGGGCTACTCCGTGGCGCGCCTTCGCCGGAACTGGCCCGCGCATTCATCGCTTTCGTTCTATCGCCGGAGGGGCAAAGACTTTGGAATTGGAAAGTCGGTGCGCCGGGCGGGCCAACCAAATATGCGCTACGGCGGCTCCCGATTCTCCCAGAGTTGTATGCGCCGGAATTCGATCGCTTCCGCTCCGATCCGGAAGTGAACCCGTTTGCTTGGGCCAAGGAGAATCCGCCGTATCATCCGGAATGGACCGCAACCCTTTTCCGGACGATCGCGTTTGTGATCCAGACGATGGCGATTGATCCGCACGAGGAATTGCGCGAAGCATGGGGAGCGCTCGTTTCGGCCGGATTCCCGCCGCAGGCCACCGGATTGTTTGATGACGTAAGTGCGGTTGACTACGCCACGGTAACGTCGGTGATCAAACCCGCATTGGGTTCGGCGCAGAAAATGGACCAAACCCGCCTGAGTAAAGAGCTTTGCGACCGATTCCGCGCGCAATACCGGAAAGTGACGGCCCTCGCTCGGGCGGGGAGATGATTTAAGAGGCGCTAAAGCCAAAGAATATCGAAATTCGAGGCGAATAAGGACTTCTCAATCGTTCCTGGTCGGCCTATGTTCGGTCAACAACCAACCGACCCTGGAAATTTATGGCAAAGACTGACGCCCCCGTAGAAGACAAACAGACCGCAGCACGCAACAAGAACCTCGAGCTTGCCATCCAGCAAATCGAGAAGGATTACGGCACTGGAGCCATCATGCGCTTGGGCGACAAGACTTCGATGGAGATCGATGTGATCCCATCGGGTAACATCCTGATTGACCGAGCGCTCGGCGTCGGCGGTTTCCCCCGTGGTCGGGTCGTGGAGATTTTCGGGCCGGAATCGTCAGGCAAAACGACGCTCACGCTCACGGTCGTGGCGCAGGCCCAGAAACGGGGCGGGCTCGCGGCGTTCATCGACGTCGAACATGCGCTCGACCCCACTTACGCCCGCAAACTCGGGGTGAATATTGATGACCTGCTTATTTCCCAGCCGAGTTCCGGCGAGGAAGCGCTGCGCATTTGCGAAACCTTGATTCGCTCCAATGCACTCGACGTGATCGTGATCGACTCCGTGGCCGCGCTCGTCACCAAACAGGAACTCGAAGGGGAGATCGGCGATTCCACGGTCGGCGCGCAAGCCCGCTTGATGAGCGCCGCGTTGCGTAAGTTGACCTCGCTCATTTCCAAGGCGACCACCACCTGCATTTTCACCAACCAGATCCGCGAAAAAATCGGCGTCATGTTTGGAAATCCGGAGACCACGCCGGGCGGCAAGGCGCTTAAATTCTACGCGAGCGTGCGGTGCGACATCCGCCGCATCGGGGCGATCAAGGTGGGCGACGGCACCGTTACCGGCAACCGGACGAAGCTCAAAATTGTGAAGAACAAGGTCGCGCCGCCGTTCACCGAATGCGAGTTTGACATCATGTATAACGAAGGGATTTCCCACACGGGTTCCCTGCTGGATCTTGCGCTGGAGAAGGGGATCATCGAGAAGCGCGGTTCCTGGCTCAGCTATAAAGGCAACCAGCTTGCCCAAGGCCGTGACGCCGCGAAAGAGGTCCTCAAGGCCGATGCGGCTCTCTTCGAGGAAATCGAAGCTGCGGTGAAGGCCAAGATGGACGAGGCGGCATAAGCCCTGGCCTTTTTCGCTTCAGAACGGGTCGGGGAAACTCCGAAGCCGCGGCGGGGAAAAACATTGTAGGTGAGGGGGGGCATCTGCTTTATTGCGGCTTGCCAAATCCCCCATTATGACCACCCCTCGCTTCTTCCCGTCCGTTCTTGTCTTGGTCTCCTCGCTGGCCCTGGTGGCTCAGGCATCCGGGGTAGTTGCTGGAGACGCCTCTCCCGCTACGGAAGGCACGGAGATCGTGCAGTTGCCGGAAGTCACCGTTACCGCCCTTAAAGAGCCCGCGTCGGCTCAGTGCGCGCCGGTCAGCGTCACGGCAGTCACAGCGCAGACCATCAAGGAGGCCAACATCCAAGTCGTCAAAGAGGCTTCAGTTTATGCCCCCAATGTTTTCATCAATGAATTCACCGCGCGCAAGCTGAGCAACCCCTATTTTCGGGGTGTCGGCTCCAGCCCGGCCAATCCGGGCGTCACCACCTACATCGACGGCGTGCCGCAACTCAATGCGAACTCCTCCAACATCGAATTGATTGATATTGCCCAGATCGAATTTGTACGGGGCCCGCAGGGCGCGCTTTACGGACGCAACACGCTGGGCGGCTTGATCCATCTCACCAGCCTTGTGCCGTCTTTGAAAGAATGGACGGGTGGACTGGAAAGCAGTTGCGGCAGTTACGATTTCCGGGAGGTGCGCATGAAAGTGTCAGGCCCAGTAGTTCCTGACCAGGCGGGCTTCAGCCTGGCAGGAGGATACTCCGCCCGCGACGGCTACACTCGGAACTCTTTTACAGGCCATGACCTGGACAGCCGCGAAGCCTCCTTTGGCAAATTCCAGTTGCAGCTCCAGGCGACCGAAGATTACAACGCGCGGCTGATCATCTTTGGAGAGCATGACAATGACGGCGACTACGCGCTGGGGGATTTACACGTCGTCCGAGCCAACCCGCGCCGGGTGGATCATGATTTCGAGGGCTACACCCACCGGGACATCTTCGCCCCGACCCTTTTGCAAAACCTCAGGACGGAGATCATGGAGATATCCTCCATCACCGGCGGCGTTTGGTGGCGCACCAGCGACTCGACCGATCTTGACTATACCGCGTCGCCACTCGCCACGCGCATGAACAGCGAGAAGGAATACCAACTCACACAGGAGTTTCGGTTTGCTTCGTTGCAGGATGCGCCGCTGGAGCTCTGCGAAAACTTGAAGCTCGCCTGGCAAGGCGGCCTCTTCGCCTTTACTCAAGACTACGACCAGAATGCCTTCAATGACGTGGGGGTGGACACGTTGTATCCCCTGGGGCCATTCCTGATTCCCATCCATGCGCAGACGCATGACCAGGCCGGCGCAGCGCTCAAAAACTGGGGTGCCGGGGTTTACGGGCAGACCACTCTGACGGCGTGGGAGAAGCTCGATTTCATCCTGGGCCTGCGTTATGATTATGAGAAGGACAAGGCCGACTTGAATCCCCTCACAACCACGCTCGTTACATCCGGCATGATGCCTTCCATGAGCATGGTCTCAGGGCGTTCTTCCCATCTCAGCGGAGACTCTTCCTCGGTCTCTCCGCAGTTCGGCCTTGCCTACCAGCTCACAAACTGTGACATGGTTTATGGCAAAATGACTCGCGGGTTCAAGGCGGGGGGCTTCAACGCGCTCGCCCCCGTGGGCGAGGAGAGTTACGGGGAGGAAACGAGTTGGTGTTATGAAATGGGAGCCAAGACCGAATGGTTCCACGGCAAACTGCGCGCCAACGCTGCCTTGTATTACATCGCTTGGAGCGACCTTCAACTCAACCAACCAGTGCCCGATGCCTTGGGGCGCTACTTTATCGGCAACGCCGGGGCGGCTGATAGCAAGGGCGCGGAATTTGAGTTGGACTGCCGCCCCTTCAAAGGCTGGGATATTTTCGGAAGTGTGGGCTATACAGACGCCCGGTTCGACAGCAATTCCTTTTCAGAACATCTCGACGTGAGCGGCAACCCGCAAAGCATCAACGTGAGCGGCAATCGCCTTCCCTATGCCCCGCGTTACACCGCCAACCTCGGCAGCCAGGCGGCATGGGAACTGGATGCGCAGTGGACGCTTTACGCGCGCGCGCAGGTAACCTTCTATGGTGATTTCCAATACGATGCCTCGAACCTCGTTTCCCAGGGAAGCTACAGCATGGCCGATCTGCGTGTCGGGTTGCGCAAGCGCCATTGGTTTACCGAATGCTGGGTCGCCAACGCCTTTAACACCCATTATGTGCCGATCGCCTTTGAGTATTCCAAAAGCTTTGCGCCTTCCGGATACATTGGCGAAAGCGGAGCGCCGATGACCGTCGGCGTCCGCGCCGGGATGAATTTTTAGGCAGTGCTGTTTGCGCGGGAGCGTGTTAAACTGCCCGGCACTGATCCCCTATGCTTGAGATATTCCTAAAAGGCGGGCCGATGATGTGGCCGCTGCTCCTGACCTCGCTTCTCGCTCTGACAGTCGTTTTCGAGCGGCTCTTCTTTACGTTGCGTGAACACTGTCGGCGCGACCCGGTGGCAGTCGCCGCGATTTTCGCCGAAGTCGAGCGGGGGGATTTTGTCAGGGCGCAGGAAATAGGCGCGCTTTCCAGGGATTATGTGGCGCGGGTTCTCACGTATGCGCTGGAGCATCGCAAAACCTCTTACTCCAACGCTATTTTGCAGGCCGCAAATCGCGAATTGCAGCGCTTCAATCGCGGCATCTCGGTGCTTGACACCATTGTGACGCTCGCTCCGCTGGAGGGGTTGTTTGGAACGGTCACCGGGATGATTCATGCCTTCGGATTACTGGGGGCGAGCGAGCTGGGCGCGCCCGCGGCGATTACCGGCGGCATTGCCGAAGCCCTCGTCGCCACCGGCTTCGGGCTTGCCATTGCCATGGTCTCGCTCCTGCCGTTTAACTACCTGGCGACACAGTTGGAACAGGCGCGGCAGGAGATCGAAACTGCCGCTGCGCAACTCGAATTGCTCTGTCTGCAAGCAGAGAAACACCCCGCGTTCCACCCGTGATCTCCATTCCTTCCCCACGGAGCAAAAAGCGCCCGCGGATTGAGATCATTCCGCTGATCGACATTGTCTTCTTCCTGCTTGCCACCTTCGTCATGGTCTCCCTTTCCATGGTGAAGAATCAAGGAATCGCTGTGAATCTTCCCTCTGCCGTGAGCGGAATACCGCAGGAACATGCGAATGCGACCACGATTTCTCTCGATGCCGATGGTTTGGTGTACTGGAACAAGGAGGCGCTCGATGAGGCCCGGTTTGATGCGGCGCTCCGGCAATTGCAGGCGCGTGAGAGCGACCCACGCATTTTCATCAATGGGGATGAACGCACTCCGTTTGGCAAGACCATCGGGGTGCTTGATCGTGTTCGCAAACGCGGCATTACAAAGGTGGCGATCCAAACCCAGCCCGCCAAAGCCGTCCCGGAAAAGCCGTGAGACTGACCGGCGCCATCGCATTCACTGCTGCTGTGTTCTGTCACGCGCTGCTGCTGTTTGGGTTCCGGATCGGGAGGCTGCCGCATCCGCTGCTCGCTGCCTCTCAGGCTCTGGATGTCACGTTGGTGGCAGAAGCTCCTGCCGCACCTGCTGTCAGTGCCCCGGAGCCTGCGGCATCTCCTGCTTCGCCGCCGCCTCACGAGCTTCCCGGCGAAGCTGAGACACGCAGGGAGGAGCCGGCACCCCCTCCTGCCATAACGCCTCCTCCACCACCCGAACCTGCGACCACCGTAGCCACCCCGGTCCAGTCCGGCCCATCGCCTGCTCCCCAGCCGACAGGACCGACGTCGCGTCCGGCTCGACCCGCACAAGCGAGCGCATCCCGCCGACCTGCATCAAACCAGCCATCCCCCGCGCCCGCGCCCCTCCGTCGTTCCTTGTTTTCCGAATGGCGACAGTGTTGGGATTCCTTTGTGGGAACCCCGGTGCAAGGCGGCGGCCATCCTCACCCTTCGGGGAACAATCCACCGCCAAGCTATCCCGAGAAGGCACGCCGCGCCGGCCAGGAAGGCGTGGTCTTGATCCGCGTGCAAATCGGAGCCGACGGGCATCCCAGCCGTGTCGCACTCAAGCAGAGCAGCGGTTTCCCCCTGTTGGATGATGCTGCGTTGGAAGCCGTGCGCGCGTGGACTTTTGATCCTCCCCGCGTGGGCGGATTGCCCAGCGCAAACCGCGTCGATATCCCTGTGCGGTTTGCACTCGAAAACCGGTGATGCCCCAACTCCTGGGGCGGTGCGGCGCACTGAGCGTTCCACAGCCCGTCAATTATTGCATCCAGTAGTTCGCGATAACCGTCCGCGTCAAGAGAGCCCTCGGGAAACGTCCCGCGTACCCGGTACAGCCACCCTTCCCCGTAGGGATCGCGCGAAATGAGCGTGATATCCTCGCCCAAAGCCGGGTTAACTCCTGCAAATTCTCCGTCGGCGATACAGAAAAGTTCCGTAAGCGCCTTGAACCCTTCGATCCAGCCGATGATCTGCCCAGCGGAAACAGATGCCCCCGGCGCGACATCAAAGTGATGGTCCACCATTTCCCCCAGCATTCTTGTGGCGAATTTGGTAAAGCCGATCCGCAAAAGCCCATCGGGTTCCTGCGCCAGCCAGAAATGGGCGGGCGTGTAGCGGCAGGCCACCGGCAGACGGGTGCTGAAATGGGCTCGCTTGTAGAGGAGGCTCTCTGGGGGTTCGGGAGACATGGACAGGATTGAATAACCAGCCTCCCGGCCTTTTTGACAAGTCTCTTTCGTTGGGACGCACAATGATTTGACGGCAGGGGGTGGCCGGGGGATGCTTCTTATCGTGAAACGCCACCTGGTTCTCTTCGATGACGAGTGCCCGCTCTGCACTTTCCAGATGCGGCTTTTGACGTGGCTTGACTGGTGCAACGCCCTTTCCGCAGTGCCGATTTCCGATCCGCGCGCCCAGGCGGCTGCGCCCCAATTGACCCGCGAGCAGCTTCTGGAAGCGATCCATTGCGTAACCGCTGAGGGACGCATTCATCGCGGGGCGCGTTGCATCCGTTTTTTGGGGATGCGGCTGCCTTTGCTCGTCCCTGTTGGGTTGGTTTTGTGGATTCCCGGTGCGATTCAGGTGGCCGAGATGATTTACCGATGGGTGAGCCGAAACCGACATTTGCTGAGCCGTATTTTTGGCTGCAAAGAGGCCTGAGATTTGCCGCAGGTGCCCTGAAAGCATTGGCGCAATCTCAAAACCGGGCTAAAGTTTGACACCACGGTATGAAAAAAATCCTCCTTCTCTCCGTCCTCTTAGCTGCTTCAGCACTGTCGGTTGCCAAGGCCGAAGATTCGGTGCGCTCGGCCCAAGCCATCCTGCAAAATTCGGGTTATTACACCGGAGCCATCAATGGCGAACTTAATGCGGATACCAAAGCCGCCCTGCGCCGTTACCAAATCCGCAATCAACTGGAGCCATCCGGCGAATTGACCGCCGAAACTATGGCCGCTTTGAATAAGGAGGGCCGGAGCGCCCCTGCGGAAGCCCC
>JAPLTE010000111.1 GCA_026398235.1 Verrucomicrobiota bacterium
ATTTCCTTGATCTCCACGCTGGAGCCGCCCCGCAGAAGAACCTGGCGAATGGGGGGCGTGATCGTCATCAATTCGAAAAGAGCCTGCCGCCCGGTGTAGCCGGTCATGCGGCATTCCTTGCATCCGACGGCGCGATAAATGGTCGCATTGCTGAGCGCCTCAACGCGATCCCGCAATGCCTGCGTGCGCTCGGAGCGGTCAATCTCTTTGCACGTCGGGCAGAGCACACGCACCAACCGCTGGGCCATGACGGCTTCGAGCGAGGAGGCAACGAGGTAAGGTTCGACCCCCATGTCCACGAGCCGGGTGAGCGCGCCGGGCGCGTCGTTGGTGTGCAGTGTGGAGAAAACCATGTGGCCGGTGAGCGAGGCTTGCACCGCGATTTGCGCCGTCTCGCGGTCGCGAATTTCGCCGATCAGCACGACGTCCGGATCGTGACGCAAAATGGCTCGCAACCCGCGCGCGAAGGTCATCCCGGCCTTTTCCACCACCTGGATTTGGTTGATCCCCTTGAGCTGGTATTCGACCGGGTCCTCAATGGTGATGATCTTGCGAACGGCGTCGTTGATCTGAGTGAGGGCGCTGTAAAGCGTCGTGGTTTTGCCGCTTCCGGTGGGGCCGGTGACAAGGGCGATCCCGTGCGGCATTTCCAGCACCCGCTCAAAAATCCGGCGGTCCCGCTCGGCCATGCCCAATCCTTCCAGGCCGATCAACCCGCCGCTCTGGCGCAGCAGACGCAGCACGACCGCTTCGCCATGGAGCATCGGGATCACCGAAACGCGGATGTCGATCTCGGTGTTCTTGATGCGAATCTTGATGCGCCCGTCCTGCGGCACGCGTTTTTCTGCGATGTCCAGATTGCTCAGGATTTTAATGCGCGAAACGATGGCGGGCTGGAAGCGCTTGATCTGCGGCGGCACCGGCACCTCCTGCAACAGGCCGTCGATGCGGTAGCGGATGCGCAGTTCGTGCTCGAACGGCTCGACATGAATGTCCGAGGTGCGCAGGGAAACCGCATCGCTTAAAATCTGGTTCACAAAACGGATGATCGAAGCGTCCTCGGCCGCTTTTTCGACATCCTGGCCGTCGTTGGCATCCTCGCTGACGACTTGGAAACCTTCCTCCTGCTCCAGCAGATTGAGGGTATCCGCGCCGACCCCGAGGTGCTTTTTGATTTCGCGCTGCAAAGCCTCGCTGGGTGCGAGGACGGGCTTGATTTCAAGGCTCGTGAACGCCTTGAGACAATCGAGGCCCGGCTCGGCAAAGAGCCTGCTCAGCGCAATTTCGATCCGCCCATCCTCTTCCCGTAACGGAAGGAGTTCCTCTTTGAGCAGGATGCGGGCCGGGAAGCGTCCAGAGAGCCCGCGATCCAGCTCGACATCCTCAAGAGTGGTGAAGGCGAGGCCGTATTCGCCCGCCAGCCATTGCAGCACATCCGCCTCCGTTTCCGCCGCAACCGATGGGCCGAGCCGCGCGAAGGCTTCGGCGTCGAGGGCGGAAAGCTGGCGGCTCTCCACCATGCGGGCCAGGAGATCGGAGCGTGCGGCGAGGGGGGCGGCGGGCGTCATGAGTTGGGGGCTATTCCAAGATGCCGACCATCACAAGTGTGGCTTCTTGCCGTTGAGTGAGCACCTTGCGCAGCTCTTCGCGGGCCAGTTCGAGTTCGATGGCCGCTTTTTTGCTGGCGGCGCGTACCGCATCCAACCGGGATTTGATCTCGGCGGGAGTGGCCCCCTCGGTTTCCAGCGCCGCCCGGAGCGCATCCGTCTCGGGCGAAGACGGTTTGTCCGAATGCGCTGCCGGGTTTTTGTTGCGGCGGCCCGCCATAAAACTAAAGCGATTCATGAGCGCTTCCCGCTGCTTGGTTTGCACCGTTTCCAGCAGCGGCTGAATGATCGACCATTCCTCGTCGCTGACTTTAAGGGCAGTCTTCAGGTATTCGTTCATTTTTTGGCGGAACTGCTCGATCCGGTCGCCACCGGAAGCGGAAACTCCCGTTCCAGAGGCAGGGTTTTGGGCCTGGGCACAAAGGGCAAAGGCAAATGCGATCGCCAGAGCGAAAAAGCTTTTTGTTTTCATTGAAAGAGGTATTGAGCGGGTGAGCGGGAAAAATTTGGGTAACAAATTCCTCTCCTGCTTCATTTTTTATAAAACAATTGTTAAGTTTGCATTTCGAGGAAGGTGCGAAATTGTTAAGAGATCGTTAAGGCAATCCCTGATTCCATGTCCATTTCCCCTCCGCTTCAACCGCCTCCCGGCTGCGAATTCAAAGTCCTGATTGTCGATGATGACAGGGAATTGTGCGCTTTGATCGCCGATTATTTGAAGCCGCTGCGCTATGTGGTGGTTGCCGAGCATGACGGGTTGGCGGGGGCGGAACGCGCGTTGGAGGAGGATTTTCATGCGGTCATTCTGGATGTGATGCTGCCAGGCGTGGATGGCTACGAGGTTTTGCGGCGCATCCGCAGCCGCTCCGACGTGCCGATCCTGATGTTGACCGCGCGGGGCGAGGAGACGGATCGAATAGTCGGGCTGGAGATGGGGGCCGACGATTACCTGCCCAAGACGTTTTCCTCCCGCGAATTGCTTGCCCGGTTGCGTGTCGTCACCCGTCGTCGCGTGGTGCGGCCAGGGATGGATGTGGCCAGGGAGGCGGAGACGGATTTGACCGTCGGACCGCTGCGCATCCACCCCGGCTCGCGGGTTGCCTCTCTGGACGGGGTGCCATTAAAGCTGACGGCACTGGAATTTGATTTACTGATGAGCCTGGCCCGCGCAAGGGGGCGCGTGAAGACCCGGGAAAGGTTGATCGAAGAGATCGGCGAACGGCTTTACGACGGCCTGGACCGCTCCATCGACGTGCACATTTGGTCGCTGCGCCGCAAGTTGGGCGACGACCCGAAGGCGCCGCGGTTCATCAAGACGGTGCGCGCCATCGGCTACATGCTGATCAACCCCGATGGAGAGTGAACCCATAGACGGAGCGAGAGGCAGAGGCGCAGACACGGGAAAACGCCGCATGTTTCTGCCGCTCTCGGCGAAGATTCTGGCCTGGTTCTTTCTGAATCTCGCAGTGTTGGCGACGGTTTTCATTTTGCTCTTCAATGCCCAGTTCCGGTTCGATCTCGATTGGGTTTTTGAGAGCAATGCGCGCCAGCGGGTGGAGGCGATGCGTGCGCTCATTGTGGGCGAGCTCAATACGACTCCACCCGACGATTGGGGCGCGGTGCTGGAGCGCTTCAGCGATGCGTATGCGGTGCGCCTTTCGATTTTTGAATCCAACGGAGAGTATCTCATTGGACCCGTCACGGAATTGCCGCCGGAATTGCGCCAGCGGATGCTCACGCCGACCCCGACTCCAAAGCCGCTGGCTTACCCCAAAGCCTCTATTCCTAAAAAGCCAGCCGCTCCTCCCAGTGTCCTCCCCAAACCCAACGTCGCCTCCAAGCCGAAACCCGCTCCCCCTCATGCGCGCCCGACCCCCAATTCGATGCGGGCGTTTCTGCGCACGAGCCATCCGGCCCATTACTGGCTGCTCCAGCGCGCGCGCTTGAACAATCCCCAGGCGGGAGGGGCGATGCAGGTGATTCTGGTGGCGCAGGCGGACTCATTAAGCATGGGAGGGTTGATCCTCGATCCCGCTCCATGGCTCGGGTTGGCCGTGGGAACCATTGCTTTTTCGGTGCTCTTTTGGTTCCCGCTTTTACACGGCATCACGCGTTCCATCGGCCAAATGCGGCAAACCACGCGCCAGATCGCCGAAGGCCGTTTCGATGTGCGTGTGGTCACGCGGCGGCAGGATGAACTGGGCTCGCTCGGGGAGTCGATCAACCAGATGGCGGCGCGGCTCAACGGTTTTGTCGCTGGGCAAAAGCGGTTTTTGGGCGATATCGCCCATGAATTGTGTTCCCCGCTGGCCCGCTTGCAGATGGTGCTTGGCATCATGGAACAGCGTGCAGGCAAAGAGGGTGCGGAGTATGCGAAATCCGCGAGTGAAAAGGCACAGCAGATCGCCGCGCTGGTCAACGAGCTGCTCGTTTTTTCCCGCGCTTCGTTCGGACCGGCGGCAGTCCGGCTTGCGCCCGTTGTGGTGGGGCAAGTCGTGGCGGAGGCTGTGTGCCGGGAAACGGACGAGGCGGTGAGAATCACGACGGAAATTCCGGGGGGGCTTACCGTGCTGGCCGATGGCGAACTGCTCGTGCGGGCGGTTTCCAATCTGCTGCGCAACGCCATCCACCACGGTGGCAACTCGGGGCCGATTACCCTCGCTGCCGCACGCGAGCAGGAGGGGGTGGCGATCCGCGTGGCCGACTGCGGCCCCGGCGTGCCGGAAGAGGAACTGCCCAAACTTTTCGACGCTTTTTACCGCCTGGACAGTTCCCGGGCGCGGGAGACCGGTGGCGTCGGCCTGGGATTGACCATCGTGAAAACCTGCGTGGAATCGTGCGGCGGCACCGTGGTCGCGCAAAACCGGGAACCCCACGGCTTGGAAGTGGTGATCCGGCTGCCTGCGCCCGTGGAATAGAGCATTCTGACGCGAAAAGAATTTCCGAATCCTCCGCTCCACCCCGGAATCGCGCGCGGAGCGCACGATCCACCAATCTGAACCCGAAGGGTTCATAGACAATAGCCGGTGGTTGAGGCGCGCCGGGCGAGCCGACACCACCGGAATCAGGATTCTCAACGCAATCACCCCAACGGGGTGGCAGAGGGCGGGGTTCTGCCACCCCGTTGGGGTGAGCCGATGGGGCGTTCCGAACCGGGGGTGTCGCTTCGCTCAACCCCCGGCTATTCGCTCACGAACCCTTCGGGTTCCCGGAATTCCGATTTGTTTGTTTGTTGTTTGTTGAAAAGGGGGCTAGGGCCGCCCCACAAACGCTTCGCACTCTTGCACTTTCCAGCCAGCCGGGTAAGCTCTCCCTCCCTTTGCCATGCCTAAAGTGCTCATCAAAACCTACGGCTGCCAGATGAACGAGCGCGACTCCGAACAGGTCGCGCAGATGCTCATCGCGCGCGGCTTTGAGATGACCACGGACGAGAATGCTGCCGATGTGATTCTGCTCAATACTTGCAGCGTGCGCGACATGGCGGAGCAGAAGGCGCTCGGGAAAATGCGCCTTCTCGCCCACCACAACAAGGGCCGGAAAGTGCTCGGGTTTCTCGGGTGCATGGCCCAAAGCCGGGGGCCGGAATTGACCAAAGGGATCGCCGTCGATCTGGTGGTCGGGACGCAGAAATTTCATCGGGTGGCCGAGTACGTCGAAGAACTTCTTTCACGCAGGCGCGGGCAGTCGATGGACGATGTCCGCTTTTCGATTGTCGATGTGGAGGAGGAGCCCGGTTCGCAAGAGACGATCCGCGACCACACGGTGCGCCCCCGGCAGGCTTCGGCGTTTGTCTCGATCATGCAAGGGTGCAACATGCGCTGCACGTTCTGCATCGTGCCGCAGACGCGCGGGGCGGAGCGGAGTCGGTCGATTGCCGAGATTGTCCGCGAGACCGAAGGGCTCGTGGCCAAAGGGGTGAAGGAGGTCACGCTTTTGGGGCAGATCGTCAATCTGTACGGGCGCCATGAGCTGCCCAAAGTGGACGGCAAAACCCCTTTTGTGCAATTGCTGGAGGCGGTGCATGCGGTGGAGGGTTTGCAGCGGCTGCGGTTCACCTCGCCTCACCCGATCGGCTACAAGGCGGACTTGATCGAGGCGTTTGGGCGGCTGCCGAAGCTTGCCGAGCATGTCCACCTCCCGTTGCAATCGGGCTCAGACCGGATCCTCAAGGCGATGCACCGGGGCTACACGGCACAAAGCTATCTCGAGCTTGTAGGCAGGATGCGCGCGGTGCGGTCCGATTTGGCAATCACCACGGACATCATTATCGGTTTCCCTGGCGAGACAGGGGCGGACTACCAAGCCACACGCGATTTGGCCGAGCAAGTCCGCTTCGATAACGCGTTCATCTTCGGCTATTCCCAACGCAAGGATACGCCCGCCGCCACAATGCCGGGCCAAGTGGAGGAGGCAGTGATCGAGGCGCGCCATCAAGATTTGCTGGAGCGCACCAACGCGATCATCAAAGAGAAACTCGACGCGCTGGTGGGCGCTCGCGTGGAGGTGTTGTGCGAGGGCCCCAGCAAGAATAACCCCCGGCGGCTCACGGGGCGCACGCGCGGCAATAAAATCGTCCTTTTTGAGGGGGAGGAGCGGCTCATCGGCCAGGTAATCGAGGTGGAGGTGGAGCGCACCAGCGGGTTCTGCTTGTATGGCACCCCGGTTTAGCGTTTTCTTCCGGTGCGATGATTTACTCCTTTAGCTTAAACATGATGGGGCTGCTGGTGGGGGCGCTTTTGGTGGTTCTCCATGCGCTGGCGTTGCTGCGCACAGAGCGGGTGCGGGATTTTCTGCGGCGCTTTCCGCGTTCCAGGGAAATGGGAGCGCTATTGCTGACGGTGGATGCCGTCTGGGCGCTCGCGCTCATTGCGCAGATTGACCTCGGCGAGTTCACCACCTATCGGCCGATCTTTCTCGTGATCATCGCGATCAGCTACTTTCTCACGCTCTCTTTCGTGCAGGAATTTCTGGCGGCGCGAGCGCTGGGAATGTTTTTGCTCCTGGCGGCGGAACCGGTGTTGGAAGCGGCGTTCCTGCGGCCCGAGACCAGCCGTTTGCTCCTGAGTGTGCTGGCCTATGTTTGGGCGACGCTGGGGCTTTTTTGGGTCGGCAAACCGTATTTGCTCCGGGACCAGATTGAATGGATTTGCAAAAGCGAGTCGCGCTGGCGGCTGGCGGCGCTGGCCGGTGTGGTTTATGGCGTGGCGGTGCTCGCGGCCGCGCTCACGCAATGGGGGAGCTAGAGCGGTTCTAGTGCTTTCCGGCACCGGAGACGATGTCGTTGAGCTTGAAGATCGGCAGGAACATGGCGATCACGATACCGCCGACGACCACGCCCAGGAATACAATCAGGAAAGGCTCGATCAGGGAGGTCAAGGCATCGAGCATCGCCTCGATTTCCTCATCCCAAAAATCGGCCATTTTTTCGAGCATGGCATCGATTTTCCCCGTCGCTTCGCCGGCGGAAACCATGCGCAGCATAATCGGCGGGAAAATGGTTTGCCGCGACATGGCAGCGCCGAGCCCATCCCCCTTTTCCACTTCCTCCGCGACCCCTTTGATGGCCCGCTCGACCATCGTGTTTCCAGAAGTTTCGCCCACAATGGACATCACCTCCAGGATCGGCACGCCGGAACGGATGAGCTGGGCGAAGGTGCGCGCAAAGCGGCTCATGCAGATCTTATGCACCAGCGGCCCCATGACCGGGAGCTTTAGTTGGTAGCGGTCCCAGAGTTCGGTTCCGACTTGGGTTGAGAGAAAATGCCGGATGCCGTAGATGGTGCCGCCGATGACGAGGACAATCCAAACCCAACTGCCGCGAATCGCGTCGCTTACATCAATGAGGAACTGCGTTGGGGCCGGTAACTTTGCCCCGAATTCCGAGAAAATGCCGCCGAAGGTCGGGACCACTTTGACGATCAGGAAGGTTGTAATCGACAGGGCGATCAGGATGACGATGACCGGGTAGGTCATGGCGGATTTGACCTTTTTGGTCAAACGGGATGCGGATTCCAGGAACCCGGCCAGCCGGTCGAGAATATCCGAAAGCATGCCGCCGGTTTCCCCCGCCTTGACCATGGAAATATAGAGGCGAGAGAAGATCTTGGGCTGTTTGGCGATTGCTTCATTGAAGGTTTCCCCCTGCTGCACGCGCGCCATGATTTCCCCGACCACGTATCTGAGCCCGGCTTGTTTGCGCGGGTCAGATTGTTCGTAGAGGGCGGTAAGGGCGGTGAGGAGCGGCAACCCGGCTTCCACCATCGTGGCTAGCTGCCGCGTAAAGAGCACGAGATCGGAGTCGCTCACTTTGACGCCGCGCCGATTCGAAGAGCCGACGGCTTTTTGCTCCAGGGAGAGGACCATGAGCCCCCGGGCCATCAAGGTGTTGATCGCGTTTTCTTCGTTGATGGCGTCGGCAACGCCGCTGACGGTTTTTCCCTCGGAATTGCGAGCTTGGTAGGCGTAAGTGATCATGGGGCCTTCTTGAAAGTGAGGTTATCCGTCCTTTTGCAGGAGCCGCTCTGTGGCCCGCAACGGGGCGTAAAATGCCTCGTGCGCAACGAGTTCCTGGCCCATGAGCGTTTTGAGATTGGCGACATCCTGCGGGCGGAGGATCAGTTCGACGCTCAAGGCGAAGGCTTGCATTTTGGAAAGCGGCGTCAAGTTCGCTCCGATGAGGACCACGTAGAGCTTGCGTCGGATATCCAGGGCAAAGGCAGCCAGTTGCGAGAGTACCGGGTGGGCTTGGGCGTCCCCGCCGCCGAAGCTGTCGGAGACCAACAGCACTTCAAAGGTGCGGGAATATAACTGGGAGAGAGCCTGCTCGGGGGTGGCTGCGGTGTGCACTTCAAACCCGAGCGTGCTCAACTGGGTGGAGGCGCTTTCCACGAGTTCCTGCGAATCGATGCAAAGCAGCGCGGAAAAAGCGTGGGAGGGAGAAAAATTTTCGAGAATGGGATTCACAAGAAGCGCTTTCTATTTGCGTTTGCCAAAGCCATCGAGCCGCAAGCCGCTGCTGGTTTCAGTGGCAAAGCCCTGCTGCTTTTTGATTTGGTCGATCTGACGCTGCACGATGCCTTTGCGCGACGCGTACAATTGGGCGGTTTCTTCAGTGATGAGATCGGCTTGAAAGGCGCGGATGATGCACTGGTCGAAGGTCGTCCAGCCGTAGGTCGCCCCGTCCTGGATAATATCGTAGAAATCCCGCCCATCCCCTTCGCCCAACGCGATGGCTTCCCGG
Organism: Verrucomicrobiota bacterium; assembly: GCA_026398235.1. Classification (GTDB taxonomy): domain Bacteria; phylum Verrucomicrobiota; class Verrucomicrobiia; order Chthoniobacterales; family Chthoniobacteraceae; genus UBA695. The sequence goes on from JAPLTE010000111.1 coordinate 8,848, forward strand.
GTGCGCAGGTTGTTGCCCATGATTTCCATGAGCAGCAGCCGCCCGGCATTGTTGCGTTTGGGGGCCAGGCGCTGGCTGACGACGTAACGCAACATCTCCGAAAGGCGCAACCGCAATTGTTTTTCCTCGTCCCGGGCGAACATCCCCAGAATACGGCTGATCGACTGTCCCGCATCAATGGTGTGGATGGTGCTTAAAACCAGGTGGCCGGTCTCGGCTGCGGTGAGCGCGATTTCCACCGTGGCGCGGTCGCGCATTTCGCCCATAAGGATCACCTTGGGAGCCTGGCGCAGTGCGGCGCGCAGGCCATTGGGATAAGTGTCGAAATCGGTTCCGAGTTCCCTTTGGTTAAAGGTCGCTTTTTGGTGCCGGTGGACGAATTCGATCGGGTCTTCCAGCGTGACGATATGGACGGACCGGGTCCGGTTGATCTCGTTGAGCAGGCTGGCCAGGGTGGTGGTTTTGCCGCTCCCGGTCGAGCCGGTGACGAGGATCAGCCCGTTCTTTTCCTCGACCATTTCCGCAAAGACCGGGGGAAGGTTGAGCCCTTGAATGGTGGGCGTGTCGGTCTGGAGCCGGCGCATGACAATGGCCCAGTTGCCGCGCTGCCGGAAAATATTGACGCGAAAACGCATCCGCTCATCCACGCCGTAGCCGCAATCACACGAACCGCTTCGCAGCAGGTCGCCGATCAACCGGCGGTCATCGCCGAGGATGTTCAGGGCGATGCGCTCGATCTGGGTGGGCGTCAACGTCAGGATATTGTGCGGGGTGCGCGCGATTTTGAGGACCCCCTGCGCCTCCACCTGCAAGGGGCGCCCTACGGCGAACACGAGGTCGGAGATCCCTTCGTGGGACTCGACCATGCTTTTGAGGAGCGCATCCAGTTCAAGTTTTCTCATGTCATACGCCTCCTCGGGGGAAATGCGGGCGGCGCGCAGGTGCTCGGTAATGGAGTCGTCGAGCGGTTGATTGCCCTTCTTTTTGCCGACCTGCATCATGCCGGGGATTTGGTGTGTCTTGGCTTCGCGGATCAGGTTGGAAATGGGGCTGTCCACGACCAGGATTTCCAGTGCGGCGACGCGGCCCGGCTTGTCAATGCGCCGGAAGAGGTTCTGCGCCACCACCCCTTTGAGCGATTCGGCGAGCGTGGTGCGGATTTGATTTTGCTGGTTGGTCGGAAAAACGTCGATGATGCGGTCGATGGTCTTCGGCGCGCTGGAGGTGTGGAGCGTGCCAAAGACGAGGTGGCCGGTGGCAGCGGCCGTAAGCGCCAGTTCGATCGTCTCCAGGTCGCGCATTTCGCCCACGAGCACAATGTCCGGGTCTTCGCGCAACGCCCCGCGCAGGGCGGAGGCGAAGGAGCGGGTGTGCACCCCGACTTCCCGGTGGTTGACCAGGGAGTTTTGGGACCGGTGAACGAACTCGATCGGGTCTTCGACGGTGATGATGTGTTCCTTGCGCTGCAGGTTCGCGTAATCGATCATCGCCGCAAGTGTGGTCGATTTGCCCGAACCGGTCGGCCCGGTGACGAGCACCATGCCTTTGCGCAGCATGGCAAATTTTCTGAGCACCGGCGGGAGCCCTAATTCTTCCAGCGTAAGGACCTTGCTTGGAATCAGACGGAAGACCGCCGCGATCCCGTTTTTCTGGTTGAAAAAATTGGCGCGGAACCGGGCGACCTCCGGGTATTCATAGCCAAAATCGACATCGCCGGTTTCTTCATACTGCTTGATCTTGATCTCCGGGGCGATTTCGTAAACGAGCGCCTTGAGATCGTCATTTTCCAATACCGGGGCGTCCACCCGCACCAACTCCCCGCTGATGCGCAAGATGGGCTGGTTGCCGGTGGAAAGATGAAGGTCGCTGGCCTTCTGTTCCATCATGAAGCGAAAAAAGGTGTCGATGCGTGCCATGGGGTTGGGGTGCTAAGGTTCGAATTGGCTCTATTTAGCAGCAAGAGCAGTGCCACGGGGGCGGAGAACCGCTAATGATCTTCGGAGGTGACCCGCAGCACTTCCTCCAACGTGGTGATCCCCTCGCGCGCTTTGTCGATGCCGGCCATGCGCAAGGTTTTCATCCCTTCTTGCACGGCCTGGTTTTTGATGACCGAGGCGGAGGCTCGTTTGACGATCAGGCGGCGGATCGGTTCGGTGATGGGGAGGATTTCCAGGATGGCGGCCCGACCGGCATAGCCGCGCCCCTTGCACCGTTCACAACCCGCCCCACGGCAGAAGGTTTCGCCGATCAATTCCGGGATGCCGAGCTTCTCAAAGACATCCGGCTGGGGGAGGAACTCTTCCTTGCAGTTGGAGCAGATGCGCCGGACCAGACGTTGGGCGCACGTGAGCAGGACCGAGGAGGCGATCAAAAACGGTTCGATCCCCATGTCATCCAAACGGCTGATGGCACCTGCCGCGTCGTTGGTGTGCAGGGTGCTCAAGACTTGGTGCCCGGTGAGCGCGGCTTTGACGGCGATATCCGCCGTTTCCTGATCGCGAATTTCGCCGATCATGACGATATCGGGATCCTGGCGCAAAATGGAGCGCAACGCGTTGGCAAACGTCAGCCCGATCTCGGGCCGCACGGCGACCTGGTTGACTCCGATGAGTTGGTATTCCACCGGGTCTTCCACGGTGACGATGTTGTATTCCGGGTTGTTGAGTTCCTGGAGGACGGAGTACAGGGTTGTGGTCTTGCCCGAACCGGTGGGGCCGGTGAGCAGCAGCATCCCGTGGGGGGCGTCGATGGCGTTTTTGAAAATGCGCAGCGTTTGTTCGTCGAGCCCGAGGGTCTGGACCGACCCGGAAAGGGCGCTTTTGTCCAACAGACGGATGACGATTTTTTCGCCGTAGATGGTGGGGAGAAACGAGATGCGCAGGTCGATTTCTTTCCCGGCGATGCGAATGCGAAACCGGCCGTCCTGCGGGAGGCGGCGCTCGGCGATGTCGAGCCGGGCGAGGATCTTGATGCGCGAGGCGATGGGGAGTTGGAGGCTTTTGGGCGGCGAACTGGCTTCGATGAGATTGCCGTCCACGCGGTAGCGCAGTTTCAGCGATTTCTCAAACGGCTCGATGTGAATGTCCGAGGCTTTTTCCTTGAGCGCCTGGATGAGGATCAAATTGACGACTTTGACGGCGGGAGCGTCGTCGGCCGGGTCGCGCGATTTATCGAGGTCCAGGTGATCGCGATTTTCTTGGAGCGTTTCCAGGCCGCTGTCGGTTTCCGCCGCGTCCTGCATCACCTGGGCCATTGCCATGCCGCCGGTATTCACGCCGGAGAGGGCATCCTCAATGGCTTTCTCGGTGGCGATCATCGGGATGATCTCCAGCTTCGTGCGCTGGCGCAGATCGTCCAAGGCGAGGACGTTCATCGGGTCCGCCATCGCCACGAAAAGTTTATTGGCGAGCTTGCAGACCGGCGAAAGTTTGTAAGCGCGGGCGATCTCTTTGGGAATGAGGTCGGTCACTTCGTCGGCTGGATGCACCTTGGCGAGGTTGATGGGAGGGACATCCAGGCAGCGGCCAATCGAAATGACCATATCCTGCTCGGTCACGTACCCTTTGCTGGTGAGGATCTTGACGATGCGCCCCCCCTGCTGTTTTTGCAGCCCCATGACTTCTTCCAACTGGCTGGGTAAAAGAAGTCCGTCCTCAATGAGGACATCCGCGATCCGTTCTCCGAAAGTTTTGGCGGCCATGGGGGAAAAGGGGTTAGTTGGCGAGCCGGTAGCTGTCGCGCAGGATGCGGTGGATCGTGCCGGGCATGGCCAGATGCCATTGGATCTGGTAATCCACGGATTGCTGAACGGCGGCTTTGACCGGCAAATCAAACGGATTGTCGATGGCAACCATCATCGTACGGCTGACGATATCAAACGGCACCACCCTTCGGCCCAAGGTGAGTTCCTGGGGCAGGATTTTCACGATCTGCCGGTCGATGTCGTAGTATTCCAGCGGCGCGTAGGCGTATTTGGTTCGGTCGAGAATGGCCGCAAGCAAAGGCTCGGCGTCCACGCCGGATTCGATGATCGCTTCGAGCAAACCGACAGCGATGGTCGGGGTGTCGGGGTCTGCCTGAATGGCGGCATTCAGGCGGAGGACGTGCTCCAAGGCATTCTCGACAATCTCGCGAGAGGCCAGTCGGTGCTGGATAAGGAAGCGCGCGAGCGGTTCGTTGACATCTTGATCCAGTGAAAGATCGACGGCTTTGCGTTCGGCGGGGGTTTGAGGCAGCCGGGTCTCCGCAGTGGCAATGAGTGCCGGTTCGGAGGAGACCGCAGAGTCGAGGTCGGAGGCAGGCATCTCCACCAAACCGAAGTCGAGCGCAATCGAGGCTTTGGGAGCGCCCGGATTGCCCCGGTTGAGCTTGGTTTCAAGATCTTCAAGCAGCACCCGCACTTCCACGCTCTCGGGTTCGTGCAGGAGAATCCCCTCGTATTCGAGCAGAGCGGAGGAATACTGGCCCAGGCGCAGGTAGGTATCCGCGAGCTTGCGGGTGATCGCCAGCCCTTCGCACTGGTCTTCGAGCCGCCAATACGCGTCCTTGAGGATTTCCAGCGACTGGTAGTCATCCGGGTTGGCCTCGGTGATCGCC
>JAPLTE010000045.1 GCA_026398235.1 Verrucomicrobiota bacterium
TTACTCCTCCTTGACAGTCGGGGAGAGGCGCGAACGTGCCCTGGGCGTGGAATAGCGAACCGAGACGGAGGCTGCTTTTGGCATGGTGGTTTTTGGCATGGTGGTTTTTACAAGATCCCTTTTAGCCGCAATGGCTAGCGGCAGACGAATCTCCCCGTGCGCTTTGACATGCTCCACATAAGCTTCAAGGCAGGCGCGGCAAACCGTGGAGATATCCAGACCCGTAATCTTGCACGTCGCCTCCAAACTGGCCGCAAGCTGGTGGGAGAGCCTGACAGTGATTCTGGTATCTTTGGGCATGGCTTTTATTATAACCGCTGGCGTTGTTTTTACAAATCAAACAAATATTGACATTGCGCGCCCTTGTCTGACATTGTCTGCCGATGCTTCGGACACGAAATGCAAAAATCCAGATTCGCATATCCCAAAAAGCAGCCAAGGAAATCGAGGAAATATCTGCGCGGACCCGCACGCTCAAATCCGAGATCGCAGCCGCCGCATTGGAATTTGCTCTCCCCAAAATTCTTTCAGGAGAAATGAATCTCCTAAATCATCCGCTGAAAAATCAGGCAGGCCCCCTCTCACTTTTCGGCCCATCGCCCAAATCGGAATGATATGATATTATTTGGTATGCTGGTCCTTGGAGTCAATGTGCTGGTCATTCTGGCATGCGTCGTGGGGGCAATACGGCGTGGTGGCGCACGCTCAAACAAAACCGCATGTTGCCGTTGCGGGGAATCCAATGCGGAGTATTCGATTTTCAAAAGGGAAGGAATTTTCTGCGAACATTGTTGGTATGTTGCTGTGGAAAAATTATGGTTTGAAAAAGTGGCTTCGCAGGAATCTGCCCACAATAAGGATGGCGCTGGCGCTTACCGGCAGGAGGCAAAGAAATGAGCGGATTCTCTTTTCCCTCTTGGGTGGGATGGGTGTTCGCGTTATGGGTGCCCGGTTTGACCGTTTTGGTTTGGGGACTGTTTGAGACGAGAACCAGAGATGTGGAAGAGGAGATTGCAAAAGGCAATGAACTCATGAGAGATGAGCCGAGGTTTGCCTTTCAAAATGAGGCAGACATGGTGGCGGTCGCTGCGGGCCTTCATGAAGTGCGCGAAACTCTTGAGGCGCATCTGCTTCAATATTTATCAAGGCATCCATTCCCATACGAAAGTGGACGCCCTCAGGAATCCCTCGTTTTTCTCAAAAAATAAATTTTTTTAAAGGTGATTTAATAATATCCTTCCAGGGGCAAAAAAATAAACCAGAGGTCAAACAACGGCTTTATGAACACGGACTCCCTCCCTGAGATTTCCCGAGGTCATGGAGAAATGCTCCTCGTGGTGGACGATGAACAGCAAATTCTGATGGCCATGAAGGAAGTTTTGACGTGCCAAGGATGGAAGGTGCAGGGAGCTTGCGATGGAAAAGAAGCATTGGCTCTTTTTTTAAATTACGCGAATGAGATCAAGGCGGTGGTTACGGATCTTTGCATGCCGAATCTGGACGGGATTCATTTGATTCGAGCTCTCCGAGAACTGGCACCTGATTTACCCATTCTGGTTTCCAGCGCCTTTTACGATGAGTCAAGCCAAAATGCATTGTGCGCACTCCAGGTCCACCGATGCTTGCAAAAACCATTTACCGCCAGAACATTGAGCGCCGAAGTGGCTGCCCTGTTCCATCCCCATGCTGGTTGACCACATGTAGAGCATCTGCAGCGCGTGAGGCGTGTTTCGGCGGGACGCCGAAACCCACAGCCGGGACGGCACTGCGCCAACTCTCGGGCTGCGGACGTAAAAAAAGCGCAGACCCCTCGAACAGGGCCTGCGCTTGTAAAACGAGCTTGGGGTTTAGTCCGAAAGTTTGTTGATGGTCCCGGAAGTAAAATAGCTGCCAGTGGCAGAGGTCACCGTCTTGTATACCGAGGCATCACCCGCTTTGCGGCAAAGGACAAACCCTTTCGCGCCAAAGGGGGCTTCCGCAGCCGGGAAAGTGCCGGGTTGCGTCGCATCGAAATTCTTGGTGGAAAGGAAAATGGCATTGGCCTGGTCGGTCTCCTTAACCTTGTAAATGCAAAAGGCGCTATTGGTTCCACTGACGAAACTTCCGATGTTCGTGCCCGAACCCATGGTTTGCGGAGCTTTGATGCCGGCGGTCGCGAACACTTTCAAATCGGCGCCATTGAGATACCCGTTGTTTACCAAAAGCTTCACATAATCATCCTGCGTGGATACGGAAGTGACATCGCCGGGCCAGCCGATGGTGGAATCGCTGTTGGTGGCCGCGTCGGTGGCCATCGAGAATGCCGCCAAATGGATTTGGTGGCAACTATTCACAGCGCCAATGAGTTGCCCCTTCACCAGCGCACTGGTGACCGCAGGGACGGCCAAGCTCGCAAGAATGGCGATAATGGAGATGACGACGAGGAGTTCAATGAGGGTAAAACCCTTGCTGGAACGATGAAATTTCATATTCTGGTGGAGTTTGGAAGGATGCTGCACGTCACCCTATCGTGAAGATGCCGTTTCGCAATCCGTTTTTTTTGGATAGAATCGTTTTTTGAAAACCGCACTCACGGCTCTGGAATATCGACCACCGGTTTCGCGGCGGTTGTCTCCGGAACTGCCGGGGGATAAGGATGCCGCTTGAAGCCGACCACCGCGAGCGGCGGGAGCTTCAAAGTCAGTGAATGGCTTTTTCCCTGCCACCAGATCGGCTCGGCATGTTGCCCGCCGTAGTTGCCCACATTGCTGCCCCCATAGGTTTCGGCATCCGTGTTGATGATCTCCTCATACCAACCTTCGCCGGGAGCCCCCACGCGGTACCATTCGCGCACCACCGGGGTGGCGTTGACGATGAAAACGAGCGCGGACCCATCGCTGCCTTTGCGAATGAACGAAACCACCGAATCGTCGGCGTCGTGGAAGTCGATCCACTCAAATCCTTCATAAGAATCGTCCATGCTCCAGAGCGCCGGTTCGTTTTTGTAGACCCAGTTGAGGTGCTGAACCATCCGGCGCAACCCGTCGTGCATCGGGTATTGCATCAAATGCCAGTCAAGGCTCTTTTCATGGTTCCATTCTTCCCATTGCCCAAATTCGCACCCCTGGAAGAGCAGTTTCTTGCCGGGATGCGCATACATCCAGGCATAGAACATCCGCAAATTCGCAAATTTCTGCCACAGGTCGCCGGGCATTTTATCCAGCAAGGAACGCTTGCCGTGGACGACTTCATCATGGCTCAACACGAGCACGAAATGCTCATGGAAAGCATACAGGAGCGAGAAGGTGATTTCGCCCTGGTGGAAGCGCCGGTGGATCGGGTCCTTGCCCATGTAGGAAAGGAAATCGTGCATCCATCCCATGTTCCATTTGAGCCCAAACCCGAGCCCGCCCAAATACGTGGGCCGCGAAACGCCGGGCCACGCGGTCGATTCCTCGGCAATCGTGAGGATGCCGGGATTGCGCCCGTAGCAAACTTCGTTGAACTGCTTTAAAAAGGCGATTGCTTCCAGGTTTTCCCGGCCGCCGAAGCAATTGGGAATCCACTCGCCGGGCTGGCGCGAGTAGTCGAGGTAGAGCATCGAGGCGACCGCATCCACGCGCAGGCCGTCGATATGGTATTGCTCCAGCCAGAAGAGGGCGTTGGCCACGAGGAAATTGCGCACCTCGTTGCGCCCGTAATTGAAAATAAGCGTGCCCCAGTCGGCATGCTCGCCTTGGCGCGGGTCGGCATGTTCGTAGAGATCGGTGCCGTCAAACTCCGCCAAACCGTGGGCGTCCTTGGGAAAATGGCCCGGCACCCAGTCAAGGATCACCCCGATGCCGCGCTGATGGCATTTGTCCACAAAATGACGGAATTCGTCCGGATTGCCAAACCGGCTGGTCGGCGCGTAATACCCAGTCACTTGGTATCCCCAGGAGCCGTCAAAGGGATGCTCGGCCACCGGCATCAACTCGATATGGGTGTAGCCCATGTCGCAGACGTAATCGAGGAGCCGGTCGGAAAATTCCAGGTACGAGAGCGAACGGTTGCCTTCTTCGGGAATCCGCGCCCAGGAGCCGAGGTGAACCTCGTAAATGCTGACGGGGCTGTGCTGCCATTCCTTGGTCGGTCGCGTCTGCATCCAGGCGTCGTCCGCCCAAGCGTAACGGTGCAGATCGAATACGATCCCGGCCGTGCTCTGGCTGTGCTGGGCGTAAAAAGCGAACGGATCGCTCTTCAAGAAAATGTTCCCGTGGCACCCCTTTAATTCAAATTTGTAATGCGCCCCTTCCCTCACCCCGGGGATGAAGATTTCCCAGACCCCCGCTCCGGGATGTTTGCGCATCGGGTGGACCCGTCCATCCCAACTGTTCCAGTCCCCCACGACGCTCACGCGCTGTGCATTGGGGGCCCAAACGGTGAAGAAACAGCCCCAGGCTCCCCCGCATTCCATCAAATGCGCCCCGAATTTTTCGTACAGCTGCCAATGGTTGCCCTCGGCGAAAAGATGCAAATCCAGCGGCCCGAGCAGTTGGCCGTAGGAATACGGGTCGCGCACGGTCCATTGGTTGCCGGTGTAGCCGGTGCAACGGAGTTGGTAGGCGAACCGTTCCTGGGAGTCGCCAATCAGGGCCTCAAAATAACCGGCATCATGGTAGCGCACTGCCGGGTAGGTGCGCTTGGGATCATCCACCGCCTCGACCACCACTTCGCAAGCGTCGGGCCGAAAAATGCGGATTACCAGATTTTCTCCCGCCTGGTGCATACCGAGCACCGCAAAGGGATCGCCGTGATGTGCGCCAAGAAGCGCGCCGAGATTTCCGTCGTCTAGAGTTCTTTGATTCATAGGAGAGCGTTCTTGGCAAATCGGTTCAAGCCCATGCGGCGCGCTTGCAAAACTCGATTTTATTGCGGGATTGCCGCAGGGCCATCATGACGGAGAACCCGAGGCTTTGTCACCGCAAAAACGTTGATCCCCTCGGTTTTGGTTTCCAATGCCTGCCGCGGGGTTAAACTACACCGTCATGCGCCTTCTCGCCATTTTCTGTGTCGTCCTCATCGGCTATCTTGTTTTTGGGAAATTCCGACGGCTTTCAGGGTGCGCCTTATGAAACCTTGCCGGGTGGGTCTAAACCGGGCAAATTGCGGGTTGTGATCGAACCGGACCTCCTCCTGGGCGCTTATGCGCAAGGCCTTTTCCCGATGGGAATGCCCGGGGGGGATATCGCGTGGTTTTCACCGGATCCCCGGGGCGTGCTCCCCCTGGACGCCTTCCACCTGCCGCATGGGCTCGCCCGGGCGCTGAAAAAGAACCGTTTCGAGGTACGCTTCAACACGGCGTTTAACGCTGTCATGCACGCCTGCGCGGAGCGCGACGAAACGTGGATCGATGCGGAAATTGTCCGCTCCTACGTGGAACTCCACCGACTCGGGTTCGCCCATTCGGTGGAGGCATGGCACGGGAACACGCTCGCGGGCGGCCTCTACGGCGTGGCGCTCGGGGGGGCGTTTTTTGGAGAGTCGATGTTCCACCGGGAAACGGACGCGTCCAAAGTGGCACTGCACGCGCTAGTGCAACGGATGAAGGAACGGAAGTTCGTGCTGCTGGATTTGCAATGGGTCACGCCCCATCTTGCCTCGTTTGGCGCCGTGGAGATTCCCCGCCGCACCTATCTCAAACAACTCCGCGCCGCCCTCGCGCTCTCGTGTGCGTTTGACTAAAATGCCGCAAAAAGCACAAAGGAGATTGCTTTCCACGCCACCCTCCCGGAATCGCCCGCGGAGCGGTCGATCCACCTTGCCAAAAGCGCTTGGGGGGGGGGCGCGACCGGGCACGATGGGCAGCGCCTCTCCATGTGCAATCCCTCTCTCCTTTGCGCCTTTTTGCGGCTCACGTTCACGGCCGCACATGCCGGAACTGGTCCAGCCCCACGGCGACAATAATCGCGCAACCGATCACCATTTCCTGGATGGGCACCGGCCAACCGGCTTGCTGGCACCCGTTTTGGAGCACCGTCATCGTGAGCGCGCCCAGGAGCGCTCCGAACATGCCCCCGCTCCCGCCCCCCAGCTTGACCCCGCCGATCACGGCGGCCGCGATGAAATCAAGTCCGAGCCCCGGACTCCCCGCCGGGTTTGCCTGCTGGAGGGCGACTGCTTGGGCCGCTCCTGCCAGGCCAAAAAACAGGCCCGCCACGGCATAAACGAGCATCTTCGTCAGGCGCACGCGCACCCCGCACAGAATTGCCGCGGCTTCATTGGAGCCCACGGCAACCAGATGGCGCCCAAAAACGGTGGAACACAAGACCAGCGCCAAAAATGCGGCCAGCAACAGAACCATCCAGACCCCCGGAGCCACGAGCAGCCAGGAGAGGGCGGGCAGCGGAGCGACCCAGGCATTGAGCGAAAGCCGTTGAGGCAATGGGATGGGCGCATCTGCCGCAACCCAGCGTGCCAAGCCGCGCGCCACGCCGAACATTCCCAAAGTGACGATCAACGGAGCGATGCGCAATCGGGCAATCATCGAGCCGTTAAGCAGACCGACAGCGCCGCCCGTCAGCGCCGCTGCAAATAAAACCGTCATTCCCGCAGAGCCGTGATGGAGCAGCTTTGCGGCAACGACCCCGCACAGAGCGGCGCAAGCCCCGGCGCTGAGGTCGATCCCGCCGTTTAAAAGCACCAGGGCCATCCCCAGCGTGCCGAGCGCGATCACGATCCCCTGGGCGGCAATGAACCGCGCGTTGTCCCGTGTGAGAAAAAAATCGCGCACCGGCTGGCCTTCCGGAGTGTGGAGCAGCGAGAAGGCGAGCACGATCAACCCCAGTGCCAGGAACGGAGCAGCCAGCCCGATCAGGCGTTTCAAGCTCATCTTTTCCTCCTTCGTGCTCTTCGTGTCCTCTGTGGTGAATCCTTGCTCATGGCGGGCCCATCGCTGCGGCGATAATTTCGGGTTCGGTCCACTCTTTGGCCGGGCGCAGTTCCACCAACCGCCCGCCGCGCAACATCCCCACCGTGTCGCAGAGCCCGAGGAGTTCGGCGGGGTCGGAGCTGACCAAGAGAATCCCCTTGCCCTCGTCGGCGATGGAGTCGATCAACTGGTAAATCTGCGTTTTGGTCCGCACATCGATCCCCCGGGTCGGCTCATCCAAAAGGAGCACGGCGGCCCGGTGCAGGAGCAGCCGTCCCAAGATCACTTTTTGTTGGTTCCCCCCGGAAAGTTCATCCATCGCCTGACGCGGATTTCGCGCCCGAACGCCCAATTTTTCCATCCAATCCAGCGCCGTGAACCATTGGCGCTCTCTGGAGAGAAATCCCAGCAAACTAAAGCGGCTCAAACACGTAAGGGTCAGGTTATCGGCAATGGGCATACTCGGCAGAATGCCTTCGCTGCGATTCTCGCCTGCCATGCCGATGCCGGTGCGCCATCGACGCGGCGGGGCGGGGCGGCGGGAACGCCTCCCCTCACGCCAGATCTCCCCCTTGCGCAAACGGGCCAACCCAAAGATAGCCCGCAAGGTTTGCGAACGTCCCGCCCCGTCCAGTCCCGCCAGACCAAGAATCTCCCCTTCGCGCAAGGTCAGGTCGATTTCCCGGGGGCTCGCCTGCCCCGAAACCTGCTTGAGCTGCAAAAGCGGCAGCCCCAGGCACCGCCGCGACCGGGTAAACACTTCACTAAAATCGTGCCCGGCCATCTGCCGGATCAACCCCGCGCGATCCATCTCCTTTATTGCCCCGGAGCCGACCACCTCCCCATCGCGCAACACGGTGTAGCGCGAGCAGAGCGCGAGGGATTCCTCCAAAAAATGGCTGATGTAGAGGATCGAGATGCCGCGCTCCGCCAGGCGCCGGAGCGCCGCGAAAAGGGGGGCGATTTCCCAGTGGGAAAGCGAGCGGGTCGGCTCGTCCAAAATGAGCAGTTTCGGATCGGCCAAAAAAGCGCGGGCGATCTCCACCCGCTGTTGGTCGGCATACGAAAGCGAGCCCGCGCGCGCGTGCAGCGGGAGATCCTCGCTTTGAAGTTCGGCCAGCGCCGCGCGAGCAAGTTCCCGGCTTTGGCGACGGTCGATCCAACCCCACCGGGCCGGTTCGCTCCCGAGAAGGAGATTCTCCTCCACGGTGAGATCGCCCGCGAGCATCGGAGTCTGGCACACCACGGCCACCCCCTCCCGCCGGGCTTGGAGCGGCCCGCGCGGGGCAAAAGGCTGGCCGTCCAGAAGTAGGATTCCCCGGTCGGGCCGTTCCACACCGGCAAGCAAGCGGACAAGGGTGCTCTTTCCCGCGCCATTTTCCCCGAGCAACGCGTGAATCTCCCCCGCCGCCACGGCAAGCTGCACGTTGCGCAACGCCCGGGTCGCGCCGTAGCTTTTGTCGATCCCGATAGTTTGAAGTCGCATAATCCCCGCTCCAAGCATCGGATGCGGGCGGGTTCGAGAGCCTAAAACCGGGAAGAGGATTTGCCGCAAAAAGGCACAAAATGCGCAAATAAAGGAGGTGCAACTCATGCCAAGAAGGCATCGGCACTCCATCGTTGGTTCAGGTTAAGTCTCTGTTTTTGCGTCTTTTGCGCTTTTTTGCGGCTATTTCATTCCCGTTTTGAGGCCAAAACAATGGCTTGATTCGTTCGCGCCTCTTGCCAAAATCATGCCAATGCCCCGCATTCTTTCTGGAATCAAACCGACAGGCCGCCTTCATATCGGCAATTACTTTGGCATGATGCGCCCTGCCATCGATTGGCAGGACAAGGGAGAGGCGCTCTATTTCATCGCCGATTACCACGCGCTCACCACCGTGCACGATCCCGCCGCCCTGCGCGCCAACACCCGCGGCGTGGCGCTCGATTTCCTCGCGTGCGGGCTCGACCCGGCCAAGGCGACCCTGTTCAAGCAATCTGACGTGCCGCAGGTCTGCGAATTAACCTGGCTGCTCTCGGTGCTCACGCCGATGGGGCTCCTGGAGCGTTGCCACGCCTACAAGGATGCCATTGCGAAGGGCTTTGCCGCCTCGCACGGTCTGTTTGCCTACCCGGTGCTCATGGCGGCGGATATTCTCATCTACGACAGCGACATCGTCCCGGTGGGGCGCGACCAAAAGCAGCACGTGGAAGTCACCCGCGATCTCGCCATCAAAATGAACGAGACCTTCGGCGCGGGCCTGCTGCGGTTGCCCGAACCGAGCATTCTCCCGGACCTGGCCACCATTCCCGGCCTCGACGGGCAGAAAATGAGCAAGAGCTACGACAACACGATCGAGCTGTTCCTGGAGGAAAAGGTGCTCAAAAAGAAAATCATGGGGATCGTCACCGACTCCACCCCGGTCGAAGCCCCCAAAGATCCCGCCACCTCCTCCATCGTGGCGCTCTACCGCCTCTTTGCCTCCCCGACCGATGTGGCGCAGATGGAAGCCGATTTCCGCGCAGGCGGCTTCGGTTATGGCGACTTCAAAAAACGGCTATTTGCCGCCATTTGGGACCATTTTGCCCCGGCGCGCGCCCGGCGCGCAGAGATCGAGCGCGATCCTGGCACCATCGACGAAGTGCTCCGGCGCGGCGCGGCGCGGGCCAATGAGTTGGCCAACGTCACGCTCACCCGCGTGCGCAAAGCGATGGGGTTGTAGGCGGATTTATTTTTCGTTTTCCGTGCATCTTCTGGTTGCACGCGCGAAAAGGGTTCGTAAAGTAGCACTGCCCATGAGTGCGGGTGAGGGTCACCCGGGCAGATGGCATCAAAGCATATGATTAATGAATCTGGAGAGCGCCCGGTCAATGAACCGCTGGCATCGGAAAAGATCGTCTCGGACCGCAAAATCTTCTTTCTCGACCTCAAGGAAAACAACCGGGGCCGATTTTTGAAAATTACCGAGGATGTGGGCGGTCGCCGGGACACCATCATGCTTCCAGCGGCGGCTTTCCGCGATTTCGCGGACGCCCTGGACCGGCTGATCGAGCTCGAAGGCGGGATCTAGGAACCGCAAAGGAACCCCATTCTCTTCGTGAGAAGCTGTCTAAAAATTCGGCGAGGGGGCGCAAGAGGGGGAATCCGGGGTGCACACCGCGCCTCGCGTATGGGTTGATCTATTGGATCTTGTTGGGATCTCGTTCCCAAGCTGGAGCCTGGGACGAGGACAACGAAGGCACTGATTTTTTTTGGCTAGCTATAAATCGGGATTTTAAAGGCGTGAATCCTCCCTGAAATCCGATGGTCACAATATTGACATCAGCCCGGCACACCCCTACGTTGAGCGGGTTTCACCCATTTCTCCCCCTGTGACAAACAACGAAGATTACATTATAGAGCTTCTTCTGGACACCTGCCTCGTCACCCGAGCGCAAGTCGAGGAGGCCAAAGCGACTGCCAAACCGGGCCAAAGCGTCATCGAATCGCTGATTTCCAAGGAAATCGTCTCGCGAAACGATGTTCTGCGGGCCCTGGCCGCCCACTCCAGCATGGAGTATGTGGATCTCTCGCAAATGGCGATCGCCCAGGACGTGATCGACATCGTGCCGGTGGACGTCGCGCGCCGTTACAAAGTCATCCCCATCGCGAACATTGAGATGGGGCTGATGATAGCCACCAGCGATCCGCTCAATTTCGACACGTTCGACGCCGTCACGCACATGATCGGACGGGATGTGGAATGGGTGTGCGCCGCGCCGGATCAGATCCAGGCGGCGCTTCAAAAGTATTACGGGATCGAAGAAACTGCACCCGGGGGGGATGTCGAGATCGGTGAAGGCGGCGGGGAAGAGGCCGACGCTCCGATCATCAAACTGGTGACAATGCTTTTGCTGGAAGCCTACAAAATGCGGGCGAGCGACATTCATCTCGAACCGCTGGAGAAGAGTTTCCGCGTGCGCTTCCGTGTGGACGGCGTGCTGCACGAGATGCAGAGCCCACCCAAGAAACTCCAGCACGCGATTGTCAGCCGTCTGAAAATCATGACCGGCTCCATGAGCATCGCGGAGAAGCGCCTGCCGCAGGACGGACGCATCCAGGTCAAGATCGGCAAGAGCCAGTTGGATTTGCGCGTTTCGACCATCCCGACCAACCACGGCGAGAGCGTGGTCATGCGTATCCTCGACAAAACCGGGCTTCAGCTTGGACTTCCGCAGCTCGGCTTTTTGAGCGACGACCAGGCGACCTTTGAACAGCTTCTCCAACTGCCCGATGGGATCCTGCTCGTCACCGGCCCCACCGGCTCGGGTAAATCGACCACGCTCTATGCGTGCTTGAATTACATCAACCGCCCGGATCGCAAGATCATCACCGTCGAGGACCCGGTGGAATACCAGATGAACGGCATCAACCAGGTGCAGGTGAACGCGGACGTGGGGATGACCTTCCCGGCGGCATTGCGCAGTATGTTGCGCCAGGCACCGAACATCATCATGATCGGGGAAATTCGTGACATGGAGACGGCGAGCATCGCCATCAACGCGAGTCTCACCGGCCACCTCGTTTTCTCCACCCTGCACACCAACGACGCCCCGAGCGCCGTCGCCCGTTTGGTGGATATCGGCGTGCAACGGTTCCTGGTTTCCAGCGCCGTGCGCGCGATTGTCGCGCAACGCCTCGTGCGCCGGTTGTGCCCCAAGTGCAAGGTGCCGCACGAACTCACCGATGCCGAACTGCGCGGGCTGCGCCTGGAGCGTTCCCAACTGGAAAACGCCAGCGTGATGCGGGGGGTCGGGTGCGATTCCTGCCGCAAGCTGGGGTACAAGGGGCGGCTCGGCATTTTCGAGATTTTCCTGATCGACGACGAAGTGCGCCACATGATCAACGAAGGAGCTTCCACGGTGGAGCTTCGCCGCCGCGCGCGCGAACTGGGGATGCGCACCCTGCGCGAAGACGGCGTGCGCAAAGTCCTCGCCGGGATGACCACGGCGGAGGAAGTGATTTCCGCCACCATGTCCGACGCCAACTGACCCGGCGCGCCTCCCTCCCCATCCAATGGCCACCGCCCCCATGGTAGATTTGCTTCGCTTGATGATCGACGAGGACGCCTCGGATCTTCACGTAAGCGTGGGGATTTCGCCGGTGCTGCGCATCAAGGGGAATCTCGTGCCGCTTAAAATGCCCGCGCTGACCGCGGAAGAAACCGAGGCGTTGTGCCGCGAGATCGGCGAGGAGGATCAAATCCAGCGCCTCAACAGCGAGGGAAGCGCAGACTTTGCCCTTTCGTTTCGCGACCAGCGCTTCCGGATCAATCTCTACCGGGAACGCGGCAGCCTGGCCATTGCGGCGCGGTTGCTGCCCAGCCGGTTTTTGACGCTCGAGGAAATCGGCGTCCCCCCCTGCATCCGGTCTTTGCTCGATCTGCCGCGCGGGCTGGTGCTCGTGACAGGGCCGACTGGCTCGGGCAAATCGACCACACTCGCGAGCATGCTCAATATTATCAATGAGACTTCCGCGCGGCATATTCTCACGATTGAGGACCCGATCGAATACGTCCACAAACATCGGCGCGGCATCGTCAACCAGCGCGAAGTCGGCGTAGACCTCCCGAGTTTCGCCGACGGCTTGCGACGCGGCTTGCGCCAGGACCCGGACGTGATTCTTGTGGGCGAAATGCGCGACCTCGAAACCATGGAAGCCGCCGTGACCGCAGCCGAGACGGGCCACCTCGTCTTCTCCACCCTGCACACCACCGGAGCCGTCCGCACGGTGGACCGCATTGTGGACGCCTTTCCCGCCGCGCAGCAAAACCAGGTGCGCACGCAGCTCGCCTCCACGTTGCGCGCCGTGATTTCTCAAATCCTGCTTCCGCGCGCCGACGGCAAGGGCCGCGTCGCTGCGTTTGAAGTGGTGATCAATACTTCCGCCGTCGCGGCGTTGATCCGCGAAAACAAAACCTACGGAATCACCACCGTCGTGCAGACCAGCGCGGAAGAGGGAATGCTTTCGCTGGAAGCCTCCCTCGTGAACCTCTTTGCCCGGGGGCTGATCAGCTACGAGGAGGTCATGAACAAAGCGCAAGATCGCGAACTGGCAGCCCAATTGGCCGTTCGCGCCCAGAAAAAAGCTTCGAAATCATCGTCGTTATGAACGCAAATCAAGTCATCGAAATTTTTGTGGAGCAGAAGATCATTGATCGCAGCCAGGTCGATGACATCACGGCTGAACTCCTCAGTTCCGGCAAATCCATCGAGGAAGTTCTGGTCGATCTGGGGTTCGCCACCGAAGATCAGTTTTACCAGACGCTGGCCGCCTATCTTGGGACGGAGTATCTGGATCTGGCGGAGTTTGAGCCGCCTGCGGAAATCCTGGCTCTTGTTCCGAGCGGATTGGCCCGGATGCACGGGGCGCTGCCGATCGGCATGAATGGCGCTGCCGTCACGCTCGCTTTGATCGACCCGCTCAACAGCCAGGTCCAGGAAGACCTCCGGTTCGCGCTCGGGATGGATATTTACGTGGTGGTCGCCTCCGTTGTCCATGTGCAGAACTTGATCCAGCGCTGCTACGGCGCGGACGCCAGCAGCCTCGACGATGTGCTCAGCGAATTGGGAACGCACGTGGAATTTGGCTCCGATGGCATGGACTTGAAGGCAGTGGAAGCCGAAGCCAACTCGACGCCGATTATTCGCTACGTCGATCTGGTGCTGGCTCAAGCCATCGCAGACCGGGCCAGCGACATTCACTTTGAACCGTTTGAAGAGGAGTTCAAAATCCGCTACCGGGTGGACGGTGCTCTCTACGAGATGGCTCCCCCGCCCATCCATCTGGCCCTGCCGGTGATCTCGCGCATCAAGGTCATGTCCAACATGAACATCGCCGAGCGCCGCCTCCCGCAGGACGGCCGCATCCAGTTGACCACGGCGGGCCGCCAGGTGGACTTGCGCGTCTCCTCGCTGCCCACGCAATATGGCGAAAGCGTCGTGCTCCGCGTGCTCGACCGCTCCACCGTCAACCTGAGCCTCAAAGCGCTCGGGATGCCGGAATACATCCACAATTACATCCTGGAGACCATCGAAAAGCCCAACGGCATCTTCATTGTCACCGGCCCCACCGGTTCGGGCAAAACCACCACCCTTTACGCCTGCATCAACGAGATCAACACGATTGACTCCAAGATCCTCACCGCGGAAGACCCTGTGGAATACGACATCGAGGGGATTATCCAGGTGCCCATCCAGGAGAGCATCGGCCTGAACTTTGCCCGCGTGCTGCGCGCCTTTTTGCGGCAGGACCCGGATCGCATCATGGTCGGCGAAACGCGCGACGTGGAGACGGCGCAGATTTCCATCCAGGCCTCCCTCACCGGCCACCTAGTCTTCACCACCCTCCACACCAACGACGCCCCCGGCGCGATCACCCGCTTGATCGACATGGGCGTGGAGCCGTTCATGATCTCGGCTTCCATCGAAGCCGTGCTCGCCCAGCGGCTCATCCGCAAGATTTGCCAAAAGTGCCGCACCCCGTACGAGCCCAACGAAGCCGTGCTTTCCCAACTGGGCCTCTCGCCGCATGACATCGGCGACAAAAATTTCTTCTACGGAAAAGGATGTGAAGCGTGCAACCACACCGGCTACAAAGGCCGAAAAGGCATCTACGAGCTCCTCGACGTATCCGACCCGATCCGCGAACTCATCAACGAGCGCGCTCCGAGCGTGGTCTTGCGGCAAAAGGCGATCGAGCTGGGCATGCAAACCTTGCGCCAGGACGGTCTGCGCAGCATTTACGACGGCGAAACGACCATCGAAGAAGTGCTCAAATACACTTAGCGGGGAGGGCGAGTTGCCGATAAACGGAAAAGAGCAGGCCATTGGGGTGGAGGGGTAGCTGGGGCGTGATTAAAAGGGTTTGCTTGAGCGCCAACGGCGCTAGCTATACCAGCCTTGGGCAACGCCCAAGGACTTACCGCGAAGAAGGAAAGAGGGCTGTAGGCCCGCACTATTGCTTTGCACGGTTGGATGGTGCGGCCCTTCAGGCCTGCTCCTGTTTTCCGGGTACATGGGGCGCTGCCCCATGCTGGTATGGGGTCGCGCCGTTGGCGCTGAATGCAAAGTGCTGCCTGTTCACTGCTGACTTTCTCCACATTACACCACTTTTAATTGCACCCGGGTAGCTGAAGGCAGGGGAGCCTTGTCTTTTGCATTTTTCCTCCGGTGGAGGCGGCAGGGGTCATGATTTTCCCCCAAAATAGCTGGAGTTTTGGGCGTTTGACTTTACGATGCTGGCCATTCTCCTTTCCCACTGCCGTGAAACCCAACGAGCCCTTTCTTGACCTCCCCGAAGGCGACGAGCTTTCCACCGAACAACTCGACGCGCAAGTGCAGCGCGCGCAGGAACAACTGCTCTCGCTCAAACGCCAGCAGGACACGATCGAAAAACAAAAACGCGAGCTCGAAGAACTCAGCCGACGCCAGGAACAACTCAACACCGGCAAGGCGGAGATGATCGAGAAACTCACCCGCGCCGCCGTGGTGCTGGAACGCGAGTTGTACGATGCGCAAAAGCGCGTGGAACAGCTCAAGGAAATCCAGGATGCGTTTTCGCAGCACTACCACATTCTGGAATCGATCAACCCCAAAGATTGGGAGGGCGGAGATTTGGGCCGGGAACTCAGCAAGGCGCTCAGCGCGGTGGACGACGCGCGCGGCGAATTCAGCAAATCGCTGCCGAAGATCCAACTCGATGCTCCCGCTGGCGGTTATCCCGGGGACGAAGAGTCGATGGACGGCTCCGGGGGAGCGCACGATTTTGTTTACTGGTTCAAGAGCGGATTCGCTTTCACGCTGCCATTGCTCATTTTGGGTATCCTCGGGCTGATTGCCTTCTTCCTGCGCTGATATGTTTTTTGGAAAACCCAACCGCGGCACGCCGCGAAAAAAGAGCGCAAAGAACGCCACGCCGCTGGACCGCAAACAGGCGGCACTCCGGGACACGGAGGAAAAACTGCGCAAACAGAAAGAGCATCTCGAACAATTGATCCACGAGGCTCCGAGGCTGCGTGAAGAGCAAACCCGCCGCCGTCGCGAGCAATTTGCCACAGAGCCGCGCCTCTCCCGCACCGCCTTGGTGGACAAGCACGTGTACCACGCTGCAACAGTCGCAAATCCCGCCTTTGGACAGCGTCGGCTCCGCTCCGAAAAACGGGACGGCCTCTACCTTTTCCTGTTCCTGATCGCCGTGCTGGTCTCCGTCGTTTTTTGGATTTGCCGGTTGGTGTTGTAGGGTCGATCTTTTCATTCGCAATGGAAGGCTCTCTCCCATCGCGCCCGGAGGTCGCGATCCACCGGCATTTCGGCAAGGTGGATCGGCCGCTCCGCGGACGATTGCAAATCTCTTCTTATGAAAGTCGAACTGACCTACGCTGGCGACCGGCTCAAGGCGGTGAAACTCCCCCAACGGCCTCCTGCGGATTTGACATCCGACGCGCTCCGCCATCTCCTAGGTGAGCTTGCCGCGCTGCCGCTGCAAATCCCAAAAGCCTCCCCGTTCCGGCAGCGCGTTTGGGAAGCGATTCGGCGGATTCCGTTTGGGGCGACCGTGACCTACCGGGAACTGGCCGTGCAAATCGGGCATCCTCAAGCGGCCCGCGCCGTGGGAAGCGCTTGCGCCGCCAACCGGCTCCTGCTGGCGGTGCCGTGCCACCGGGTCGTCGCGAGCCGGGGCTTGGGCGGGTTCGCCCTCGGGCTGGAATGGAAGCGTAAACTGCTCGCGCTGGAAACTACCGGCGCAACAACCACAACACGAGCGTCAGCACCGCGCTAAGCAGAAGACAGGTCGTCAGCGGAAAATAGAAGCTCAGGTTCGGCTTCTGCACGTAGAAATCGCCCGGCAGCCGCCCGAGCGGAATGCGGTCGCCCAGCTTCCAAACAAAGAGGCCGATGAGAGCTAACACAATCCCCGCCCAACCAGCATTTTGCCGATCTCCTGCACGCGTTATTTTGGTTCATCCGAAAAGTTAGTGCAGACTGGTCGGATATTCTTTGGCCCGAAGGGCCTGCGGAAATTAGCCGGTGGCGCAAGCCACCGGTAGAAGTCAGGACCATTCGCCCCGGAGGGGCGGGGGAAATTCGCAGAAGCCGGACATCTGACAAAGGATCGGCTGCTCCTCAGGCAAAATCACCATCCGCCACCCCTCCGGGGTGAATGCCGCCGGGGCATATTCCGGTGGCTTGCGCCACCGGCTAATTTCCTGCGGCCCTCCGGGCCTCAACCCACGTGAACAAATGAACCGTTATTTCTCCTCGTCGGAATCGCCTTCCTCGCCTTCTTCCGCTGCCTCCTCGGCCATTTTGCGCAGGATCTCGCTCATGTCCTCCACCTCGTCCCAAACCTCGCGGCTCACGTAAATGGGCGCATGCTGGGCAACGGCCAGCGCGATGCAGTCGCTGGGGCGGGCGTCGAGCTCGATGATTTTCTTGGCCTGCAACTCGTTCTCGGCGCTCACAATCAGGCGCGCGAAATAGGTGGCGGTTTTCATGTCGTTGATGATGACCCGCTCCACCTTGGCTCCCAGGGCGGTCATGAGGTGGCCCATCAAATCGTGCGTGAGCGGGCGTTCCTTGGGCGCGCCGCTCATAAACATGGTGATTGCACCGCCGACGTTTTCATCCACGTAAATGACAAACGACTTGGTTTCATTGCCGAGAAAAACCGCACGCCCTGCGGCTGTGGGCAACACCGCGCGCACCTTGACTTCCACGACGGGCTTGTTCATGCCTCTAAACTAACAGTGCCCCGCGCAAAAACAAGACGCGAGAAGGTTGTCGCCGGGGGCGAAAACCGCCACAGTAGCGCCATGCCTGCATGCCCTCCCCTCATCCTCCCGACCCTCCCCGAGGGCGGCGTGCCCGGCAACGACCTCCTTCTGGAGCGGTTCCTCGATTACGTCCAATCCAAACGGCTGCAACTGTATCCGGCGCAGGAAAACGCCATTCTTGAGCTTTTCGAGGAACACAACGTCATCCTGAACACTCCCACCGGGTCGGGGAAATCCTTGGTGGCCACGGCCTTGCATTTCAAGGCGCTCTCGCAAGGCAAGCGGTCGGTGTACACCTGCCCCATCAAGGCGCTCGTGAACGAAAAATGGCTCGCGCTTTGCCGGGAGTTCGGCCCGGAGAACGTCGGACTGAGCACCGGCGACGCCACGGTAAACCGGGATGCGCCGATCCTCTGCTGCACCGCCGAGATTCTCGCCAACATCGCCCTGTGCGAGGGGGCGCTCGCCAATGTCGCGGACGTGGTGATGGATGAATTTCACTACTACGCCGACCGCGAACGCGGCGTGGCCTGGCAAATCCCGCTTCTGGCGCTGCCACAAGCCCGCTTTCTTTTGATGTCGGCCACGCTCGGCGAAACCGCGTTTTTCGAGCAGGAACTGACCCGGCTCAACGGGCGTCCCACCGTCACGGTACAAAGCCAGGACCGGCCGGTGCCGCTGGAATTTTCCTACAGCGAAACGCCGCTTTCGCAAACGCTGGAAAACCTCGTCACCGGCGGCAAGGGCCCGGTCTATGTCGTGCATTTCACGCAATTGGAGGCGGCCCAGAGCGCGCAGGATTTCACGAGCATCAACGTCGCCACGCGCGAGGAAAAAGCGGCGATTGCG
>JAPLTE010000085.1 GCA_026398235.1 Verrucomicrobiota bacterium
GGCAGTTGCATTTTTTGTCATGCAACTGTCATGCAAGTCAACCTGATCGACGTAAGTCGTTGAGGCTGATGGCGACCCTAACGGGATTCGAACCCGTGTCACCGCCGTGAAAGGGCGGTGTCCTAACCGCTGGACGATAGGGTCATCGCAAGTGGGCGGCGAATATGGGGGTATGCCGCTCTTCCTGCAAGTGTTTTTTCATCCGGTTTTATTTTTGCGTTCGCGGTTTTCGAGTGCGCAGCCCGGTGCCAGACGTTAACATGAACCTCGCCTCGACTCCAAAGGCATAACAACCATGCAAATAACTCCCATCTCCACCGACTCCCTTGTCCGCTCTCTGTGCTGGCGTTATGCAGTGAAAAAATTTGACCCCACGCGCAAAATCCCCCAAGCCACCTGGAGCGCTCTCGAAGAGGCGCTTATGCTCACTCCCTCCTCTTTCGGCCTCCAGCCGTGGAAATTTATTGTGATCACGGATCAAGCCACCAAAGAGGCGCTGGTGCCGGTTTCTTGGAATCAACGGCAGGTGGCCGATTGCTCCCATCTCGTGGTGTTTGCCTACAAAAAGGAGATGGACCTCGATCACATTGACACGTTTCTGCAACGGATTGTCGAGGTGCGGGGCGTGACTCCCGAATCGCTGGCCGGATATCGCAGTTTGTTGGTCGATAAGATCATCAAAGGACCGTTGCAGGATCAAATCCAGGAATGGAACCTGCGGCAGTCCTATATTGCGTTTGGGAATTTCATGACTTCCGCGGCGCTACTCGGGATCGACACCTGCCCGATGGAGGGGTTGGAGCCCGCGAAATATGACGAGATTCTCGGTCTCACCGACCGGGGCCTGGCCACCGCAGCGGCTTGCCCAACCGGGTATCGCGCTACGGATGATCCGTATGCCAGCCTGGCGAAGGTGCGTTTTGAGGCGAAGGATTTGGTGGAATATATTTAAGAGATCAAGCGGGTTGGCCCTGTTTCGTGAGATCAGGTTGACAAGATAACGGTTTACCCAATAAAGTTAGCCATGCCTAACTTTTCGCCCGATCCGCTCCCCGAGGGATTCGAGCGCGCCAAGTCGGAGCCCCCCGCCGGGAGCATCAAATCCGGCGATACGAGGACGGTCCAGGCCGCCATGGATGTGCTGGAGGGCCAGAGCGCGAAACGGGGGTTGGGCCGGTTACTGCCGTTTCTTGGGCCGGCGTTCATCGCGTGCGTGGCGTATGTGGATCCCGGCAATTTTGCGACCAACATCCAGGCCGGATCGCAATTCGGCTACACCCTGCTTTGGGTGGTGGTGGCGAGCAATTTGATGGCGTTGCTGGTCCAGGCGCTCTCGGCCAAGCTGGGGATCGCCACCGGGGCGAATCTCGCGGAACATTGCCGCAACCATTTTCCCAAACCGGTGGTCTGGGGAATGTGGGGGGTGATGGAAATCGTCGCGATGGCTACGGATCTCGCCGAGTTTATGGGAGCAGCGATTGGGTTCAACCTGCTCTTTGGCATCCCTCTTTTTCCGGCAGCAATGGCGACAGCCGTGGTCACCTTTTTGATTCTGGGCCTGGAAGTACGCGGGTTCCGGAGGATCGAGGCCGTGATCAGCGTGCTCGTGGGGGTCATTGCGGTCTCGTATCTGTTGGAGACATGGTTCAGCCCGCCGGATTGGGGACAGGTGGCGTATCATTCGGTGGTGCCGATCCTGCCCGCAAACGCCGTATTGCTGGCCACGGCCATGCTGGGTGCAACGATCATGCCCCATGTGATTTTCCTGCATTCCGCGCTCACGCAAAATCGGATTACAGCGCGCGATCCGCAGCGGGCGCGGCGGCTGTTTCGGTTCGAGTTGATCGACGTCTCCATTGCGATGGGGATCGCGGGCCTGGTGAACGCGGCAATGCTCATTATGGCGGCATCGACGTTTTTCAAAGGCGGGCTGACGGAAGTGGCCACCTTGGAGCAAGCCCATCGCACGCTCGAACCGCTGCTGGGCCGGGCCTCGAGCTGGGTCTTCGCTGTCTCGCTGCTGGCTTCGGGATTGTCCTCCGCTTCGGTGGGCACCATGGCGGGGCAGGTTATCATGCAAGGGTTTTTGCGCCGTAAAATCCCGATTTGGTTGCGGCGCGGTGTCACGATGATCCCTTCGCTTGTCGTGATTGCGATCGGATTTGATCCCACGCGCTCGCTGGTAGTGAGCCAGGTTGTGCTCAGTTTTGGCCTGCCATTTGCACTTGTGCCGCTGATCCTTTTTACCCGGCGCAAGGATTTGATGGGCGAATTGGTGAACCACCCCATCACCACGGGTGTGACCATTGGTGTCGCGGCGATTATTGTCGCCCTCAACGCTTATCTCTTGTACCAGACATTCAGCGGAGCACCCCATGTTTAAGCGCCTCATCATCCCGTTGGACGGTTCGCGACTCTCGGAAGCGGTCCTTCCCACCGCCGTTTATCTCGCGCAGAAGCTGCAGGCGGCCATCACGCTTGTCCATGTCATTGAGCGCAACGCTCCCAAGCAGGTTCATGGCGAGCCGCATTTGTCCAAGCCGGACGAGGCGGAGTTGTACATCGCCGGAGTGCGCCAAAGATTGATCCCCAGCGGCATCCCGGTGGAGATGCATGTCCACACAGTGGCTATCGCCGATGTGGCGCAATCCATCGTGGACCACGCGCGGGAATTTGAATCGGACCTCGTGATGATGTGCACCCATGGCCAAAGCGGCCTGCGCAAGCTATTCTTTGGCAGCATCGCCCAGCAGGTCGTCGCGCTCAAGGTTCCCGTGCTGCTGGTGCGTCCGGGGGAAAGCGGCCGCGCGCCGATTCCCACCGGCAAGCCGTTTTTGGTCCCGCTGGACGGCACGGAACTTCGCGAAGCGGCGCTTCCGATCGCGGCCGCGTTGGCGAAAGCCTGCGGCGCGCATCTCAAACTGCTCATGGTCGTGCCTACCTACCAGACCCTTTCCGGAGTGGAAACCACCTCACGCATCCTCTTACCCGCCACCACGCAGGAGATGCTCGCGCTGGCTTATGAGGACGCGGGGAAATATGCGACGGCGTGGATCTCCAGGCTTGGCGCGGAGGGAATCGAAGTCAGCGCGGAACTCCGCCGGGGGGACGCGACCGAAATCATCGCCAAGGAGGCGCAGCATTTGGATGTCGATTTGATCGTGATGGGAACCGCCGCGCGCGCGGGCATGGACGCCTTCTGGAGCGGCAGCGTGGCCCCCAAGGTTTCCGACCGAACGCATCTGCCGCTGCTGCTGATCCCGGCTCAGGAGTAAACGCCTACTCTTCGCCGGGCGTTTTCTCCTCATGCTGGATCGCAACGTGACTCTTACGGTGTGACCGGAAGAAAGAAGAGCGGTCGAGCACGTTTTCCTGGAACGCCTCCAGGTATAAAAACAGGGCCGGAGTAATATATAGCGTGACTAATTGAGAAACGAGCAGCCCCCCCACGATGATCAATCCCAGCGGTTGACGCGAGCTGCCGTCCGCACCGAATCCCAGCGCCAGCGGCACCGCGCCCATCAACGCCGCGAAGGTCGTCATCATGATCGGCCGGAACCGCTCCATGCTTGCCTCGTGGACCGCCGAGACACGATCCAGACCCTCGGCCATGCGCTGGAGGGCGAAGTCGATCATCATAATCCCGTTCTTTTTCACGATGCCGATGAGCAGGAACATGCCGACAAAAGCATACAGCGAGGCTTCCTTGTTAAAGAGCAGAAGCGTCGCCAGACCGCCCACGGTGGCCACCGGCAATGCCGTCAACACAGTGATCGGATGCACGTAGCTTTCGTAAAGAATACCCAATATGATATACATCGCGAACACCGCAAAAATCATGAGATAAGAAAGGCTCGCCACGGTTTCCCGGAACACCAGGGCTTCCCCTTGAAGGCTGCCGCGAACCGTCGAGGGCAGCGTTTCGGCGGCGGTTTTTTCAATGAAATTCGCGGCATCGCCGATCACCGCTCCGGGAACCAGGTTGAAATTGATGGTGACCGAGGGGAACTGGTTGATGTGGTTCACCGATTGAGGCCCTATGATTTCTTTCCAAGTAGCGACGGCTTTGAGCGGCACGAGCGTTACGCCGTCGTCCGCTTTCACGTAAATTTTTTCGAGGTCCTGCGGCTTGGACCTACGGGCATCCGTAACCTCCATGATGACTTGATATTGGTCTGTCGTTTTCTTGATCAGATAAATATAGTTCTGCGCATAGGCTGAGCTGAGCGCGTTGAGGATCGACTTGGCCGAAACGCGATACGATGAAGCCTGGTCGCGCAAGAGATCGATCTGCAAATTGGGCGTCCTGGTTTTCAGGTCGGAATTGACGAAAAGAAAACCGGGATAGGGACGCAGCTTTTCCATGAGTTTTTGCGCGGCATCATTGACGGTGGCGGGGTCAATGCCACTCACGGCATAGGCGAATTTGCCTTGGAGATTGGAAGTTGCGCCGGTGCTGATTTGCAGCACGGGGTTCGCTTGCATTGCGGGAATCAGCCCGGGGATCTTCGCCATCTCCGCGGAGAGTTGCCCCATCACTTTATCAATGGAAGGGCGCTCCTTGGCGGGTTTGAGGTTGGCAAGCACGATCGCCTGCGAACTCGGCGTCCGCCCCGTAAGCCCCGCGATCGTGTACCCAATGTTCACGGACGGGTTCTCCCGCAAAATCTTGTCTACCTGGTTCTGATACTCGCGCATCCGCTCGGGAGATGTCCCCTCCTGCACCTGGAAAATGCCGCGAACAAACCCGCTGTCACCCACCGGAAGGAACGATTTTGGAACGGCCTTGAAAAGCACCACCGTGCCCACCATGCAAACCATCCACGCCAGGGCGGAAATCCATTTGTGCTCCAGGAAAAAATGGAGCGAGTGGCCATAGCTGTGAATGACGCGTTTGAGCATGCGGTTCACGCGGCTTTCGAGCCAGGTTTTTTTCCCGCCCTCATGCCGCGCCAACATCCGGGCGCACATCAGGGGCGTAAGAGATAACGAAACGACGCCCGAAGCGATGATCGCGATGATGATCGTAATCGCAAATTCCTGGAAAGTCCGTCCGATAAGCCCCGGCATGAACACCAGCGGCAGGAACACTGCGGCCAGGGAGAGCGTCATCGACAAAATCGTAAAGCTGATTTCCTTCGCGCCGTGGAACGCCGCTTCCAGCGCCGTTTCGCCCGCCTCCATTCGGCGCACGGCATTTTCCAGGAACACAATGGCATCATCGACGAGGAATCCAATGGAGAGCGTGAGCGCCAACAGCGAGAGGTTGTCGATGCTGTAGCCGAGCGCATACATCGCCATGAAGGTGATCAACATCGACATCGGCAACGCCACCACCGGGATCAACGTGTCCATGGCGCGCCCGAGGAAAAGGAAGATGACCAGCACCACCAAGCCGAACGCAATAATGAGGGTGTCTTTTACATCGTTGATGGAATTCGAAATGGTGATGGAACGGTCGAACATCGTCACGAGTTGAATCGACCCCGGCAATTCATGGCGGAAGAGCGGCAGCAGATTTTTCACCCCGTTCGCGGTCTCGACCGCGTTAGCTCCGGATTGCCGAGAGACCGCGAGCACCACATTGGTCGCCGCGGGCCGCCCCTCCCGCACCCAAAAATGCCGCGACATCCGCTCGTCCTGAACCGAGTCGCGCACTTCCGCAACATCTTTCAAGTAAATGGGCGCGGCATTCTTGTTGGAAATAATGAGTTCCCGGTAGGCGGCTGCATTCTCCAATTGTCCTTGGGGCTGGAGCAGAAAAGAACGGTTTGGGCCGTCAAACTGCCCGGCGCCCTGGTAGCTTGTTCCCGCGCGGATTGCGGCAGCAAGGTCATCCACGGTGAGTCCCAACGACGCGAGTTTGGCAGGCCAAACCTTCACGCGCACCGCCGCTTTGGAGCCAAAAATATCCACCTTGGAAACCCCCGGCAGAATGCTGATGCGCTGGGCGACCTCGCTGCTCGCGTAATCGTAAAGCTGGCCTTGCGTGAGCGATTCGCTCGTCATCGCAATATAAATCACCGGCTGATCGTTCGGGTTGGTCTTCGAAAAAACGGGCGGCGTCGGCAAGTCCACCGGCAGGCCGGAGGCGGCTTGGTTGATCGCGGCCTGCACGTCGGTTGCGGCGGCATCCACGCTCTTGCTCAGGTCGAACTGCAAAGTAAACGTCGTGCTGCCTTGCGCGCTTTGAGAGGTCACCAGCGTGAGCCCGGGAATTTGCATGAACTGGCGTTCCAACGGCGTGGCCACGTTGCGGGCCATCGTGGTCGGACTCGCGCCGGGATAGTTCACGCTTACGGTGATCACCGGGAAATCGACTGCCGGCAAATCGTTCACCGGCAGGCGTTGATAACCGATGACGCCAAAGACCACGATGCACAACGTGAGCATCATCGTCATAACAGGACGCTTGATGAAAGGATCGGATAAGCTGGCCATGGCTGGGTCCTATTTTGCGGCTCCGGCGATTTGCACCCGCGTCCCCGGTGCGAGAGCGATCTGGCCCGTTACGACCACGGTCTCGCTTGGCTTAAGCCCTTCCTGCACCACCACCGCATCCCCCTGGCGCTGGCCCGGTTTGACCTTGCGGAGTTCCACCGTGGCGTCCGTCTTCACGACAAACACAAACGGCCCCACCTGCCCGATTTGCAACGCCTCGTTGGGGATGAGCACCGCGTCCTTTATAATATCCAATAGCAGCCGCACATTTACAAATTGGCCGGGCCAGAAAAGCCGGTCTTTGTTCTCCAGGAGAGCGCGCATCCGCACCGTGCCGGTGTTTTGCTGCACGCCGCTGTCGAGAAAATCGAAGGCTCCTTCGCGCCGTTTGGAGGGATCATCGGAAAAGCTGGCCTCGACTTTAAGGGTCCCCTTGTCGCGGAATTTGCGCACATCCGAGAGCGCCCCCTCCGGGATGGTGAAATCGACATAAATCGGATCCTGCCGCTGGATGAGCAGCAATTGCGTGGTGTTGGCGCTCACAATATTGCCGATATCGACCATCCTCTTGCTTGCGCGGCCATCAATGGGCGAGCGGATCTCGCAATATTCCAGGTTGATCTGGGCCGTATGCACCAACGCTTCATCCGCGAGCACCGCCGCCTGCGATCCCTGGGCCGTGCTGCGAATGCTTTCAAATTCCTGCGGCGCGATCACTTTGGTCTTGATCAATTCCTGGTAGCGCGCGACCTGCGAGCGATCATACGCGGCCTTGGCCCGGTCTTGCTCCAAAGTGGCTTTCGCCTTGGCCAGCGCGGCTTCATATGGGCGGGGGTCGATGGAAAAAAGCAAGTCGCCCCGGCGCACCTCCTGCCCGTCCTTGAAATGGATGCCTGTTATGGCTCCGGTTACCTGCGGTTGAAACAGGACCGTCTCAAAGGCGGTGCAGTTGCCGATTTCATCGAGATAAACCGGCACATCCCTGGCTTCCGCCACAGCAACGCTCACCGGGCGGGTCGGTTTGGGGGCCACTTCGGGCGGTTTCCTCCCGCATCCCGGCAGAAGCAAAAAAACCGAAATCCCACACCAAAGGGCGAAATACCGAGAAAAATTCATGGCTCTTATAATTAAGGCGAATCGCAGCTTATATCAATGCTGGTCTCCATTAAAAATCCCGCTTATACTCTGCGTGTTCATGTCTTCCATTTCCGCCACCGGTCTCCGCTTCCGTTTGATGCTGCTGGTTGTTTTGGCAATGTTGCCGATGTTCGGGCTTTTACTCTATCGCGCGACCGAGGATCGTAACCGCAAACTGCATGAGCTTGAGGATGAGGCGATCCGCACGGCTGAGATGTCTGCGGGCAGCGTCAGCCAGGTGATAGCAGGCATGCGGCAACTGCTTTTCTCGCTGGCATACGCGGACCCGGTGCGCTGCATGAATGGCCCCGCAGCCAGCGCCCATTTCGCCAAACTGCTGAAAAATTCCGCTTCCTTTGTCAATATCGGCCTCGCCAAGCCCGACGGGGTCAATATTGCAAGCGCGTTGCCCACGGGCGCGGGATTCAACCGCAGCGATCGCCCTTATTTTGCGCGGCTCCAGCAACGCCGGAGCTTTGTGGTGGGCGAGTTCCTGATCAGCAAAATTACTCAAGATCCCACCCTGGTTCTTGCCTATCCCCTCCCCGATCAACCTGCGGACAAACCGCTGGCTGCCGTCTACGGCGCGCTCAATCTTGAGCTTCTGCAACGCTGTATCGCCACGCAGCAACTCCTTTCCGAAAGCGTCATCACCGTAGTGGACCGCAACGGCATAGAAGTGGCCCGAAACCCCGATCCCGCAAAGTGGCTGGGTCACCAATCCAAAAGCTGGATGGCTTTTGAAGCCCGCAACGGCCAGCGCGGTTTCGTCGAAACCGCCGGAGTGGACGGGGTGTTACGGCTTTATTACCGAGTGCCCGTGCCGGGTTCCGACCAAGGGCTCTTCGTCATTGTCGGCGTGCCCAAGAGCGCCGTTCTGTCGGCGATGCGAAACGGTTTTTTACGTGATTTGCTGCTTCTGGATTTCCTCACCCTCGGAGCGCTCGGAGCGGCCTGGTTTATTGCCGATTACTCTGTACTTCGGCACGTGAAACGCCTGACGGCCGCCTCCCGGCAGCTGGCACAAGGCAAAAAGGATGTCCACGCCCGGCTCACCGGGGGAGCCCGGGAATTCCAGCAACTCGGACGCGCTTTCGATGAAATGGCGAGCGCTTTGCGCGAACATCGCGAACGCCTCGAATTGCGGGTGGAGCAGCGCACGCGTGAGCTGAGCCATGCCAACGAGAGTTTGCAGGAGGAGATCGAGGAACGCAAACAGGCGCAAGCAGTCTCCCTGAAACTAATGGCCAACCTGGAGCGCTCCAACAAAGAGCTGGAACAGTTCGCTTACGTTGCCTCGCATGATCTGCAGGAGCCGTTGCGCCTCGTCTCCTCCTACACACAACTCCTGCTCCAGCGCTACCGGGATAAGCTGGACGCCGAGGCCGAGCCGATCACCAAATTCATCACCGAAGGAGTCACCCGAATGCAACGTCTCATCCAGGACTTGCTCTCCTACTCCCGAGTCAGCAGCCAAAACAAAGCTCTTTCATTGTCCGACGCCGAAGCGGCCCTGGATACCGCCCTGCGCAACCTCGCGATGGTCATCCGCGAGCAAAAGGCGGTGGTGACGCACGATCCCCTCCCCACTTTGCTTTGTGATCCGACCAAACTCGGGCAGTTGTTCCAAAACCTGATCAGCAACGGGATTAAATTCCGCGGCGAAGAACCCCCACGCATCCACATCAGTGTCCGCATGACCGAAGATGAGAGCGCCTGGCTTTTTTCCGTAAGCGACAACGGCATCGGCATCGAACAGGAATATTTCGACCGCATTTTTGTCCTCTTTCAACGCCTGCACACCCGCTCAAAATACCCCGGCACCGGAATCGGCCTGGCTATCTGCAAACGCATCGTGGAACAACACAACGGGACGATCTGGGTAAAATCCGCCAAAGGCAAAGGGTGCACATTCTATTTTACAATCGCTGTTAACCCCAGCACACTGTGAATATCTGAATTTTTGTGCAAACGCATCTTCAAACTGCCGAAAAGCCGATCGAAATCCTTCTCGTCGAAGACGAACCAGGGGACGCTTACCTTACAAGTGAGGCGCTCAAGTCCGCCCGAATCATCAACCGCCTGCACCTGGTCGAGGATGGCGTGGAAGCGTTGGCCTTTCTTCACCGCGAGGGCTCCTACAGCGACGCCCCCCGTCCAGACCTCATCCTGCTGGACTTGAATCTCCCCCGCAAAGACGGGCGGCAGGTCCTTGCTGAAATAAAGAACGATCCCCTTTTGAATTCCATCCCCACCGTCGTCCTGACCACATCCAGCGCCGATGAGGATGTCCTGCAATCCTACAATCTTCGCGCAAACTGCTATATCACCAAGCCGGTCGATTTGGAGCAATTCATGTCGGTGATCAAGGCAACACAGGAGTTTTGGCTCTCGATCGTCAAACTGCCCCGCCCCCCTGCATGATATGTACATTCCACCGATCAAAGTTCTGCTGATCGATGACGAACCAGCGCAAGCCTGGCTCGTTCAGGAACATCTGCGCACGGTATCGGAAAAATCGGGCAAGGCGATCGACCTGCTCCACTCGGAATCGCTCAAGGATGGATTCGCAAAGCTGGTCGAGGATGGGGCCATTGATGTTTTACTCCTGGATCTTTCGCTCCCCGACAGCCTCGGGTTGGAGACGCTTACCAAAACGCATGCCAAATTCCCGTCTCTGCCGATTGTGGTATTGACCAGCCTCGAAGACGAAGAGTTGGGGATTCAACTTGTCCAGGGGGGAGCGCAGGATTATTTGGTCAAGGGGCAAGCCGATGCTTTGATCCTCTACCGCACCATCCGGTACGCGATCGAGCGCAAGCACGATGAAAGCGAGCGTGAACACCTCATCAGCGAGCTCAGAGCTGCGCTGGCCGAGGTAAAGACGCTGAGCGGATTGCTGCCGATCTGTAGCGGCTGCAAAAAAATTCGCGACGACCAGGGTTATTGGAATCGGATCGAAACTTTCATCTCCGAGCATTCCGACGCCCAGTTCTCACACGGCATCTGCCCGGACTGCGCCCAAAAATACTTTCCCGGCTACAAAGATTCGGCGCAAACCCCGGGTCTCTGACCTCCCCCTCCCTACTCGACCGCCATCCGCCGCAACGCATTAGCGGCAAACTGCGCCAGCCCAGCAACCATGGTGGGAGCCCCGGCGCAACGAATGGCCTTCAGGCTGCGCTCGGATTTGCCCGCAAGTTCCGGCTCGCCCTGAACCACGACCAGCACACACGCAAAATGCTCACCCAAAATTCCCAACGCACGCTGGAGCACCTCCTCCTGGGCCGGGGGAATAATATGGGAGGCGGAATTGGGCTTGAGCGGACGATCGCCAAAAGTCCGGCAAAGGAGATCGGCGGCGAAAACCATCAAGCCGGTCGCCGTCGTGGAATCCCCATACCAACGCATCATTTGAGCGAATTGCGGCTGCCCCTCCTCATTTAAAAATTGGGCCTCGCCATACCAACGCATCATTTGAGCGAATTGCGGCTGCCCCTCCTCATTTAAAAATTGGGCCTCGGCCACCATTGCGACATTTGGAAAATGTTCCGAAACCATCTGGTAAGCCGCTTGCAACGCCTGTTCCCGGGGATCTGTTTGCATCCCTTCATTTCTTAAAGTCGGCACGCCAAGAAGTCAACTCCGCCACCATTTCATGCGCAGCTTTCATTGACCTTTTCGCCGCGACAACCGTATATTCAGCCCTGTTATGGAATCCCTCTTTGACGGTGTCATCCTTGCTGAAGGCAAAACGAAAGTGATCGGGCAGTGCGCCGCCGATCCCGAAAAAGTGATCGTGGTCTCCAAAGACGACATCACCGCCGGGGACGGCGCAAAGCACGACCTGCTCAGCGGCAAGGCGGCAATGGCAACCCGGACCACTTGCAACAATTTCCGACTCCTGCATGCCTGCGGGATTCCCGTGGGCTTTGATGAACAACTGAGCCCCACCTCCTTTTCCGCCCCCAAATGCGAGATGCTCCCATACGAAGTGGTGATCCGGCGGGAAGCGCACGGTTCCTATCTCAAACGCAATCCCGGCATGGAAAAAGGCCATCTTTTCCCGCGTCTGCTCGTGGAATTTTATTTGAAGACCAACCACCGCAAATGGAACGCGCACGACCTGCTTTGCGATGACCCGTTCATGAGCTACGACGAAGCCGCGCGCACCGTAAACCTGTTCGAGCCGTCCAAGCCGCTCGCCACCCAAACCCCCTTCCTCGTGTTGCCGGAAAGCGAGGTCTTTACCCATGAAGGCGAATCCAAATTTTTCAAGGAAATGAGCGCCATCGCCCGGCGCGCTTTCCTGGTTTTGGAAAAAGCGTGGCAACTCGAAGGCGGCGCATTGGTGGACTGCAAAGTCGAGTTCGGCCTCACCGCAAAAGGCAATCTGCTGCTGGCCGACGTGAT
The DNA here is from genome assembly GCA_026398235.1 of Verrucomicrobiota bacterium. Classification (GTDB taxonomy): domain Bacteria; phylum Verrucomicrobiota; class Verrucomicrobiia; order Chthoniobacterales; family Chthoniobacteraceae; genus UBA695. Next base: position 11,992 of record JAPLTE010000085.1, read on the forward strand.
CGACAACGATTCCTGGCGCGTGCTCGAACACGGTGCCTACCTCGACAAACAGGTCTATCGCGATGGCGGTGCCCTTGATGCCGTGGCGGCCAATTACCAGCGGGTGGCGGGGATCACAGACCGCTTCCGCATCCCCACCCAATGCATCATCATCTGGTCGGGGTCCGTCAACGACGATGTGACCCCTGTGGAAAAAGCGATCGCAAAATGCTCCGGTGGAACGGTTGAAACGCTCCGCATCGCCTGTTCCGTTCACAAAGAACCCGTTCGCGCCATCGCGGAACTCAACCGCCTCGTGCAAGCCGTGCCGGAGAGTGTCGTTATCGCTTACATCGGGCGCTCCAATGGCGCGGGGCCCACGCTTTCCGCCTGCACCACGGTCCCGGTTATCACCGTGCCTGCAAACTTTAAGGAATTTCCCGAGGACGTCTGGTCCTCGTTGCGAACCCCTTCGAATGTCCCCGTCACCACCGTGCTTGAGCCCTCCAACGCCGCGCTGGCCGCGCTGGAAATCCTCGCCCTGCACAATCCCCGCCTCTACATGCACCTGCGCGAGGCTCTGGAGGATCAAATAGGCAGCTATCTGCGCCAGGACCAAGCCGAAGAACGGGGGCTTGTCTTGCTCGCATTCGGTTTTCCGTATTGGATTATTGAGGAGGAGGGACTCTTTGGCCTCTATGTGGCCGCGCCTGATGCCGAACCAGCGACACGTGAGTTGGAAAAATTCGAAGCCGAGCGCGCGACAGAGCGCGAGATCGCCCGCGAAGCGCTCACCCATCCCCCGCCGCCTGCCCCGCTTCGCAAAAAAGTAAAACCGTTTTCGCTCTTCATCTTTACTTGGACCCTGTGCATCTGCTTTGCCGTCCAACACGACCAAGGCGCGCACTGGATCACGCTTGGCGAGGCCGATTCCAATGCCATTTTGCAGGGAGAGATCTGGCGGACCCTCACTGCACTCACGCTGCATGCCGATCTCGGCCATCTCTGCGCCAACCTGGCAACGGGCCTGCTCTTTGCCTGGGCGCTGCTTCCGTTATTCGGCACAGGCGGAACATGGATGGGCATCGTCCTGAGCGGAGCACTCGGCAACCTGTTCAATGCCGTGCTCCATGGCGGCAGCGAACATCGTTCCATCGGCGCTTCCACTGCCGTTTTCGGCGGTCTCGGGATGCTGGTGGGCTGGCAAATCGTCGCCGCCATCCGGCGCCATCACGAAAGCCGCGACCACCCCTGGCGGTTTCGGAATATCGCTTTTCCCCTGGCGGCAGGGCTGGCGCTGCTCGCTTTTCTGGGCGTCGGCAGCGAAAACGAGCACATTGATATCATGGCCCACGGCTTGGGCCTATTCTCCGGGATCCTCCTCGGAATTCTGGCGACGTGGACCCGACTGCCGGAGAAAATGTCCCCCCGCATGCAGCTACTGCTCGCGCTCGCAGCCCTGCTACTGCCGGGGATGGCCTGGCTGGTGGCGATCTCCTAGTTCCCCGGGCATGTGCTTCCAATTCTTCCCGGAAGCGAGCCATCCTGTCCGGGCAAATCGGAGGGAAACCGGTGCCGAACCAGCTCAGGAAGCGCCTTTGCGGCATCAGGAGCCAACTCTTCCTGATCACGGCGATATTGCTCCAGAGATCGGCTGATCATCTGCATGATGGCTATGCTGAAAATGGTTGAGAGGATGGAACTATCGAAAAAACCGGTGAGAAGGAGTTCCTGGGGCGGGGAGGTAATCGCTGGCACACCGATGAAAAGAGCCGCGGGGAAAAAGGGGGTGCCTTTCGCTCGACGGATCAGTTTCCAGGCAAAGACCCCCATGCAAAAGAGAAGAACACAATAAAGAGAAAATCCGACATAACCAACAACCCGAATCGCACTCAGAGGGAGGCTGTGATATTGTCCGACAATGGCAAGGTTCTCCTGACTTTCCTCAGGTGAGTTCAGCGCCTGTTGTAACTGCGTTTTGGAGATTCCGAACCCGTCCCCAAACCACCAGTCGTTAATGTACTTATGTCCTGACGTTCTCACCCTATCCCAAATATCATATCTCCATTCCAAGGAGCCTTTGGCATCATCCACCACTGCGGGATTCCAGTTGCCTGGCAAGAAACTGAGGCTGCGTTGCATGGGCAGCGGCAATTCCACAATTCCCTGGACTGCGATGAGCATGCAAAGACAAGGAATAATGATCAAAGTCATTCGGATGACGCCTAAAAAACCGTGCCGAAAATAGGTGCTCGCTATAAAAAAGAAGCCGAGTCCAACCAGCGTTCCACGGAAACCCGATTTCAAAATCATTAAAATCCCCAGACTGGCCCCAAGAAAACGCCAGAAATAGATCGGATTTAAGACGCGGAACGGGGAGTGCATCGAGAAAAGGGCTTTGCAGACTGCATATCCGGGCGAAGTCAAATACCCTTCGCGTTCAGAAGCACTGTCCTCACCACCCAGGGCTGAATTCGTCAATGACACCCCCGAATAAACCTGGCCGAGGGCTAAACCAAAGACCGGAAAGTGAAACGTAAGAAAGCCAACTATTCCATTCAACAGGTCTCCGCAAATTAACAGAAGTGGAAATTTCCTGATAAACTTTCCGGAAACGGTTACATGCGCAATAACCCAATATCCAGAAATGAGAAAGAGGACTTCAAAATAAACCTTCCCTCCCACTCGCTCAAATCCCATGGAATCGGTCCCCACCGGGTTTTTGATATAAATTGTAAAAAGATAGATGAGGTTGAGAAATAGCAGGTAGTCCAGCCAGTTGTACTGTGTTTTTGCGCGCACGACCTTCAGTGCCTTGAGTGCGAGAAAAACGGCGAACGCATAAAGCATCACCAGATCGCGCACGGGAAAAGAGCCAGGCATGCCGGTGATACTCCCCCCAAGGGGCCAGCATAACGGGATCAGAAGCCATATATTCGCCCGCAAAACCAGCGCGATCACCACAGCAATGATGCTGCCAATAATCAAGTAAGTGGTATTTGACCCCGCGCCGGCTGAGAGGCCCAAATACAGTGCGAGGAGGATTCCAATGACAGCGGTGACAACGATGCTGAGATATTCTGGGAGTCGAGCAAGTTTCATGGAATGCGGGGGAAGATTAGCCAGCCACAGGGGGCTTGCAAGCGGGATTTGGGAAGCGGGCCAACTGGAGCGTGGAGGGGAAATGCTTTGCTTTTTGAAGGTAGGGCTCCTACTTTGCCGCATTTTAAAGTATGGTCTTTATACAGAACACCTGTGCGGATTCCAGAGCATTGGTATCGCCCCGCCCCGCAATGCTCGTTCTTGCCAAAAACTGGGTTCTTGGGTCCGCTTTTCTTTCCTGTTCTGGTTGGCTTTTGTCCGCGCTCGGTGAACTCAATGCGCGTGGCTATGGGATTGCCCTTCTTGCAGGCCTCGCGCTTTGGTGGGGATTTGGGCGCAGCGTTTGCGGCTCTTTCCCCTGGAAACTCTCTGTGGGAAAGCTCCGGTGGCGCTGTGGCCATGCATTCCCGGCAATTTTTCTTCTCCTGGCTTGCCTCACGGGCATCGGCGGGCTGCTTTATCCTCCCAACAACTATGACGCGTTAACCTACCGTGTCCCCAGAGTTCTTCACTGGCTGGCGGAAGGTCGCTGGCACTGGATTGCAACTTGCGAACAACGGATGAACATCTCTGCCGTGGGGATGGAGTGGCTCATGGCTCCTCTCGTTTCCTTGACGGGCAGCGATCGGTTCTTCTTTCTCATCAACTGGATCTCCTACGCTTTGTTGCCGGGCCTTGTGTACGCCACTTTTGCCCGCCTTGGGGTGAACCGACGCCAGGCATGGGTCTGGATGTGGCTGTTTCCATGCGCCTACGGGCTCGTTTTGCAGGCCGGGAGCATCGGCAATGACGCCTTCGCTGTAACGTATTTTCTGGCTTCCATTTGTTTCACGCTCGAATTCAGAAAATCCGGGAAAGCGGCGGATTTTTACCTCGGCATGTTGGCGGCGGCGTTGCTCACTGGGTCAAAAGCATCCAACCTCCCGCTCCTGCTTCCGTGGGCCCTGGCGGCCTTGCCGGGAGTTCGCCTGCTTAAAACGCGTCCCCTTGGCATCTGCCTCACTACCGTTGTTTGCATCACGATTTCCTTTCTCCCTGTGGCTTGGCAAAACGTGAAGCATACCGGCGACTGGACGGGGGATCCTTTGAGCCGGTCCGGCATGAAACTCACGAACCCCTGGCATGGGCTGCTCGGCAATGGTCTGCAATGGATTTGCCAAAACGGAGTCCCTCCCATCATGCCGGCCGCCAAACTCTGGAACGCCAAAGTGAACGACTGGACGCAAAGCCCCGCCCTGCAACCATTGATCCATGATTTTCCACGGCTTAGCCTCGCCTGTGCAGAACTTCAGCAGGAAGAAGTTGCGGGATTGGGCTTGGGCTTAAGCACGTTGCTGCTCGTGACATTGTTCGCCGCGTTGCGCCGTTCCCCGGGAAAACTCCGTCCAGCCGCAAGCAAGCTGCTGATTTGCCTGGGCGGCTGGGTGGCTTTAACGGTTTACATGCTCAAGATGGGGAGCGAATCGGGCGCACGCCTGCTTCTGCCCTATTATCCTCTGTTGACCGCCAGCGTGCTGTTCCTGCCGACATCGGCAAATTTAGCGCGCAAATGTTGGTGGAGAACACTGGCGTGCCTGGCCGCGCTCTCGGCCTTGCCCGCTGTGGTGTTGACCCCTTCGCGTCCCCTCTGGCCCGCAGTAAGCGCCACTGAAAAACTCGCCAGCGCCTGCCCGGGGAATGCGCTAGTGGCACGCATACGGGAGGTTTACCGCGTTTACCACGACAGAAATGATGCCCTTGCCCCGCTTCGCAAACACCTCGCTCCCGAAGACCGCATTGTGGGTTTTCTCGGCGAGGATGATCCGCAAGTTTCGCTTTGGCGCCCTTTCGGGTTGAGGCGCGTGGTGGAGATCCCGCCGCATGAGCCTCCCCTTCTTTTGAAGCGCCCTTGGCGAATGGTCGCCCGTCGAGAACTCTTTCCCCTGAACTTCAGCGAGCCCATGGAGAAATGGGTTTACGCCAACGGAGGGCGGGTGATCGCCAGTGAATGGATTATCACCAAGGCATCCCGAGGCCCCCAACAATGGTTTGTCATCCAATTTGATCCGCTTTGATTCGCACCCTCGCCGAATTTTTAGACAGCTTCTAAAACCAGTGCATCTCCGTATTCCGAAGCCAACGGCGGTCATCCGGCTCGGGATAATCCAGCGTGTAATGCAGCCCCCGGCTTTCTTTGCGTAGCAAGGCGCAATCGACAATAAGCGCTGCCACAGTCGCAATATTTCGGAGCTCGAGCAGGTCGGTATTGACTTTGAAATCCCAGTAAAACTCCTGGATTTCCCGCAGCAAACTCCGCAAGCGGGTGCTGGCACGCCGCAGGCGCTTATCCGTGCGCACGATCCCGACGTAATCCCACATCAGCCGCCGGATTTCATCCCAATTATGGTAAATGACCACCATTTCATCCACATCATGCGCATCGCCGCTCACCCACTCGGGAAGCTCAATCGTGTGCGGGGGATGCCCGTTGAAAGGAATATCCACGAGCACATGCTCAATCGCCCGGTGCGCCAGGACCACCGCTTCCAAAAGCGAGTTGCTGGCTAACCGGTTCGCCCCGTGCAAGCCGGTGCAGGCCACCTCGCCGATCGCGTAGAGGCCCCGCAGGCTGGTGGCTCCGTTGACGTCGGTGAGAACGCCGCCGCATTGGTAATGCGCGGCGGGAACCACCGGGATCGGTTTCTGGGTGATATTAATCCCCAGCTTGAGACACGTCTCGTAGATGTTCGGAAACCGTTCCCTCACAAATTTCGGCGGCTTGTGGCTGATGTCGAGGTAAACACACGGCGCGCCTGTCCGCTTCATCTCGGCATCAATGGCCCGCGCCACAATATCGCGGGGCGCAAGCGCCCCTTTGGGATGGTATTTGGCCATGAACTCGCGCCCCTTGCGGTCCACAAGTTTGCCCCCCTCCCCGCGCACGGCCTCGCTGATGAGAAACGAACTGCCCGCCGGATGAAACAGGCAGGTCGGGTGAAATTGGATGAACTCCATGTTGGCGATGGTCGCCCCGGCCCGCCAGGCCATCGCCACGCCGTCGCCCGTCGCGACGTTCGGGTTGGTGGTATATAAATAGACCTTCCCGCAACCGCCCGTGGCGAGAATCAGCCGGTCCGTGCGGAACGTCTCCACCAAACCGCTTGTTTCGTCGAGGACATATACGCCGACGCAGCGGTCTTCGGTGGCGAAGCCGAGTTTGCCGGTGGTGATGAGGTCCACGGCCATGTGGTTTTCAAACAAATCGATTTGCGGAGAGGCTTGGGCGGCCCGCAACAGCGACAACTCGATCTCGCGCCCGGTAGCATCGCGCGCGTGCAACACCCGGCGCTTGGAGTGGCCCCCCTCGCGCCCGAGATCCAGCTCCCGCTCCCCGCCTTCGAGATCGCGCTCATCAAAGTGCACCCCCAGCTCCATCAACTCCCGGATGCGGGCCGGCCCTTCAGTGACAATCGTGCGCACCACCGCCTCGTTGCAAAGCCCCGCTCCCGCGGTGAGCGTATCGCGCACGTGAAGATCAAAAGAATCCTCTCCGCTCGTCACGCATGCGACGCCGCCTTGCGCATAGGCGGTGTTGGAATCCGCACCCGCCCGTTTCGTGATGAGCGCCACCTTGCCGCGCCGCGCCGCTTTGAGCGCGAAACTCAGTCCGGCGATGCCGCTGCCAAGGATTACAAAATCATACGTTTTCATCGGATGGAAACCTCAATATTGTCGATAAGCCGCGTCTTGCCGAAGACCACCGCCACGGCGATCAGGAGCTTGCGGCTTTGCCCGGTCGGTTTTCCAAGCGTCTCCGCGTCCACGGCTTCCACATAATCGATGCGAGCCAGTGGCGCTTGTTGGATGGTTTTCACGACCCGAGCCCGGAGCTTTGCGGGAGTGGCCCCTCCGGCTTTGGCGGCCGCATGGGCCTCCAGCAGCGCCCGGCGCAGAATCGGTGCCTGCGCCCGCTCTTCCTCCGAGAGGTACCGGTTGCGGGAACTCATTGCCAGCCCGTCGGCTTCGCGGTGGGTTTCCACGCCGACGATTTTGATCTGGAAATTCAAATCCCGCACCATCCGGCGAATGATCGCGAGCTGCTGGGCGTCCTTTTTTCCGAAAACCGCAATCTCCGGCGCAACGAGGTTGAAAAGTTTCGCGACCACCGTGCACACCCCGCGAAAATGCCCCGGGCGGGCCGCGCCGCAAAGCCCCGCGCTCAGGAGCGCTTCATCCACCCATGTCGAGTGGTCCGACGCGTAGAATGCCCCCGCCTCCGGGAGAAACAACAGGTCCACCCCGGCGGCACGGCATTGGGCCATATCCTCCTTGATCGGACGCGGGTAGCGCGACAGATCCTCCTTCGGCCCGAACTGCGTCGGGTTCACAAAAATGCTGACCGCCACCGTCCCGTGTGGCCCGGCGAGTTGTCGGGCGCGGCGGATCAGGGAGAGATGCCCCTCATGGAGCGCCCCCATGGTCGGCACAAACACAACGGGGCGAGGAGCGCCGCGGCAAACGCGCGCAGCGGAAGAGGGCGAACGAAGGATTTTCACTGAACCGCAAACCTAGCAGGAATGCGGGGCGGAGAAAAAGGGGAATTTTAGGCGCGAAACGGCCGGTCAAAGGAAATTATTCAAAGGTGGCGCTGACGCCAAGCTTTACAAGTTCATTCTGGAAACCGCGAATCTCCGCTTGTTTCTGATCAATGAACCTTTGCTGCGCATGCTGGCCATTGATCGTTATCCTTCCGTTGTGTCTTATGGGACGATAATCCAGAATCGCTTGTCTTGCGTCTTTGATTTGTTGGCAACGCCATGCGATTAATTTCTGACGCGCTGCTTCAGCATTGCTGGATTTTTCTGCTGTTTTTTCGCGAGATACATCCTCTGTTTTTAATGCCTGTGTCCGTTGCTCGTGATACACTTGGGTTGTCCGGAAGATTTGCTGTTTGAGCGCTGATTGGGTCAAACAATCCGCCGAAGCTATTTTTTCCGCAATATCCATGTCATTGGTGAGTTGAGCAGGAAAAGCATCGTATTCATGCTGCCCGTCCGAAACCCGCATTGGGGACCCCGCGCGAACCAGAGTCACCTTGGCTCCGGGCACCACACTGGCAACCCCTGAATCCGTCATTGTGGAAAGCCGCTGGAGAACAAAAAAGATTCCCCCCGGCGTAAGGCGCTTTACAGGAGCAACCACAGGAGTCGGCTGCGTTTGAATGGCAATGGGTGTGGAAGAAGACGGGGGCGGCAATGCAGGCGTTGTTGTGGGGGTTGGAGATTCAATAGCCGTTGGCAAAGCCGTTTGTTTTTGCTGATTCCGGTAAAACGACCATCCAAAATAGGCCATCACTCCAATCGCCAGCCATAGAAAGAGATTTTTCATAACAAGTCCGTTAGTTCTGTGCTCAATGTAATCTTACTTGATATTCCTGCATACATCGAAATTTACGCCCCAATACGCCGTTCAAGTCAACGCTATTCTCACGCCTTAATAGGGCGTGTCGCCAAAAAAGAAAATCGCCGTCGCAGTTTCCGCTTTCGGAGCCAATCTACGGCGCGAACGCACTGCGCGCGAACTCACCCAAGAAAAGTTGGCTGAACTGGCAGATCTCAACATCCGCACCGTACAAAAGATCGAAGCAGGCGAGATTAATATCCTTATTACGACCGCTTGCCGAATTCAGAAAGCGCTGGGCTGCGCATGGGAACGCCTCATGCCCTGAAAAGACGGATTTACCTCACGCAAAGTCGCAAAGGGATGCTTTGGAATGGGGAGCGTCGCATGGGATCAGGCCGGGGTTGGCATCCACGCGGGCGAGGCTGGAGCCTCGAAGACATCCGCGTTCCCAAACTGGAGCTTGGGAACGAGAGCAACAAATTGTTCCGCGAGGTAAGCGAACCCGGAGGGTTCACAGACAATAGCCGGGGGTCGAGCGAAGCGACACCCCCGGACCCAGCCCACCCAACGTCTCACCCCGGAGGGGTGGCAGAACGCCCGTCACGCAGACGAAGCTGGAGCTTCGCAGCACACGTGCGTTATCCCCTTCGGGGCTCTGCAAAGTGCGCTTCGCGATTCACGAAGCTGCTACGCAGCAGGGCAGTCCCAAACTGGAGCTTGGGAACGAGAGCAAAACCGGACTTCTCACCCGCCCCTTCATTCGTCAGTGGTATCTGACTCGATTCTTTATTGTGGCCCAACGGCTTACTCCGGGGTGCACCATTCCGCCGCGCGCTGCACGCCATGGCCCATACTTTGCAGGTCCTGGCCCATCCCCTTCATGGTGCTGCATGCGGAAAACGCTGACATCACGGCCACAGCCAACCCGCAAAACAAGAGCTTTTTCATAGGAAAATTTGCACGATATTATCCGGCTACCCCCGAGTAATCCATCCCTTTTCGATCATCTGGATTCTTTTCTTCGGCGAGACCTTTGCGTTCTTTGCGCGCTTTGCGCGAGCCTTTAGTTCTTTGCAGCCGGGTCGAAATTGAAGCTCCAGCGCGCCTCGGTCCGTTTGCCGCCCACTTTGGCGGAAACGATGACGGTGTATTCCTTCTCGTGCAACGATTGGTTGGTCGGCTGGAAACTCACCGTCTGGGTGGCGTCGTCGAATTGGGCCGGAACCGCCCCGAAGCCGCTGATGCGCATCTCCACGCTCCCGGCGTCAATCGCCCCCATGCTGGTGAGCACGGCTTTAATGAGCGGCTTGGGATCGGAGACGGTTGTGCCCGCAGCCGGTTCGGCTTCGAGATTGGAGGAAACCTGCGGAGCGGCTGGGGCATCCACGGCCATCCCCATTCCTGGTCCCATGCCACCGCCAATCATGGCCATCGCGGTCTCAAACGTCTTCGGCTTGCCCGCTTCGATCGCATACCGGCCAATCAAATCCGATGCCGGGCTGCTGAACGTGTTCCGCTGGCCGTAGGTCACAAACGCCGCTTCATAACCGCCCTCGCGCACCACTTCGCGCGCCTTCTCGTTGTAGGCGCCTTCGGGGTAGGCAAACGTGCTCACTTTGATTCCCAGGCGGTTCTCGAGCAGCTTCTTTGAATCAATGATCTCTCTACGCAGCCATCCTTCATAGCCGAGTTTTTTGATATCCGCGGCGCTCTTGGCCGTTTTCCCCTTTAAATTCTGGTGCACGTAGCTGTGGCAGCCGATCTCCACGCCCGCATCGCGCATTTCGGCGAGCTGATCCCAGGTGATCGATTTGCCGCCGCTGTTGATGTATTGGATGTAGACAAACATCGTGAACGGGTAACCGAATTTTTTCAGAACCGGCAGGGCATTGTCGTAAGCGGAGACATAGCCGTCATCGATCGTAATCAAGGCGCTCTTGACCGGGATTTCCTTTTCATCCCGGCGCCAGGCCAGGAAATCCTGCATCGAGATGACCGTAAATCCATTGTCTTTGATGGACTGCATCTCCTGCTCGAAATCGGCCGGCTTCATCACCATCGGGCTGGTGACCCCGTCCTCAAACCGGTGGTAGCAAAGGACGATCACGCCCGCGTTGTGATTGGCCGTCGGTTTGGGCGTCGGCGTGGCGGTTGGGGTCGGCTTCGGAGTGGGGGTGGCCTTTGGCGTCGGAGTGGCCTTGGGCTTGAGGTGGAGCGTCGTTTTAATTTTCTCGCAACCGGTAAAGGCAAACGTGGCGGCGGCAAGGCAGGTCAGGGCAAAACGGAATTTCATGAAAGGAGGTTGGTTGCGCTGAAGTTACAGTATTTTGCCCGATGGCAAATGGAGAATTTCAGGAATTTTAAGCCCGCGCATCCGCTCGGCGATCTCCGAACCCGCTTCCAGAGGACATTATCTAAGGAGCCATTATGCGAAAATCTGCCGTTTTGCTGGTTGTGTGCTGGTTGGGATGCGCTTGGATGTGGTCGGGTTGCCACCGCGGGAACAATAAAAATGCGCCCTCCGCATCCGGGGAAGCCGCGCCGCCGGTGGCGGAACAAATCGAGCCCTCGCCCACCCCGGTTCCCATCAACCGCAACGCGCAGGTGGTTGTGCTGGGGTACCATCGCGTAGTGGATAATGTGCGCCGACCGGACACGGAAATCACCAAAGCCGATTTCGAGAAACAGATGCAGCAGTTAAAGGATGAGGGGATCAGCGTGATTCCAATGCGCGATTTCCTCGCCTGGAAACGGGGCGAAAAAGATATACCGGCCAAGAGCGCGGTGATCACGATGGACGACGGCTGGAAATCGCAATACGAGGCGGCCTGGCCGATCCTGAAAAAATTCGATTACCCGTTCACGCTCTTTATTTACACCGATTACGTGAAGGGCGGCCCGAAATCCGGCGGCGAATCGATCACCTGGGAGCAGATTGCCGAAATGCGCGACGCCGGGGTGGATATCGAAGGCCATACGGTTTCACATAAAGATTTGCGCGGGGCCAAACGCGGGGTGCAACCGGGGCCGGACTACGATGCCTGGCTTTGGAAGGAACTCAACGATTCCAAGCAGATGTTGGAGGAGCGGCTGGGCATCAAAGTGGAGGCGCTGGCGCTCCCCTACGGCTTTTATAATGCCAAGGTTCAGGAAATGGCCAAGAAAGCCGGGTATGACGCCATCTTTACTGTGTATGGGCAAAAAATCGGCTACAGCTCGCCCAACAACGCGCTGGGCCGCTATATGATTGAGGCCAATAAACCGAAGGTGTTCGCGAGTGCGGTCCGCTTTGGCTCCGGTGCCTCCGTGGACAGCGAGCCGGTCGCGGAATTCACAGGAAACGCACTGAGCACCGAGCCTGCGGATAACGCCACGGTAACGGACCCGCGTCCGGTGATCAAAGCCAACCTGTCGAGCTTGGGCGAGGTCGATCCCGCGACGCTGGCGATGCGCGTGAGCGGCCTGGGATCGGTCAATGCAAAATACGACGCCGCAACCCAAACCTACAGCTACCAGCCCACACGCAACCTCAACGACAACCGCTACAGCGTCATCGTGACGGGTAAAGCCAAGGGCAAAAAGGTGGAAGCGCGCTGGGGGTTCACGGTGGACTCAAAAGGAGCCAAGGAAGAACCGAAGCAGCAGTAAGCCCTACACCGCAGGGGGTCCCGAAGGTTTCATGAGAAGCTTGTAAATCCAGAGCAGGATGACCGCCCCTATGATGGACGCCAGAAACCCGGCGGGCTGCCCTTCCTGGTACCAGCCGATGGCTTTTCCGAGCCAGCCGGCAAAAAGACTCCCGCCAATGCCCAGCAAAGCCGTCGGGATGCACCCGGCAGGGCCGGTCCCGTGCATAAGAAGCTTTGCGATTACCCCGACAATTAACCCGATAATAGCCGCCCAGATAATACTCATATCCCTCAATCGCTCGGGAACCGGGCAGCGCGCGGGCAAAAAAACGAAACCCGCGAAACACGTCAAAGCGGTCAGAATAAAAGCGCCGCCCATTTCTTCTTCTGAAAAAATCTGCGTCCATCTGCGGACAACGCTACTGCCCTCCCTGTTCTAATCTGCCAATAAATCTGCCCGAACCTTGTTTTTCGCAGCCGTCCACACCTGTGGATGCCTTGAATCGCTTGAAAAATCAATTTCGGGGTTGAACTTTGCGCCCCGCTTTCCCATGTTTATCGGCTTATGAAAGCCAGAGTTACCGTCATGCCCAAAAAGAGCGTTCTTGACCCCCAGGGAGTGGCGGTGCGGGACGCCATCGCCCACCACGGGTTCCCGCAAATCAGCATGGTCCGCATCGGCAAGGTGATGGAAATCGAAATCGACGAGGCGGGTCCCGATGCCGAAGCCCGTTTGCACGAGATTTGCGCCGACCTGCTCTCCAACCCGGTCATTGAAGATTACGTGTTGCAGATCGAGGGCTGACCGCCCCCTTGCACACACACCAAAAGAATCTGGAACTCAGGAACTCAAGAAGCCAAAAACGCATTTTCCTCAAATGAACACACTTTCTTTCTCCTTTCCTGAGTTCCTGAGTTCCAGATTTTCTCCCCGTTCCTTGCTCCATTTTTAATTCATGAAAGCCGCCGTTATTCGTTTTCCAGGGTCCAACTGCGACCAGGATTGTCACTACGCCTTGCAAAGGGTCTTCGGGATTTCCACCGATTACGTCTGGCACAAAGATTCTTCGCTGAAAGGCTATGATCTTGTGGTGCTTCCGGGCGGATTCTCCTACGGCGATTATCTCCGCTGTGGAGCGATTGCCCGGTTTTCGCCAATCATGAAAGCCGTCACCGATTACGCCAACGCGGGCGGGCTCCTGATCGGCATCTGCAACGGTTTCCAGGTATTGACCGAGTCCCGCCTGCTTCCCGGCGCGCTCGTGCGCAACCGTTCGCTCCATTTCATCTGCGAACACCGGTTCCTGCGGGTGGGCGCGACCGACAACCCATTCCTGAATCTGGCCCAGCCCGGCCAGGTGCTCAACATTCCCATCGCCCACGGCGAAGGCAACTACACCGCCGACCAGGCAACCTTGGAGGAGTTGAACGCCAATCGCCAGATCCTCGTCCGTTATTGCGATGCCAAAGGGACGGTTTCTGAAGCGGCAAACCCGAACGGTTCGCTCAATAACATCGCCGGAATCTGCAACGCCGGCCGCAATGTGTTCGGCCTGATGCCTCACCCCGAACGGGCGTGCGAAGCGCGCCTCGGCAGCGAGGACGGCAACGTCATTTTCCAATCCATCCTCAAATATCTGAAAAATTAGGAATTATGAATGAGGAATGAGGAATGATGAAACGCTGGCGCCGTTGCGGTGCTTTTTTTCCAAGTTCCAAATTTCTCCGCCATGGGAACCTTATCTGATCCATTTCAAACCTGAAAACAGCTGGCGTGCTGAACCTGCGCCAGCATTTCATCATTCATAATTTAGAATTCATCATTTCCCGTGAACACCACCGCCGTCAGCCTTCCGCAAGACCCTGAAATCACCCCGGCCGTTATTGCCAAGCATGGCATCACCCCGGACGAATACGAGCGCATCCAGAAAATCCTGGGCCGCAAGCCGAACTTCACCGAACTGGGCATTTTCTCGGTGATGTGGAGCGAACATTGCTCGTATAAAAACTCCAAGCCGGAGTTGAGAAAATTCCCGACTACCGGCCCGACCGTGCTCGTCAAAGCGGGCGAGGAAAACGCAGGGGTCATTGACGTGGGCGACGGCTGGGGCATCGCCTTCAAGATGGAGAGCCACAACCACCCGAGCGCCATCGAACCGTTCCAGGGCGCGGCCACCGGTGTGGGCGGCATCATCCGCGACATTTTCACGATGGGCGCGCGCCCGGTGTTCAATTTGAACTCCCTGCGCTTTGGCGCGATCAGCGGCGATGGCCCGAACGTCAAGACCAACCGCCGCCTCTTCTCGGGCGTCGTGGCAGGCATCGCCCATTACGGGAACTGCATCGGCATTCCCACCATTGGCGGTGAGGTCTATTTCGACGAAAGCTACGAGGGCAATCCGCTCGTCAATGTGTTCTGTCTCGGCGTGCTCAAGCACGAGGAGATCGCGCGCGGCGCGGCCAAAGGGATCGGCAACCCGGTCTTTTATGTCGGCGCGGAAACCGGCCGCGACGGCCTCGCGGGCGCGGCGTTTGCCTCCCGGGAGTTGACGGAGGAATCCAAGCAGGACCGCCCCGCCGTGCAGGTGGGCGATCCTTTTAAAGAAAAGCTGCTCCTCGAAGCCTGCCTCGAACTGCTCACCACCGATGCGGTGGCGGGCATTCAGGACATGGGCGCGGCAGGCCTGACCTGTTCGACGTGCGAAACGGCAAGCCGCGGCGGCACGGGCGTCGAGATCGACCTGGAGAAAGTGCCCAAGCGCGAAGTCGGCATGACCCCTTACGAGATCATGCTGAGCGAGTCGCAGGAGCGCATGCTCATCATTGTCGAGAAAGGCAAAGAGCACATCGTCAAAGAAATTTTCGAGAAGTGGGACCTCCCTTACGCGGAAGTCGGCGTCGTGAACAACGACGGCATGATGCGCGTGAAAGTGGGCGCGGTGACCGTGGCGGAAATCCCGGCGCGCCAACTCGCCGACGAAGCCCCCATTTACAACCGCGAAGTCAGCCCCAAACCGGCTCCGGTCGCACTCAAGAACCTCCCCAAGACGGACGTGGGCTGCGCGCTCGGCAAACTGCTCGCCGATCCCTCCATCGCCTCCAAAGTCTGGGTGTATAGGCAATACGACCACATGGTGCGCGACGGCACAATGGTCCTGCCCGGCTCAGATGCCGCAGTGTTCATCGTGCGCGAAGCCAACAAAATCCTTGCCTCCACCAGCGATTGCAACGCCATCTACTGCGCGCTCGATCCCCGCGAAGGGGCGCGAGTCGCGGTGGCCGAAGCCGCCCGCAACCTCGCCTGTTCCGGAGCGATCCCCCTGGCGGTCACCGATAACCTCAACTTCGGCAACCCGCACAAGCCCGAGAATTTCTGGCAATTGCGCGAATGCGTCGAAGGGCTCGCCGAAGGGTGCAACGCGTTCAACACACCCGTGACCGGCGGCAACGTCAGCCTTTACAACGAAAACCCGGCGGGGGCGATCGACCCGACGCCGACCGTCGGCATGGTCGGTATTATTGAAGATGAGAAGCACGTCACCACGAGTTCCTTCAAGGACGCGGGCGACGCCGTGATCCTCCTCGGCGAGCTCGGCAATGAAATGGGCGGCTCGCATTATTTGAAAGTGCTCTTCGGCCGCAAAGAAGGGATTCCGCCGCGCGTCGACTTCACCAAGGAGCTTGCTCTGCACGACACGTTGCGCGGGCTGATCCGCCAGGGCGTCGTCAAGAGCGCGCACGATTGCGCCGAAGGCGGGCTGGCCGTGACGCTCGCGGAAAGCTGCATTTGCGGGAAGAAAACGCTCGGCGCGGATATCGACTTCGCCGCGACCGGCCTCCAACCCGAAGTGTTGCTCTTCAACGAATCGCAGACGCGGGTGGTCGTTTCCGTGGCTCCCGCCCACGCCGACGCCGCCGTGGCGTTCGCCCGTGAAAAGGGCATCCCGGCCCGCCGCATCGGCACGGTGGTCGGAGGCGCGCAACTCGCAATCAAAGCCGATGGAGCCGAGTATAAATGGCCGGTGGCCGATCTGAGCGCCACGTGGTATGGTTCCATCTCCTCCCTCATGTCGGAAGCTTAGGCGGAACAAATTCACATGTCCCAACAACCGATCCGGCCCACTCACGAATGCGGCGTCTTTGCGGTCTTTAACCACCCTAATGCCGCCGTCTTAACTTACTACGGGCTCTTCGCCCTCCAGCATCGCGGCCAGGAAAGCGCCGGGATCGTCACCGCGAGCGGCCCGAACACGCCGTTCATGACGCACAAAGGCATGGGGCTGGTGTCGCAGGTGTTCACGCCGCCCGATCTTGAGCGCCTCAAGGGCAACCGCTCCATCGGCCATGTCCGCTATTCGACCACCGGCTCAAGCAATCTCAAAAATGCGCAACCGCTGGTGGTGGATTGCGCGCGCGGCCAACTCGCCATCGGCCACAACGGCAATCTCGTCAACGCCGGGGTCCTGCGCGACGAACTGGAGCAAGCCGGGTCCATTTTCCAGACCACCGTTGATAGCGAAATCATCGTCCATCTTCTTGCGCAGCCAAGTTCCAACGGCGGCGTACTTGCCGCGTTGCGCCGGGTGCATGGCGCGTTCTCGCTGGTGATGATGGGCGAGCGCGAGATCATCGGCGTGCGCGATCCGCTCGGGTTCCGCCCGCTCGTCCTCGGCAAACTCGACGGTGCTTACATCCTCTCCTCGGAAACCTGCGCGTTCGATTTGATCCACGCGGAATTCATCCGCGAGATCGAGCCGGGCGAAGTCGTCATCATCGACGAAAACGGCGTCCGCTCCGAGTTTCCGTTCGAAGCCCAGAAGCGCGCCTTCTGCATGTTCGAGTATGTTTATTTTGCGCGGCCCGACAGCATCATCGACGACATCAATGTCGCCAAAGTGCGCACCCAAATGGGCCGCGAACTGGCCCGGCTCCATCCCGCCGAAGCCGACATCGTCGTCCCCGTGCCGGACTCCGGCAACTACGCCGCGCTCGGGTTCGCCGAAGAAC
>JAPLTE010000126.1 GCA_026398235.1 Verrucomicrobiota bacterium
AAATCTGCGAAAATCTGCGCAATCTGCGGATAAAACTCCTACATCAATCCTGGGGGCAGGCCCATGCCGCCGGTCAGTTTGCCCATTTCCTGCTGGGAAACTTCTTTGCCTTTTGCGATGGCGGCCTTGACCCCCGTCAAGACGAGTTCTTCGAGAAATTCCACATCCTCCGGGTCCACGATCTCTTTCGCGAGCTTGATGGAGACCACATCTCCGGCGCAGGTGGCCACAACGGTGACCTTGCCGCCGCCCGCGGTTGCTTCCACGGTTTTGGAGGCGAGTTCTTCCTGGGCGCGCGCAAGTTGCTCCTGCATTTTTTGCGCCTGCTTCATCATTTTTTGAATGTTCATAAAGAGTATTTATCAGGAACTCAGGAATTCAGGAAAAGAAATACATCCACCGTCGTTTCGGGCCTGTTTGAATTTTTGCGTCCTTTGCGCTTTTTTGCGGCTCAATCCGAACACCTTATCCCACTTGGATTTCTGCTTTGAATAGCTCCAGCGCATGCCGGATGAGGGGATCGTTTTTGAACGCCTCCATCGGGTCTGTGGGAATTTGTGGCGCTTTCTGCGGCAAATCGACCGGGGGCACGATCAGGCCGGGGCTGAGCTCCAGCTTCAGAGTGATCGGCTGGCCAAGAAGCCGGGCGAGGGTTTCTTCCAGGAATTTGCGCGGAATCGGCTTTCCGAGCGACTCCATGGAAAAGGCCGCCTCTTGGGGGAATCCGATCGTGCAAACGCCATTGGCGATCCCCAGCAGCGCCCCGGCTTCCACCCAGGAACGCAAAAGCGGTTTCTGATCACGGATTTCCAGGAGCAGGTTCACCCAAAGGTTGGGGGCAACTGCGGAGGGTTCTGTCAGCTCCGGCTCGGTAGGTTGCACTTCGGGTTCCGGTTCCACAACAGGCACCTGGAAAGCCGGTTCCTGCACGGTTGGGAGCTGTTCCTCGCTAAAGAGCGAGAGCGTGTTTTCGTCCGGAATCGCAGCGGGCGCGGGGCGGTCATCCCAGGGAGCCAGCGTTGGCTCGCTTGATTCCTCCACCCGGGGAGCCGGGGAGGGGATCGGGGCTGCGGCTACCGGCTTGGGGATTGGTGCAGGTGCAGGTGCAGGTGCGCTGACGATTTCTTTGTGGAAAGCCTCGACCAAGGAACGACGCGCTATGGGGCGTTCTTCGGGCTCTGGTTTCGGCGCGGGCCTTGGAGCGGGGCGCGGTGCCGCCGGTTTTGGTGCGGGAAGTTCTCCGCCGGTCTTGAGAATGGTCAGCGTATCGAGCACCTCGGTGAGGGTTGCCTGCCCGAGCGTCTGGATGGCTTTGATGACGGCGATCTCGAAATGGAGCTTCTTGTTGGGAGCCCATTTCATGCGGCCTTCGGCCGCCGCAAATTGCTCAATTAAATCCAGGAGGCGATCCAGGGCGATCCGGTCTGCCTGCGCCTGCAACGTTTCCAAGACGTCCGCGCCGACTTCGCTCTTGATGCCTTCCGGGTCGGCCTTCGCCACGAGCAGGTTGCGGAGATGGCCGATCAAGTCGGACATCAAGCGGCTCAGGTCGCGCCCGGCTTCGGCCTGTTGCTGGACAATCCCGAGGGCCGCAGGGGAGTTCGCATAAAGAATGGATTCGCAAAGTTCGGAGACCGTGTGCGCGGCGGTAAATCCGAACACGGAGAGCACGTCGGTTTCCGTGATCACTTCGCCGCAGAACGCCACGAGTTGATCGAGCATCGACTCCGCATCGCGCAGTCCGCCTTCCGCTCCTTTGGCGATGGCGCGCGCGGCATCCGGCGCGAGCGTGATGCGCTCGTGCGCGGCGATGAATTGCAGATGATTGGCGATCAACTCCGCCGGAATGCGCCTCAGGTCGAAGCGTTGACAGCGCGAAAGAATCGTGGGGAGCACTTTCTGCACATCGGTCGTGGCGAAGACGAATTTGACGTGCTCGGGCGGCTCTTCCAAGGTTTTGAGCAGCGCGTTGAACGCTGCTGTGGTGAGCATGTGCACCTCGTCGATGATGTACACTTTATATTTGCCGCGCGTCGGGGCGAACCGGACATTTTCGCGCAACTCGCGCACCTGTTCGACGCCGTTGTTACTTGCGCCATCGATTTCCAGCACGTCGAGGGAGTTGCCCGCCGCGATTTCCTTACATGGATCGCACTCGCCGCACGGAGTGACGGTCGGCCCGTGCACGCAGTTGAGCGCCTTGGCGAGGATACGCGCCGTGGAGGTTTTGCCGGTGCCGCGCGGTCCCACGAAAAGATACGCATGCGCAAGCCGGTTGGCCGCGATGGCGTTCTTAAGAGTCTGGGTGATGTGCTCCTGCCCCACGACATCGTCGAAG
>JAPLTE010000057.1 GCA_026398235.1 Verrucomicrobiota bacterium
CGCCCGGTCTTGAGAATCCCCTCCATCGAATGCCGGGCAATATTGGACGGGATCGCAAAACCGACTCCCTGCCAGGTGCCACTGCCCGAGTAGTTGCCGATGGCGGTATTGATCCCGATAATCTCGCCGTGAATATTGATGAGCGGCCCCCCGGAGTTGCCGGGGTTAATCACCGCTTCGGTCTGAAAATATTCGATCCCATATTCGTCCGTCACGCGGCCCGTGGCGCTGATGATTCCCTTGGTGACAGTCTCCTGCAACCCGAACGGATTGCCGACGGCGAAAACCAGTTGGCCGACTTTGACCTTGTCCGAGTCGCCTAGAGGCAAAGGCCGAAGCCCTTTGGCGTTGATCTTGATCAACGCGATATCCGAGGTTTCGTCGCCGCCGACCAATCGCGCAGGGAAAGGGGCGCGCCCGTCGTTGAGCTGGACCAACACTTCGTCCACGTTGGCGACCACATGGTAGTTGGTGAGGATATGGCCCTCTTTGGAGACAATGACGCCGGAGCCCAGCGAATTCTTGATCGCCTCCTGCGGGGCGGGGGTTCCCCGGCGGCGTCCGAAGAAAAACTCGAACGGGTCCACGATTTGCGGGGTCGTCACTTTGCGGGAGGTGGTAATGCTAACGACGGCGGGAACCACTGCTTCGACGAGCCGACTGGTCTCCGTGTCGATTGCCGCGAGGGCGGGGGTGTCCCCGAGACGGAGTTGCGACACTTGAGCCGGGGTGAACGCCTCCGGCACGCGCCGATGTTGATTCCAGCGGGAGACGGCCAGGAGCCCCAGCGCGACCAGGATCACGAAGAGTAGAAATCGTTTCATCGGAAGAAGAGAGTTTTAACTGAATCGCACGCGGAAGGAACAGGGTTTTTTTGAGTCGGCAGCTTTCCGCGCTCGTTCGAAGTTGTATTTGGGAAAGCGGTGGAGAACAGCGATTTTCTTTGCGTCCCTTTGCGTTCTTTGCGCGAGATTCCTCAACTCAACTCACCCGCGCCAAGGCCAGCTTGCGTTTCTCGGCGAGCAGCTTGCGGAAGCGGAGGTTTTCGGGTTTGGCCAGCTCGGGGTCGGCGGCGAAGAGGCGCTGGGCGGCGGTGCGCGCGAGTTGCATGAGGTCGGTGTCGGCCAGCACATCGCCGATTTTGAGTGGCGGCAGCCCGCTCTGGTCAGTGCCCAGGATGTCGCCCGGCCCGCGCAGGCGCAGGTCGGCTTCGGCGATCTCGAATCCGTTCGAGGTGGCCTCCAACGTTTTCATCTTCTCCAACCCCTCGGGAGTGTCGGCGGCGTGGATGAGGATGCAATACGATTTGTGGCTCCCGCGCCCCACCCGGCCCCGAAGCTGATGAAGCTGCGCCAGCCCAAAGCGCTCGGCGTTTTCGATCAGCATGATCGTCGCATTGGGCACGTCGATGCCTACCTCGATCACCGTCGTCGCCACGAGCACCTGCGTTTGGTTTTTGCGGAAGCGCTCCATGATCGCGTCCTTCTCCTCGGGGGGGATGCGGCCATGCAGCAACTCGCAGCGGTGCGGTGCGAAAATGGGGCCCCATTTCTCAAACTCGGCGGCGGCGGCCTTGGCCTCCAGCTTGGCCGACTCGTCGATGAGCGGGTACACCACGTAGGCCTGGCGGCCGGCGGCGAGATGTTTTTTGATGAACTCGATCGCATCCGGAAGCTTGGAAGCGTCGCGCGCGGCGGTAACGATCTTCCCCCGGTTGGCGGGCAGCTCGTCGAGCGTGGAGACGTCGAGGTCGCCAAAGAGCGTCATTGTGAGCGTGCGCGGGATGGGCGTAGCCGTCATGACCAACACATCCGGGAGCACGGGCTGCCGGATGAGGGCCGCCCGCTGCAAGACGCCGAATTTATGCTGCTCGTCGATGATCGCGAGGCCCAACCGTGAAAACGAGACGCCTTCATACAACAGCGCGTGCGTGCCGACCAAAATCTGCGGTTCTTCGTCCCGCTTGAGCAGTTCGGCGCGGCGCGCGTGGTCGCCGTCGCGCACGGCGGCGCTCCAGGCTTGCTCGTCAAAGAGCGGGAGGGCGCTCTCTTCCTTGCGCGAGCCGGTGCGCAGGGCGATGCGGACACCCAACGGCTCCAGCCAACGTTTAAAATTCAGGTAGTGCTGCTCGGCGAGGATCTGCGTGGGAGCCATGATCGCCGCCTGGTAGCCGGCTTCCACCGCGAGCAGCATGGCGGAGAGGGCGACCACGGTTTTTCCCGAGCCGACGTCGCCGTGCAGGATGCGATTCATCGGACGGGGGGACGCGAGATCGGCGCGGATTTCCTGAATCGCCCGATTTTGCGCGCCGGTGAGCGGGAACGGCAGTTCGCGGTGAAACGCTTCGAGCAAACGGCCCGCGCCGCAATGGGCCTCGCCGGGGCGCAGGACAACCTCCGCCCGTTTCGCCCCCACAAAAAGCTGCATGGTAAAGAACTCCGCCAGCACGAGGTCGCGCCGCGCCGCGTGCAGCGTTTCCCAATCTTCCGGGAAATGCACGGCGCGCAACGCCTCGGCATACGGCATCCCGGCCAGGCCGGGCGGAAGCGGGCTGGGCAGTTCGGGCATCTCCGCGAGAAGTTGGTGGATCCAGCTTCGCAGCAGCCGGGCGGTGATCCCCTCGGTGGCCGGGTGGACAGGCGTGATCCGTCGCAGGTGGATCGACTCCTCCTCCGAATCCGGTTCAAGAACCTCAAATTCCGGGTGCTCGATCATGAGCTGTTTGCCGCGTCGCCGGGGGCGTCCGAAAACCACGAGGCGCTGGCCCGTGGCGATCATTTTTTTGACAAAATGGACGTTGTACCAACGGCAAACGATCTGCCCGCTGAGCGCGTGGGCATCGGCCGGGGCCAGCGTCACATCGAACATGAACCGCCAGCCTTGAAAGCGCCGCGAGGCAGTTTTAAGGACATTGCCGCAGATGCAGACCGGTTTTTCGGTTTCCTCCTGAGGGAACCGGTCGAACTCGCGCCGGTCTTCGTACCGCCGGGGAAAGTGGGTGAGCAGGTCCTCGAAAGTGCGCAACCCAAAGCGGTGGAGCGCCCGGATGCGCGGTGTTTGCAGCCACCCCAGCGACTCCAGCGGCGTCTCCAGCCAGGCGAGCCCGGCGGGAACCGTTCCGGTCCTTTTTGCCGGTCGGGGGGGTGGCATGGGGTTGGGCATGGAAAGATAAAATGCCCCCGAATTGCGCTTTGGACGAGCGCGAAATCAGCGAAAGGGAGCATCCCCGCGTGTTCTCTTTGCGAATACCGTTCGCACGCACGGGATCCGTACAAAAAAAGGGAAGGCGTCGTTGTTACTTCCCTTCGGTTTTTCTCCTCCGGGAACCAGTTCTTTCGCAGTTTTTTGGACTCCTCAAAAGAACCAGCGGCGTCTTCCTGAGATTAAAATAACCCAGAATGGGCTACGCGCAAGGGACGATTAAAGAGTCGCAGCTTGAGTCGCACGCGCCAGCGCATACTTGGCTTTTAAGGCCTCGTAGCGTTCCGCAGAAATAGGCTGGGTTACAAACCGCTTCTGCTGGGCGTTGTAGGAGGCGGTCAAGTATTGCGCGGGCAAAGTGGAACTCGCCTGCGCGGTATTGATGAGCGGAGTTCCCTCCACAACGTACGCCGTCTGGCCGTAGATGTAGGGAATCCAGAAAAATTTCTGATACAGGACACCATCCACCAAGGCGACCGCCCCCGGCACACTTTCAATGGCGCGGTCGATCGCTTCCTTCATGTTGGGGACTCCCGTAGGGATGAAAATGATGATATGGGCGAGATCTTTGCCTTCAACACGGGCAGCGCCGCGTTTGGCGCGCCCGATTACGCTGAGATCCACATTCTTGGTGGAGATGATGGTGAAATCCGTCAAACGGGTCGTGCAACCGGTCAGCAAAGCGAGAAAACCGAACACAAAAAGGCGGGGGATTTTCATACTTAGTGCTATGGAGGAAAACCGGGTGCCATTGCAAGCAAAATCCCTGATTGAAACCCCTACCTTGCGGCCGCCAACTGCCTCAGCACTGCCGGGTACAGGGCGTGTTCGGCCACTTGGATGCGGGCGTGCAAGGTTTCCGCCGTGTCGCCGGGCAGGACAGGCACTTCGCTTTGCGCGAGGATCGGGCCGGTGTCCATTCCGCCATCGACATAATGCACGGTGCAACCGGTCACGGTCGCGCCGGCATCGAGCGCCTGCTTCCACGAGGCGATCCCAGGAAAATGCGGCAGCAGCGAGGGGTGGATGTTGACGATCCGGTTCGGGAACGCCTCCAGCATCGGCGCTTTGATCATGCGCATATACCCGGCAAGTACCACGAGCTCCACCTGCGCTTCTTGCAACAGCGCGACCAGCCGCGCTTCCGCTTCCGGTTCCAGCTTGGTGCGGAACCGCCCCGGTGCCAGAAATTCCGCGCGCAGGCCACGGGCGCGTGCATAGTCGAGGATTCCAGCTTCTTCCACATCGGAAAGGACGATGCGCACTTCGGCATTGAGTTGACCCGCGTCGATCGCTTCCGCAATCGCTTTGAAATTGGACCCTTTGCCGGAGCCCAGCACGCCGAGCTTGAGAGGGGCTAGCTTTTGCATGCGGCGGCGGCGAGAATGTTTGTGGTGGAACGGCCCGGGACGAGCGGGATGATGTGGATTTCGGACCCGGCCGCATCAATGGCGGCGCGCTCTTCTTTGTCCAGGGTGTCCGGGGTGTAATCGCCCCCTTTGGCGTAAATTTGCGGGCGGACGGTTTCGTAAAGCGGGGTCATGCGCATTCCGGGGAAAAGGACGACGTAATCCACGCACCCGAGCGCGGCGAGCACTTCGGCGCGGTCATTTTCCGGGTTCACAGGACGGGTCGGGCCTTTGAGCGCGCGCACCGAGGCGTCGCCGTTCACGGCCACCGCAAGCGCGTCCCCCAGCGCCCGCGCGGCTTGCAAATACCGGACATGGCCGACATGCAGCAAGTCGAAGCAGCCATTGGTAAAGACGAGTTTTTTGCCTTGGGCGGCAAACGCATCCCGCACCTGGGCAAGCTCGGCGGCAGTGACAATTTTGGCAGCGGACATGAGGCAAGCATGCCCTGTTTTTTCCCTGAGAACAACCCCCAAGCGCGTTCCGTGTTTCCGCTGAGCCCGGTGCCCCTGGCGCGCGGGGCTCTTGCATACGCACGATGCCAAGCCGACCCGCTTGTGCCGGTGCCCCTGGCGCGCGGGGCTCTTCCCTTGGCTTATTTGGAGGCGAGATCGGCCAGATCCGCCTCCACCATTTCGCGGACCAGCCCCTCGAAGGAATGCTCGGGATGCCAGCCGAGGGTTTGCTGGATTTTCGCCGGGTTGCCCACAAGCTGGGTGGGCTCCAGACGGCGCTCCAGGGTGCGGTCGGTGACCAGATATTTCTCCCAGGGCAGCCCGGCCACCGCGAAAGCCGCTTCCACGAAATCCTGCACGCTGTGGGTGACGCCGGTGGCCACGATGTAATCGTCGGGGCGGGGATGCTGGAGCATCATCCACATCGCCTCCACATAATCTTGCGCATGCCCCCAATCCCGCCGGGCCTGGGTATTGCCCAGCACGAGTTTATCGGTGAGCCCGTGTTGGATCGCGGCGACCGTGCGCGAAATTTTGCGGGTCACAAACGCCTCGCCCCGCCGGGGCGACTCGTGGTTGTAGAGGATGCCGTTGCACACAAAAATCCCGTACGATTGCCGGTAAACCCGCGAGATCTGGGTCATGAACGCCTTGGCGCAACCATATGGGCTGGTGGGCCGGAATTTTGTCTCCTCGGTTTGGGGCACCTCGGCCGCGGCCCCAAAAACCTCTGCCGTGGAAGCCAGGTAAATCTTTACCGAACCGGCGAGGGCGCGGCTGCTTTCCAGAAGCCGCAGGGAAGCCATGCCGACCTCTTCACAGGTGGATTCGGGAATCTCAAAACTCCGCCCCACGTGGCTTTGCCCGCCGAGATGGTAAACTTCCTGCGGGGTCACTTCTTGAAACACGCGGCGCAAAGTCTGGCCATCCGCCAGGTCGCCGGAATGAAAAAAGAGCGTTTTGCCGTTGATCTGGGGATCGCGCACGAGCGGGCCGATAGGGGAGCGCTCAAGCTGGCTCGCGTGCCACACCAGGCCGTGGACTTCGTAGCCTTTGGCCAGCAGCAATTCCGTCAAATAGGAACCATCCTGACCGGTGATGCCGGTAATCAGGGCAATAGGCCGGGAGGAGGCGTTTTGCATCAAGGCATTCTTTAGCCCAAATTCCGCCAAAGGTCCCGCGCAAAGAATGCCGTTTATTCCTGGTTGGGGAAAATGGGCAGATTTTGGGCTCCGGCCTGGAACGATTCGGCGAAGGCTTCCCCGAAGGCAAGCGCCTCCCCGATGACTTTTTCCATGTCCATGTACCGGTAGGTCGCCAGCCGCCCCAGGAAAGAGACTCCCCGCTCCTGGCTCCCCAGGTCGCGGTATTTCCGCAACAACACTTTATCCGGCTCCAGGCGCTTGGGGTAGTAGGCGACATCGCCGGGACCAGTTTCCTTGCTGTACTCGCGGAAATAGGTGGTGCGGGCATGCTCTTCCCAGGGAGTAAAATGTTTGTGCTCGTGGATGCGCGTGAAAGGCACCTCCGGGTCGCCATAGTTGAGGACCGCGTTGCCCTGGAAATCGCCTTCCGCCTCGCCGCGTTCAAAAGTCACCGTGCGGTAGCCGAGCCGCCCCAGACGAAATCCAAAATAGGCGTCCAGGGGTCCGGTGAAAAAGAGATGGGTGCGCTGGGTCTGGGGATCAAACGGGGTGTCGAGTTGGAGTTCAATCGCGGGGTGGTCGACGATTTTCTCCACCACCGCCGTGTATCCTTGCTCGGGGATTCCCTGCCAGGTGCTGTTGTAATAATTGTCGTCGTAATTGAACCGGACCGGCAGCCGTTTCAAAATGGACGCAGAAAGCTCCCTCGGTTCGCACCCCCATTGTTTGCGAGTGTAACCGTAAAAAAAGGTTTCATACAGCTCGCGCCCGATGAACTTGAGCGCCTGTTCCTCGAAATTCCGCGGCTCGCCGATGCTCTTGTCGCCGAGGGAATCCATGAACGCCCGCGCCTGGGCGGGGTTGAAGGTCTTGCCGAAAAACTGATTGATCGTGTGCAGGTTGATCGGAAGAGAAAACACTCCGCGCGGGGTGACTGCCTTGACCCGATTGACCCAGGGCCGGAAAACACCAAACCGGTTGACGTATTCCCAGACGTGCTGCTGGCTGGTGTTGAAAATATGGGGCCCGTATTTGTGGATCATCACGCCGGTGGCGGGGTCGCGCTCGGTGTGGCAGTTGCCCGCAAGATGGGGGCGCTCTTCAACGATTGTGACCCGGCAGTCGATCTTCTCGACCAGCGAACGGGCCAGCACTGCGCCGGAAAAACCAGCGCCGACAACGAGAAATCGAGGTTTGGATTCCATGGGATTACTTCAAGATGAACCAGGCGGAGGACAGACAGATTGCCCCGGAGCAAGCGCTTTGCAAAAGCAAAATGTCTGCATTCACCTTGAAGGATTCGCTTTGCACCCTCCCAACCGGCGCTAAAATTCACTCCGTCCCCCTTGAGTTCGTCCTTTGCGTCTTTGCGTCTTGGCGTGCGACCTGTATGTTTCCCTGTTTATGGCATTCGAACTTTCGTCCCACTACCAGCCGATGGGCGACCAGGCGCAGGCGATTGCCAAGCTGGTCAAGACGGTCGAAGCGGGCAACCGGCACCAGACGCTCCTGGGCGTGACCGGTTCGGGCAAGACGTTCACGGTTTCCAATGTCATCGCGCAGGTGGACCGCCCCACGCTGGTCATCGCCCACAACAAAACCCTCGCGGCCCAGCTCTACAGCGAGTTCAAGCAATTCTTCCCCCACAACGCCGTCGAGTATTTCGTGAGCTACTTCGATTACTACCAGCCCGAGGCGTACATCCCCCGCACGGACACGTACATCGAAAAAGATTCCTCCATCAACGAGGAGATCGAGCGGCTGCGGCTCTCGGCGACCGCTTCGCTGCTCTCCCGGCGCGACGTGATCGTGATCGCCAGCGTCTCGTGCATCTACGGTTTGGGGTCGCCGGAAGATTACCTCAACATGCTCGCGGAGCTGCACGTGGGCCAGGCGATCACGCGCGAAGCCGTGCTGGCGAAGCTCGTGGAGATGCTTTACGAGCGCAACGACATCGCGTTTACGCGCGGGAAATTCCGCGTGCGTGGCGACGTGGTGGAAGTGTACCCCGCCAGCGCCGACGAGGAGGCGATCCGCATCGAATTTTTCGGCGACGAAATCGACCGGATCTCGCGATTCGACCCGCTCACAGGTCAACTTTTCGCGCAACTCCAAAAATTGATTCTCTACCCGGCCAAACAATTCGTCACGCCCTACGACAAATTGCAGCAGGCACAACGGACCATCCGCGAGGAACTCGACCAGCGCGTGGTCTGGTTTGAGGCGCAAGGCAAACTGCTGGAAGCCCAGCGCATCAAGATGCGCACCGAGTTCGACCTGGAAATGATGCAGGAGATGGGGTTCTGCAGCGGGATCGAAAATTACTCGCGCCATCTCTCAGGGCGTCCGCCCGGCTCGCGCCCGTTCACATTGCTCGACTTTTTCCCGCGCGATTTCCTCTGCGTCATCGACGAATCCCACGCCACCGTTCCACAGGTGGGCGGCATGTATGAAGGCGATCGCTCCCGCAAAAATGTGCTCGTCGAGTACGGATTCCGTCTGCCGAGCGCCATGGACAATCGCCCGCTCAAATTCCCGGAGTTCATGGAAATGACCCACCAACTCCTGTACGTGAGCGCCACCCCGGCGGACTTCGAGTTGCGCAACAGCGTCGTGGGCAACACCGGCTATCTCCCCGGAAAAAAGGAGGCGCTCGCCAACGGTCTGCCCGAGCCGGTCGCCTTTGCCGGCGAGTTTCACCTCTCGCGCACCGACCAACCGCCGGAGTTGTTCGATGTCCACACGCCCGGCGCGATCCTCATCGCCGAGCAGATCATCCGGCCCACGGGGTTGCTCGACCCGCAGATCACCATCCGCCCGCTTACGCATCAAATCGACGAATGCATCGAGCTTTGCCGCCAACGGGTGGAAAAAGAGGAACGGGTCCTCGTCACCACGCTCACCAAACGCACAGCGGAAGATCTCACCGATTATTTGCGCGATGTCGGGCTCAAGGTTCGTTACCTGCACAGCGACATCGATACCATTGAGCGCGTGGAGATCCTGCGTTCGCTGCGGGCGGCAGAATTCGACATTCTGGTGGGCATCAACCTGCTGCGGGAAGGACTGGACCTGCCGGAAGTTTCGCTCGTCTGCATCCTCGATGCCGACAAGGAGGGGTATCTGCGCAGCCAGACCTCGCTCATCCAGACGGCGGGCCGCGCCGCGCGCCACGTCAACGGCGAGGTGTATCTGTTTGCCGATGTGGTCACCAAGAGCATGGCCAAGCTCATCGCCGTCACGGAATACCGGCGCGCCAAACAGATGGAATACAATACGAAGCACGGCATCACCCCCACGACCATCAAGCGGGCGGTGCAAGAGAGTCTGCACACGATTTTGCGCGGGCGCGAGATGGAAGAATCGGTCGTGCGCGAGAGCGGCGGGAGCTTCGATGTGGGCGAACTCCTGCGCGAGCTTCAAGCCGAAATGGTGGAGGCTGCGGGGAATCTCGAATACGAGCGGGCAGCCCTCTTGCGCGACCAGATCGCCGAACTCAAGAGCGGCACCGGCCTGGAGAAAATCGAGCCCAACCGCAAACCGGTGAAATACTCGGCAGGAAAGAAACACACCGGAAAAAAACCGGTGGGGGCGAAGAAGGGGAACGGATTTTAGCCGCAAAAAGGCTCAAAGGGGGAGCAAAAGGCCCTCTCGTTCCCAAGCTCCAGCTTGGGAACGCACTTATCCGCGAAGCTCCAGCTTCGCAAGGGTCGACGCAGATTGAACGCGCTATTTGCATGGCTGCCTTTCGAGGCTGGAGCCTCGAAGAGAACAGCATTCCCAAGCTGGAGCTTGGGAACGAGAACAAACGAGAGACTCATCTCTTTGCGTCCTTTGCGTTCTTTGCGCGAAACCCATTCCGTCAAAAAATCTGCGTGAATATCCCCTCGCAAAACCTCGGGGCTCCGCATATAGACTTCGCTGCGCTTCGTAGCGCGTAACCGCGACGCGGTATGGCGGTCTGCGAAATCTGCGGATACCCTTCCTCTCCTCATTGTGAAATCCTTGAAATCCGTTTCCACCTCCCCGATCAAAGTCGGCCTCGTCAGCCTTGGCTGCGCCAAGAACCTTTCCGACGCCGAGGTGATGCTGGGCGGCATCCTCCAGCGCGGGATGGAGATCACCTCCCAAGCCGACGAAGCCGACGTGCTCATCGTCAATACTTGTTCCTTTATCGACTCGGCCAAGGAGGAATCCATTGACGCGATTCTGGAGGTCAACCAGCAGCGCGGGTTGCGGAAAAAGAAAGCGCACCAGAAGCTGATCGTCGCCGGGTGCATGGCCCAACGGTTTTCCAAGGAGCTCTCCGCCGAAATGCCCGAGGTGGACGCTTTTATCGGCGTGGACCAGATCGCCGACGCGGGGGCAGTGATCGAGCAGCTTCTCGCCGCTCGCTCTCCGCTCACGGATGAAACCTGGGAGCCGCTGAACCTCGTCACCAAAGGCAAGCCGGTCTATATCCCGGATTACGACACCCCCCGCTTCCGGCTCACCCCGGCGCACACGGCGTTCGTAAAAATTGCCGAAGGGTGCAATCACCCATGCTCGTTCTGCATCATCCCCGCCATGCGTGGACGCCACCGCAGCCGCACCATCGAGAGCGTCGTCGCCGAAGTGAAGGGTCTCGTCGCGCAAGGCGTGAAAGAGATCAATCTCATCAGCCAGGACACCACCTATTTTGGCATGGACCTGTGGGAAAAGCGTCCGCGGGCCAATCAGCCGGTCGATTCCTCGCGCGGCCCGACCATCGCGAAATTGCTGGACGCTTTGCAGGCCATCAAGGGCGACTTCTGGATCCGTCTCCTCTACACGCACCCGGCGCATTGGAGCGACGAGTTGATCGCCGCCATTGCCCGGAATAACAAAGTGGCGCGCTACATCGACATCCCGCTCCAGCACATCCACCCCACGATGCTCGACGCGATGAAGCGGGAAACCTCGCGCGAACACATCGAAGGGTTGATCGCGCGCATCCGGGCGGGCATACCGGGTATCGCGATCCGCACTACCTTCATCGTCGGCTTTCCCGGCGAGACCGAGGAACATTTCCGCGCGTTGCTTGCTTTCATCGAAAAGACGCGCTTCGAGCGGCTCGGCATCTTCACGTATTCCCAGGAGGAAGGTTCGCGCGCGGCCCAGCTCGAAGGGCAGATCCCTTCCGTCACCAAAAAAGCCCGCTACCGCCGGGCAATGCAACTCCAGCAAAAGGTCGCACGGCAGGTGGCGCAAGGTTTTGTCGGCCAGACATTGCGTGTCTTGGTGGAGCAGCCGCTCCTTGCCCGCACCGCCGCCGATGCGCCGGAGGTCGATTGCCGCGTGCTTCTATCCCGCCCGCTTCCGGTGGGTGCGTTTGCCGACGTGAAAATTTTGGCAGCGCAGGATTACGATCTCGTGGCAGAATAAAAGCTTCTCAATGAAAACTGAACTCAGCTCCACCTTTGGCTCGGACTACCACCGGATCCTCCTGGATGCCATGCCGAGTGCGGTGCTGGTGGTTGAAGAAGACGTCCGCATTGTCGATTTCAATATTGCCGCCCAAAAATTTGTGGGCAAG
Organism: Verrucomicrobiota bacterium; assembly: GCA_026398235.1. GTDB lineage: Bacteria > Verrucomicrobiota > Verrucomicrobiia > Chthoniobacterales > Chthoniobacteraceae > UBA695. The sequence continues at coordinate 11,765 of JAPLTE010000057.1, forward strand.
GAGCATGCTGTGGTGCTCCAGCGCCGCGCCGGAGACCTGCTCCATTGCCTCCACTCCAGCGAAACCCCCGGGGGTTGTGGCCACAGCAAGGCCTGCCGCGAATGTCCGATCCGCAATTCAGTCGATGCCGCTCTGAAAGGCCAGACCCCGCCACGGCAGACCGTGAAGCTGGAGTTGATCGCCCCAGGCCGAAAACCTGCCGAAGCTTTGTTCATGCTCACCGTGGCCCCGCTCACGTTCGAGGAGCGGCGGCTGGCCCTGGTCATCCTTGAAGACATCCGCGAGATCACCATGCTGCGGCAGATGCTCCCCATTTGCGCCCACTGCAAGCAGGTCCGGGACGACGCCAATTACTGGCAAAGCGTGGAAAGCTATCTGGAGCTCAACCTGGATATCGACTTCACCCACAGTCTATGCCCCCATTGTGCCGAGCAATTCTTCCCCGAATATCTTCGGGAGTTTGAGAAGCAAGACTAACATTCCCGCAGCCGTTCCTTGAGCACGGCCACCGCCCATTGCCCGGAGACCTGCGGCTTGTCCAGGTAGCCGTAATTGAGCACGGAACCGGCCTTTCCCAGCGCAACCCGGGAAACTTTTCCGAACTTGCCCATCCCCATGACCGCAAGAAGCGGAGCGGCGGAGCTGTGAGCCGACAAAAAATCCAGCAGGGTCGCCAGGTCGCGCGCCGTATGCGTCACGGCCGCCACCTTGAATACGTCCGCCCCGGCGAGGGCCGCCGCTCGCCGAAGGA
>JAPLTE010000121.1 GCA_026398235.1 Verrucomicrobiota bacterium
ATTGACTGCAGATGACTGTATCGTTGCCGTGGCTGCTTATGTTGATTTGGAGACCCGTTTGCCGGTCATGTGCCAGCGCGGAGATGAAGTGCGTCTCTTTAAATTCATGGCGCCGCCACAAGCAATGCTGGTGCTTCCGCCAGAAGTGCAGAAGGATTTAAAGCGGCGCGCCAATGATATTGAATTGTTGTCGCGAATGCCCGCCAGGCCGTTCTAAATCAAGTGGCGCAAAACCTTAGTTATAATACGCGACTTCGCCTGGCGGGAATGCAAATGCTCCAATAAAATATCCGCCACAAATAAACCGCCAACATGAGCCCTCCCTTTGATCGATCTGTTCTCCGGTTTGTTTTGGCAGCGACCCTGCTGAGCTTCTCCTTTTGCCGGGCTGAGGCCGTGACTGGCAATGCATGCCAAATTTCTTTGGAAAAAAATGGCTCGGTCCTCGTGCGCTCCGGGGATGGTTCCATGCGCTGCTTCGAGCCACGCTTTACAGTTTTGGCGGTGAACTTTGATCCCAAATTCGCCCTCCGTTACCCTGATTTCGGGGACAAACGGATGAAAAAAAATTACAATGTCGCCAGTTGGTCCACCAAGCCTGAGGCTGCGCCCACTCCTTCCCAAAAACCTGTGGGTCATGTGGCGGATGGGTTTGACCCCACGGTGGATCAGGTGGGCGGCGGGGACCGGGTGTTTGATATTTTCCGGGCGGCTCCCAGTTTCTCCGTCGTGGCGCGCGGGGCCGAGATGCACGGGGGGCGTGTGGTATGGAGCTTTGACGAGCACGAACTCTTCACCCTCAAGGCTTATTTGGAAATACCGGCGGGCCAGAAGGAGCCGCTCCTCACTTTTCAGTTCACTCCAAAGAAAGCACAGTGGTTTTCGGTGGGTTACACGGGCGCGCCCAAGGTGGTTCCAGCGGTCATGGATGAAATGTGGCAGCCGCTCATTTGGCAGGAGAAGCGCTTCCCCAACCAAGCCTACCTCACTGAGTCGGGGCGCTGCACGCTGCCGACGGCCTTGGTGACTAGTGAAGGGGTGACAACGGGCGTAGTGGCGGATCCTTCGGAGCTGCCCTTCATGCCGATGCCTACCATCGGGAATTCGCGCTTTGGCGTGGCGGTGCGTAGCGCCGCCGGAGAAGCGCAGCCGTCGCTTTTTGCGCCGCTCCTGGGGGGGGCGGGTTCGCGCATGGATGCCGGGCGAACCTACACTTTTAAGGCCCGGTTGTTTGTAGCCAAAGGCGGGGTGACGGACGCTTATGAGCAGCTGGCGCGCGGCCTCTACCAAATGCGAGATGTGCGCCACAATGACGGGATCGGCTCGTTAAACAAGACGCTCGAGCGGATGGTCGAATATGCGATGAGCCCGTGGGCGCGCTTTAACGATGATTTGCGCGGTGCCGCTTATGACACCGATGTTCCGGGATCGGTGAAGAATGTCTCGTCATTGCATCCGCTCGAAATGGCATTGGTGTTGGATGATCCGGCGATCTTCGCGCTTCGCGCTCGTCCGATGATCGAATATGCCCTTTCTCGCGAAAAATTCCTCTTCACGACCGATCCGAAAGTCAAAGGCCAGAGCGCCTCTTCGAAAATGGAAGGGCCTTGTGCGCAGCTTTCGGAACTTACCTCCCTCTATAGAATGTCGAACCGCCAAACCCCTTTTCTCCTTGATCGCGTGCAGAACCTGATGGGCATGAGCCGCACGCTCAATCTCGAAGATTCCATTCGTGGGGACATTTGGCAAAACGCGTTGGGAATGTATGAAGCCACCGGCGAAAAGAGTTGGCTCGAAAAGGCGAAAACGGGAGCGGACGCCTACCTTGCCCAGCGGTTAGCCAAACCGGCCACCGATTTTTCCGATAAAGCCTCGCGTGGGATGTTTTTCTGGACCAGCTATGCGCCGAATTGGATCGAGCTTTTCGCGCTTTACAAGGCCACAGGCGAGAAGCGCTACCGGGATGCCGCTCACGAGGGTGCGCGCCGCTTTGTGCAATTCATCTGGATGTGCCCGACGGTTCCCCAAGGTGATGTGCGGGTGAATGAAAAGGGTGAAGCGCCGCGCTATCGGGCCACCGCGAATTTGGTCACCATCAAATTGCCGCCCGAAACCGTGCCCGCATGGAGGTTGTCTGAGATCGGGCTGACTCCCGAGGCATCCGGCACCTGCAAAGGGCATCGCGCCATTTTCCCCGCCGCGTATGCGGCATGGATGCTGCAATTGAGTGAATCCACCGGAGATAGTTTTCTGCGGGAAATCGCCCGTTCGGCAATCATTGGCCGTTACATGGGTTTCCCTGGCTACCACATGAACACCGCGCGGACAACGGTGTATGAAAAGCCGGATTTTGCGGAGCGCCCCATGAAGGAGCTCAACTCGACCACCTCCCTGCATTACAATCATATCTGGCCGCACATTGCGCTGTTGTTTGATTATCTCGTTTCCGATGTGCAGGCGCGTTCAGGTGGGGCGATCACATTTCCCGCCCGGTTTGCGGAAGGGTATGCGTATTTGCAATCGGCTGTTTATGGGGACCGGCCCGGGAAATTTTTCGGCGATGAGGCCTGGCTCTGGATGCCTAAGGGGCTCGTGAATTGCGACAACCCGGAAATCAACTACATTGCCGCGCGCGGGAAGGACACTTTATATCTGGCACTGACCAATCAATCCGCCCAACCTGTGACAGCCACCCTGCAGATTGACCGGATCCTGGCGGGACTTCAACCCGGCCAGACCTGCGAGGCTCGCATTTGGCAGGGCAAACAAGAGGCCAAAACCGAAAAGGTGATCCCTGGAAAATTTGCCGTCTCCGTCGCACCCAACGGCATCACCTCGGTGGCGATTCGCGGCGTCAAGCCGCAGCCTAAGTTCCAGGAAAAGATTCAGTCCTCCGCAGGGTCGTGGAAGACGGATTTCCAAAAACTCGCTTTCGCCGGCACGCACGCGATGGTGCTGAACTTCGGGCGCGAGCTCCAGTCCGCCTATGTTTATCTCCAAGCGCGCGAGAATATCGTGCAGGCGACCTTGCACTATTCCACCGGCGGCGTATGGAAATCCGTTGCTGATGCGGCCTTCCCATTCGAGTTCACCGTTCCACTTCCCGCCGACGCTCGCGAGTTTTCCTACAAAATCGAACTCGCCCGGACGGATGGCAAAAAAGAAGAATCCGAAATCGCAAAACTCTCCCGCTGAGACCGTGACATGATCATGATCCAGCAATTCATTCGATAAAATCCAACTCCAAAAAATATGTTGAAAGCTGCCCCGTCCGAAAATTTGCGCCCTCTTCATTCTCAAAAGCTCGCTTGTGACCTTGTGGTTGTGGGCGGGGGATTGGCGGGCGCATGTTGTGCGATCACCGCCGCCCGCGCAGGCGTCAAAGTAACTTTGATCCAGGACCGGCCCGTACTGGGAGGCAACGCCTCCAGCGAAGTGAGGCTGTGGACCCTCGGAGCGACATCACACCTGGGCAACAACAACCGATGGGCCCGCGAGGGTGGCGTGATTGATGAAATCCTGGTGGAGAACCTGTATCGCAACCCCGAAGGAAACCCAATCCTGCTGGATGCTCTCCTGCTTGAAAAGGTGGTCGCCGAACCCAATATCACGCTCTTGCTCAATACTTGCGTTTACGATCTCGAAAAACGCGACGCCGACACGATCCGCAGTGTCCGCGCATTCTGCTCTCAAAACTCGACGTTTTATCAGGTCGAGGCTCCGCTCTTCTGCGATGCATCGGGCGATGGAATCGTCGGTTTCCTGGCGGGCGCAGCGTTCCGCATCGGGGTGGAGTCGAGCAGCGAGTTTGGAGAGAAATTCGCGCCAAGCAAGTCCAGTCGCGAGTTGCTCGGACACACGATCTATTTTTATTCCAAGGACACGGGGCGTCCTGTGAAGTTCATTCCGCCGAGTTTCGCGCTGCAGGACATCAGCAAAATCCCGCGTTTCGGCGATTTCAGCGCGCACGACACCGGTTGCAAGCTCTGGTGGCTCGAATGGGGCGGCCTGCTTGACACCATCCACGAGAGCGAGACCATCAAATGGGAATTGTGGAAAGTGGCCTATGGCGTATGGAACTACATCAAGAACTCCGGCAAATTTCCCGAAGCCGAAACACTCACGCTGGAGTGGGTGGGCACCATACCCGGCAAGCGGGAAAGTCGCCGCTTTGAAGGCGATCACATGCTCACGCAGCAGGATATTGTGGAACAACGGGAACACGAAGATGCGGTTTCATTTGGCGGGTGGGCAATCGATCTGCATCCCGTGGATGGCGTTTTCAGCAAGCAATCGGGCTGTACGCAATGGCACGCGAAGGGCGTTTATCAAATTCCCTATCGCTGCCTTTACAGCCGAAATATCAGCAATCTTTTCCTTGCCGGGCGCATCATCAGCGCCACGCATATCGCGTTTGGCTCCACCCGCGTGATGGCGACCTGCGCCCACAACGGCCAAGCCGTTGGAATGGCTGCCGCACTTTGCAAACGGCACGGCATCGCTCCGGCTGAACTCGCAAAAAAACCGTACATTGGCGAACTCCAGCAAGCGTTGCTCCGCAGCGGCCAATATATTCCCGGCGCGGTTTTTGCGGATCCCAGCGACCTCGCGCCCAGTGCCACACTGGCTGCTTCGAGTGAGTTGGTGCTCGGTGAATTTAAACCCAGCGGCCAGACGCGCCCGCTCAAAGACTCCTGCGCCATGATGGTTCCGCTCTCTGGCGGCACAACTCCACGCATGGGTTTCTTGCTAGATGTGAGCAGAGACACGGAGTTGCATGCCGAACTGCGCATCAGCAGTAAGCAAATCAACCATACTCCAGATGTGACATTGAAAAAAATCCGCATACCGCTCAAGGCAGGCATGCAGCAGCGCGTATGGGTGGATTTCCAAGCACAAATCGAAGGAGCGCGCTATCTGTTTTTCTGTTTGATGGCAGACGAAGCGGTGGCGCTCCATCTCAGCGAACAACGCGCCACCGGCGTTCTCTATGTTTCCCAGAAGTTCAATCGCGCAGTCGCCAAATCGCCCTGCCAAATGCCTCCGCCCGACAGCGGCGTGGACACATTTGAATTCTGGCTGCCAGAGCGCCGTCCCAACGGCAAAAATCTGGCCATCCAGCTTGATCCTCCAATTGCCGCTTTCGGTGTGGCGAATGTGACTAATGGTGTTGCCCGGTCAACCTACCAGACCAACGCCTGGGTCGCGGATTTTGAAGACACGGAGCCCAAACTGACGTTAAGCTGGCCTGCACCGCAGACGATTTCCCGCATTGAACTGAACTTCGATCACGACTACGACCATCCCCTCGAATCCGTGCAGATGGGGCATCCCGAGCGGGTCCTGCCGTTCTGCATCCCGCGCTTTGAGTTGCGCGACGAGGCCGGGAAATTGCTGCACCAGTGCGAAGAGAACCACCATGCGCGTTACGCGATTTGTTTCGCAGCGCCGGTGAAAGCCTCGCGCCTGCAATTCAGCTTCGCGCGATCCAGCGCGGAGATCCCCGCCGCCTTGTTCCAAGTGCATTGCTATCCCGCTTCCGCAAAATAGCCCATGAATTTTACCAATCTCCTTATTGGTGTTTGCATTGCCGTAACAGCACCCGCCTGGGCCCGGCAAGCAAAACCGATGACCGAGCAAGGATTGGAGGAATTGCTCACGCGCATGAGCGTGCGTGAAAAAATCGGTCAGCTCAATTTCTGCCGTATCGGCGAACCGGGTGTTGAGAAACTGGTGCGAGCCGGTGAAGTGGGCGGGTTTTTGAATGTGCGCGAGCATGCGCTGCGTGAAAAATACGAGAAAATTGCCGTGAAGGAGACGCGCCTCGGAATCCCGCTCCTGCATGGGGCGGACGTCATTCACGGTTATCGCACGATTTTCCCCATCCCTCTCGGGCAGGCCGCGGCGTGGAACCCGAGTTTATGTGAGGAAGCAGCGCGCATTGCGGCGCTTGAGGCCACGGCCACAGCCGGAGTCCGCTGGACCTTTTCGCCCATGGTGGACGTGGCGCGCGATGCGCGTTGGGGACGTATTGCCGAAGGGTGCGGCGAGGATCCGTATCTGACGGGAGTACTCGGCGCGGCGATGGTGCGCGGCTATCAAGGCAAGGATCTGCGCGATCCGGCCCGGATGGCTGCGTGTCCCAAACACTTTGCAGGCTACGGGGCTTCCGAGGGCGGACGCGATTACAACACCGTGGATATTTCAGAGCGCACTTTGCGCGACTTCTACCTGCCCCCGTTCAAGGCGTGCTTTGATGCCGGAGCGCCGACAACGATGAGCGCGTTTTCCGAGCTCAACGGGGTGCCGATCACCGGAAGCAGCTTCATGTTGCGGCAGGTGTTGCGGGACGAATGGAAGTTCGATGGCTTTGTAGTCAGCGACGCCAAAGCGGTCTCTCAGCTCGTCGCGCATGGGTTCAGTGAAAACGAAAAAGACGCCGCTCAAGCTGCGATTCAGGCCGGTTTGGATGTTGAGATCATCAGCACTTGCTATGTGGATCATTTGCAAACGCTCATCGCCGAAGGAAAGGTTCCCATGCAGCTATTGGATGAGGCCGTGCGGCGCATTCTGCGGGTGAAATGGAAGCTTGGCCTTTTTGAGAATCCAACCCCCGCAGCGGTAAAAGAGAATGTATTGCTCACCCCCGAAAGCCTGGCGACCGCGCGCGCATTCGCCCGGCAAAGCGTTGTATTGTTGAAGAACGAGAAAGAACTGTTGCCCTTGCGCAAAGAGATTCCATCGGTGGCGGTCATCGGACCGCTTGCAGATGATGGAAAGGGACAACTCGGTTGCTGGATGGTTTACGGAAAAGAGAAAGATACCCGCACGCCATTGCAGGCGATCCGGGAACTCGCCGGTACAAAGATGAAGGTCAACTATGCTGCGGGGCTTAAAAATGCCACCAGCACCGACCAGAGCGGGTTTGGCGATGCGGTGCGCGCGGCGAAGGAATCATCGGTCGCCGTGTTATTCCTGGGCGAGGATGCCTCCATGACGGGTGAGGCACACAACCGCGCTTTCTTGAATCTGCCCGGCGCGCAAAGGGACTTGCTGAAGGCCGTAAAGGCTACGGGAACGCCGATTGTCATTGTGCTGATGGCAGGACGCCCGCTGGAAATCGGCCCTGCGCTTGATGATTCTTCCGCCTTTTTGATGGCGTGGCATCCCGGCACCATGGGCGGCCCCGGAATCGCGGATGTGCTATTCGGTGAGTACAATCCGGCGGGAAAACTTCCCGTTTCCTGGCCGCGCTCGGTGGGCCAGATCCCGATCCATTACAATCACGGAAACACGGGGCGCCCCAACCCAATGCAGTTCAGCCCGGCGATCAACGATGAGACCCAGTTGGATACGAGTCATGTGACTGGATATGTTGACTCGGCGAGTGTCCCGCAATTCCCGTTTGGATACGGGCTGAGCTATACGAAATTCGGGTACAGCAATGTGCGCGTGGAGCCGTCGCAAATCCACTCGGGCGATTCCGTGAATGTCACTGTGACCCTTAAAAACACAGGGGCAAGAGCAGGGGATGAAGTGGCTCAGCTTTACATTCGCGATCTGGTTGCGAGCGTTGCGCAGCCTGTGCGCGAGTTGAAAGGCTTTCAACGTGTCAGCCTGGCGCCGGGCGAGAGCAAGACTGTCGCATTTGTGCTTACCAGCGATGCCCTCGCATTTCACAATCGTGAAATGAAACGCGTAACCGAACCTGGAAAATTCCAGGTCTGGGCCAGCGGCGATTCCGCCAGCGGTCAGCCCGTTGAGTTTGAAATAAAATGACCTGCCCTTTTTAAAACGCATCGAGACGATGCATAACCCCCCCCTCAGAAAAATGCTCCCCAGTCGCTTCTCTCTCTTCGCATACACCCTTTGCCTGTCAGTCGGCTTCATTTCTGTCTGTAGCGCCGGACCCGCCCTGCGCAACAACGCTTATGAGATCCAAACGCAGGCAGATGGTGCGTTCAGCATTTCGGCGCGCAACAGCGGCAAAGTGGCACAGTTTCGCCCGGAATTCATCGCGCTGTTCCAAAGCGGGGAGTTGGCGGTGACCGGTGCGAAAGGAACCGAGCCCATTTACAATCTGGTTGGCTGGAAACTCGGGGAACGCGTGATACGGGATGTCTTTCAAACCGGCGAGAGCATTCTGTTGCAGCATCCCGTCATTACAAAAACCGGGGAAACAGTGCATTGGAAGTTCACAAACGAGCGGGTTGATCTCGAAGCGGATTTGTCCCTGCCAGCGGGGAACGCCGAGCCGCATTTGCGCTTCACTGCAACGGCAAAGCAGCCCGGGTTTTATTCTTTTGCATACAGTGGTGCGCCGGAAGTTGCGTTGAAAGATGTCCGCGAACTGTGGCAACCGCTGGCTTGGGATGGCCGCAGATTACCCAAAGAAAGCCTGCTCATCCCCGACGAACATTGCTCGATTCCCGGCTGCCTCCTCGAGGCAAATGGGGTGACCACGGGAGTCATGGCGGAACCCCGCCAGTTTCCCTATAGCATGCCCAGTTCATTGCAGCGCCGGTTCGGAGTCGCGGTCCGTAACGCCGCCGGGCTGGCCCAATCACTCCTGTTCGCGCCATTTCCTGGGGCGAAGGATGCAAAGTTTAAGGCGGGGCAAACTTACGGATTTGAACTCGCCCTCGTGGCACAACCGCGGCCGTTGAATGCGACCTTTGAGCATCTGGCCCGCAATCTTTGCGGCTTCCGCGACATCCGCGAGAATACGCTTACGACCCTCAATCAGACGTTTGAGAACATCCTGGATTACACGCTGAGTCCGGCGGGAAATTTCGTACCCGAGCGCAAATCCTTCCATTATCCCGACGCTGCGGGAACCGTAAAGAATGTCAGTGCGTTGCATCCGCTTTCCCTGGCGCTCGTTACCGACAACGAGCAACTCTTTCGCAAACAGGGTATGCCGATTCTGGAGTTTCTCCTCTCTCGCGAAAAATTTCTTTTTGCGGTGAATGCCGCCGGGATGAAAAGTTCACAGAGCCCCAGCATGAATCTCGCGGGCCCTGCGATGCCACTCTCCGAACTCTCCGCATTGCAACGGATTTCGGGCGGTGCGTCTCCCGTTTTTCTGGAGCAGGCGACCCGGCTCTACACCAAAGATCGCATGTTGAATATGGAGTGGGTCAGCCCCGCCGCGTCATGGCAGAACGATTTGTGGCTCTACCGCGCCACGGGCGAGAAACATTGGCTGGAGGCAGCATGTCGGAAGGCGGACCGCTATGTGGCCGAGCGCATCGACAAAGAACCAACCGATTTTTCCGAAACCGGCACGGGTACTTTTTTTGACTACATGCTTCCTGCCTGGAAGGACCTTTACGAACTTTACCTCGACACAAAAGAACCAAAGTATCTCGCCGCCGCGCATCGGGGCGCGCGCTGCTACGCAAAATTGATCTGGTTTTATCCTGCTATTCCCGAAGGGACTATCACGGTGAACCAAAGCGGGTTCGCTCCGCGGCGCGGCAGCCTGGAAAAACCGGGTCTTATCCCCGTAGCTCCGGAGACTGTCCCGGCATGGCGGGTTTCAGAGCAGGGACTCATGTGCGAGGGTAACGGCACCGTGGGCCGCCTTGCGATTTATCTTTCCACCCACGCGCCGATCTTCCTCCGCCTGGCTCAGGATACGCAGGACTCTTTCCTGCGCGACATCGCGCGTTCGGCTGTGGTCGGGCGCTATGCCAGCTTTCCCGGCTATCATTTCAACACCCTTTATTCCACCGCACAGGAAAAGGCGGACTTTCCCCTGCACCCTTTTGAGGAACTGAAAGTCACCACCTCGTTTCATTACAATCACACCCTCCCCATGGCCAACATGGTTTTTGATTACCTCATGGCCGATGCCTATGATCGTTCTAGCGGCGCGATTGATTTCCCGACGGAATACGCGGAATGCTACGCTTATATGAGTGGGCACGTTTACGGGGCTCCAGGGAAATTCTACGACCAGGAAAACGTCCGGCCGTGGATGCCCAAAGGGTTGGTCCACACGGATAACGTGCAACTCAATTATGTCGCGGCGCGCGGAACCGACAAGCTCTGCATCGCTTTGATGAACCAGTGTGATCGTGCGTTAACCAATGTTTCCGTGCAACTGGACCTGAACCGATTTGAAAGCGGTGCAAGCTCGCTGCACACCGTGCGGGTTTGGCGCGATAATAAGCTCCAGTCGGAACCGCTGAAGCTGGAGAACGGCTGTGTGAAAATTTCCGTATCGCCCAAAGGCATTACTGCACTGGAAATTCAGGGAGTTGTGCCGAAAGTCGCCTTTCAAAATAAGTTGTGCCCCTCGCCGGTTCCCGCCAAAGCCGTCACGCATCAGCGCTTTAAAACCCCTTGCGGAGATGCCGAGGCGATGGTGCTTTCGTTTGGGCCTGATCTGACCTGGCTTTACGCTTACCTGACCGCCGGTCCCGACGCTGTGAAATCTGCGAGACTGACATTGAACTCGGGGAGCCGCACGGAAATGGCATCAAATCCAACATTCCCATTCGAGTTCAGCTTGCCGCTTGGCGCAAGCGACAAAGTATTCAATGTTTCCCTCGAGGCCACGAACAGCGCCGGTGACCTACAGCGATCAGAGTCGGTCCATTTCAATTTGGAGCCATGAACGCTTTCCCCTGCCGTCCTCGGCGTTGCTATATGAGTGCTCTCGTCGAAGTCCTAAAAATCACCCGTCCCGGATTCCGGCAACGGAGCCAGCCATCCCAACGATTTTCTGCACCGCACTTATGCCAACTTTTTGGAAATCTTGACTCCCGTAAAAACAAAATAGAACAAAAATAATGAAACGATTCCCTGTCCTAAGTTGGCTCTTATTATTGGTTGGAATTCCGGGCGCGACTCTTGCGGCAGACGTTCTGCGTAATGACCTCTATACGCTTGTCGCCGACAAAAATGGAGCGATCACAATCCAAGTCGCCGGGATGCCGCCCCAACGGCTCGCTCCCGAGTTTACGGTGTTCTGGAGCAAGACCGACCCCGGATGCAAGCGCCACGCCGGGCACCATAATTACGGTGCCTCGCCGCGCACCGCCGTCCGTTGGAGTAATGTGAATGAACCGCTCGACTCCATCAATGCCTGGCTCTCCTCACCCGAACTTAAAGCGGCCACCGGCCTGACCGGCTCGGCCAGGGGAGAGGGGAAAGCGCGCATTATTGAGTTCAAGGATGCCAACGGAAAAGTTACCATCCACGTCGCCGGAGCTGAAGCTTGCGACACGACCCGCCCCTTCACCGTCGGCAGCCCCATCGTGATGAAGCCGGTGCGGACCACTGTAGCAGCAAACCGCATCCACTGGGAATATCCCGTAGAACCTGGATTCACACTCTCCGCAGAACTGGTATTGCCAGTCGGCAAAGGCGATCCCCATTTAACATTTACCCTCATACCCAAGCTCGACGGATATTACTCCGTCGCGTTCACGGGAGCACCCGATGCGCCACTGACCAAAACTTTGTTGGTACCGCAGGAATGCGAGTCCCGCGGGCACAAACTCTTCGATTATGTGGTCACCGAGTCCGACCTGCGCCTACCCCGCGCGCATGTTGCCACAGCGGAGGGGAACATCGCGCTGGCCGCCGATCCCCGTGAGTGCCGCTTTCGGCTTCCCACCATTGCAGATTCCCGTTTTGGTCTGATGCTTGCGCTCGAAAAGGACCGTTTGAAACCGGTGCTGTTCGCGCCGCTGCTTGGGGGGCCGGAATCGCGAATGCGCTCCGGCAAGCCGTGGCAGTTCACTTTTGTTTGTGTGGTAAAGCCGGGAGATTGGAAAGAAACCTACGCCCATATCGCGCAAAATATCCAAGGGTTTCGCGACCTACGTGACAACTCCGGCCCGGGCTCGATCAACGGCACGCTCGAACGGGTGATTGATTATCTGGCCGACCGCCACGGGGGCAACCACGCCCTCTGGGATCCGCAGCAAAAATATTACGATTATTTCACAGACAAAACCGGCATCTTTAAACCCTTCTCGCCTCTGTACGGGCTGTCCGCAGCCATTGTGACCGACGACGAGGAGTTTTTCAATAAGCGCGCACTTCCGGCTGTTGAGTTCGCTATTTCACGCCGCAGCAGCGTCTTTGCACCCTATGACTTCGTCACCGATAAGCAGGCCAGCACGGCGGAACGCACTGTCGGTGCACCTTACATCGGCTACGCGCAATTGGTGAGTATTTATGAGCTTTTCGGTGGGCGCACGCCTATCCTGCGGACCATGGCCAAGGCAGGCGAATCCGCGCAGGGGAAGATCTCCGAAATGATTGCCCGCTGGCGACTCACCGGGGATGCCGGTGCGCTTGCCGCAGCGCGCAAAACCGTAAACAAATCGAAAAGTTCCCGCACAAGCTTCAGCGAGGAAGATATCTTTGACTTGCTTGACATTGCCGAGGCGACACGCGATCCGCAGGACATTCAAACCGCTGTGGCTGCGGCTTATTCAAATTCGATCATGCTAAACCTTTACCCCGTACCCCCCGATTCCATGGTCACAGTGGATCGCGGCGGATTGGGGCCGGTGCATCCCCATTCTGTTCTGCGGCATCGCAACATATGGGGTTTTCCCCCGCCACAGCCGATACACGTTCCAGAGCAGAGCGTTCCCGCCTGGCGTATTGCTCGGCTTGGCACAGAGAGCCCAGCCTATCCCATGGAATATTGGATGAACCTGAATGGAGCCATCATGCGAATCGCCGGTCTCGCCCATGACAGTTTCCTGCGAGACATTGCGCGCTGGGGGATGGTGGGGCGCTTTGGAAATTATGCCGGGGATAATCGCTCGAAAGATTCGCTGGTGGCTGAACTCCCGGATGCCGTGGATTGCATGCCGTGGGAATGGAACTTCGCCACGGTCAATCCCGGCCACGCATGGGATTTTGTCGGCTCAGTGCTCGATTTTCTTGTCAGCGATGCGTTCGAGCGTTCGCATGGAGCCATTAGTTTTCCGACCCTCAGCGCGGCAGGGAGCCATTTCCGGGTGCAAATCCATGGAGGCAAACCCGGAGTGTTCTATGGCGACAAAGACGTGCACCTCTGGCTGCCACGCGGGTTGGTCACCAGCAACAACCGTCAACTCGATTGGGTGGCCGGGCATGGCAACGGAAACCTCTACCTCGCGCTATGGAACCAGTCGTTCCGCGAGGAAACGGCCGAGATCACCTTGGATCCCGCGCTGGTGGAATGCGCTCCCGCGCAAGCTCGCGTGTGGCGCGACAACGCCATCGCCGCCCCAGCCCGCAGCAACGGCAACCGATTCAATGTGACTATTTCCCCCAAGGGGATTCTCGCTTTTGCCATTCCTGCCAAAGTCAAACCGCGCCTACAAGCCAAGCTTTACGACGCCTCTACGCCTGCCCTCGGTTCCGGCAGCTTTGCGGACGCAACCGCGCCGTTCGGACCCGTTCACGCGATGCTGTTGCGCGCCGGACGCGGCCTGACCCATGCCTTTGTGTATACCGAAGCCCTGCCGGAAAATGTGATCGGCGCCCGGCTTCGCTGGCGCCAGGGCAACGGGCCTTGGCAGGAGCAAACGGACACCATTTATCCCTATGAATTCTCGCCCGAACTGAGCGACAATGGAGGGGATTTCGCCTGCGTGCTGGAAATCGAAAACAACAAACAGGAAATCCAAAGCGCACCGGTGATCACGCTTGCATTGGGCGAAAAAAAGAACAGTCCCCACATCGACGTTCCGGCTTGCACCACCCCCATCGTGCCGCCACCTGTAAATCCCGCTTCGCCCGCACCCGAGGTGGGAATCAGCGCGGATTTTGTGAGTTACATTCAGCACGCCGCCAACGGGAAAGAATACGGACTGCACCCCGATAAACGTTATTACCCTTACTCGACTCCGCAGGGCCGCCGCATCGGCGCGCGGCAGATATTATGGGATAAAGCGTTATATGCGAAGGGTTGCTCGCGCGAGGAAGCCGAACAGCATTTGCGCGCCGACCTGAGCCGTGTCCTTGCGGAACTCAAACGGGTGCTGGCTGCCCGCCAGCCTTCCGTCAGTTTCGACAAACTGGGCCGCCGCCAGCAGGAAACACTGCTCGACTTGGCCTATACCGAAACCGTTGGAGGGCTCTCCCCTAAACTGATTTCGGCCGTGCTGGCGGACGACTGGAATCGCGTTGTGAACGAACATCTCTATGTGAGGTTCGCCGGGCATGCTCCCGATCACGTTCGCAACAAAGCCTTTGCAGTACGCTGGGGGATTCCTTAGCCCCATTCGCCTTTTTCGGCCCTGCTGGTTGAAAAAAAATCAATACCATTATGATCATTTCTCGATCCATTTCCTCTTCAGTTATTCAAGGGCTGGGAACTCTTCTGTTAATGGCGCAGGTGGTGTTTGCGGCCGAACCCAACGCTCTGGAAAGCGGCTTCCGCAATCCGCCTCCCGAAGCCCATCCGCTGGTCTGGTGGCACTGGATCAACGGCAACGTAACAAAAGAGGGGATTCGCGCCGATCTCGAAGACATGAAGCGCGTGGGCATCGGCGGGGCACAAATCCTCGATGTCGAAATTTACCTGCCGAAGGGACCTGTGCGTTACGGCACGGATTCCTGGCATGAACATATCCAGTATGCGATTAAAACGGCAGCGCAACTCGGCTTGGAAATCGACGTCGCCAACAGCCCCGGCTGGTCCGGGAGTGGCGGCCCATGGATCACCCCCGAGCGTTCGATGAAACAAATCGTCTGGAGCGAAGTGGAGGCCGATGGCGGACCGGTCTCGCTCGCGCTGCCGCAACCCGCTGCAAAGCTGGGATTTTACCGTGAAATTGCCGTAATCGCCGTTCCACCCACGTCGGAACGCCTCGAAAAAATGCCTGCTAAAATTGGCTGGGCCACAAAGCCCGTCAGCCGTCCCGCAGGCGCTGCATCGCCAGGCATTCCGGCCGATAAAGTGATCAACCTTACCGGGAAAATGGATGCCTCGGGAAAACTGACTGCCACGCTTCCCCCCGGGCGCTGGGTCATCCTGCGGTTTGGCTATTCAGCCACCGGCGCGACCAACCATCCCGCACAGCCCGAGGGGAAAGGGCTGGAAGCCGACAAACTCGATCCTGAAACGGTGGCTTTTGAATTCGAGCACTCCCTTGGCCGGATCATTCGCGAGGCGGGACCGCTCGCCGGGAAAACATTAAAGGGCATTCTGTTCGATAGTTTTGAGGCAGGATTTCAAAACTGGACCGCCCATTTTTCCACGGAGTTCACCAAGCGCAAAGGGTATGATTTCATTCCCTGGCTGCCGGTAATCACGGGCCGAATCGTTCAAACTCAGGATGCGTCCGAATCCGTCCTGTGGGATTTTCGCAATGTGATCGACGAGCTTTTTGCCGACAACTATTTCGGGACAATGCACAAGCTCGCTGCTGCGCACGGGATGAAAATCTACTCCGAATCCGAAGGCGGCCCGCTCAACCCGATGTCCGCAAATCGGCATGTGGATGTTCCGATGAACGAATTCTGGATGCCCGACATGGCGAGTCGCGCCTCGCGCATAAAGATGACGACCTCGGCTGCGGGTTTCCTGGGCCGGAATATCATCGGGGCCGAAGCGTTCACCGCCACGCCTGAAAACGGGAAATTCCAAGCGACTCCTGCCACCTGCAAAAACCCTGGGGATTACGCGTTCACCGTCGGTATCAACCGGTTTATTTTCCACCATTACACCCACCAACCCGTCACGGAGGCCGCCCCCGGTTTTGCGCTCGGCCGCTACGGCACGCACTTCGGACGCCTGAATACCTGGTGGCCCTATGCAGATGCATGGATCAGCTATCTCACATGCAGTCAGTTCCTTTTACAACAAGGCCGTACAGTGGCGGATCTCTGCGTCTTGGCTGATGAGGACATCGGATACGGTCTCCCTTCCAAAATGGCGAACCTGGTGCCCGGCTATGATTTTAACGTCTGTTCTCCATCGGATTTTCGAGCGATGTCCGTCCGCGACGGCCGCATCGTTCATCCGCAGGGGCAAAGCTATAGCCTGCTCATCCTGCCCGAGAACTGGGTGGCCGAGACCTCGACCCTCCGCCATTTACAAAAGCTGCTGCAAGATGGGGCAACCATTTTGGGGAATGCTCCGGTGGCTCCAGCAGGATTGCGCGATGTCCAAGCGCGCGGAGAGTTCAGCCGCTTGGTCGCGGAAATCTGGGGCGACGGCGCTGCGAAAAAAGCCAGCTCAAAAAAAATTGGGGGCGGAACCCTTTGTCAAAACATCAAACCCGGCGAATTGCTTAAAAAACTGGGCTCCCCCCCCGACCTTACGTGGTCGGCAGCGGAGGCCGATTTCAAATACATCCACCGCGCCACTGCGGATGAGGATATCTATTTCATCTTCAACTACTCCGCGAACCCGATCGCGAGCGAACTCTCCTTCCGCCAAAAGGGGAGGCAACCGGAGATATGGGATGCCGTTAGCGGAACCCAAGCTGACGCGCCGATGTTCACAGCAACCAAAGACGGCGTTACCGTTCCGATCTCGTTTGAACCATGGGGCTCAGCTTTCGTGATCTTCCGCAAGCCACTGCCCAAGCGCTGGATCACCGCAGCGCCTGGCGCGAACTTGGAATTGCGCGACGGCGCGATTCTTTACACCGCAAAAGCACTGGCATGCAGCTATTCCGATGGCGCACAGCAAACCGTCCCGTTAGCCAACTGCCCCGCAAACCAAACCATCCAGGGCCCTTGGAAGGTGACGTTTAAGGACGGTCGAGGCGCGCCCCCGGCGGCCACCTTTGAAAAACTCATTTCGTGGACGGACCACTCCGACACAGGAATAAAGTATTACTCAGGAACAGCGGTTTACAAAACCACCTTCCAGTCCTCCGCAGCCAAAGAAGGCCAGGCCGCCATCCTCGATCTCGGCACCGTGGACGACATCGCAAAAGTCGTTGTAAACGGCCAATCTGCCGGAGTGCTTTGGAAACCGCCATTCCGCGCTGATGTTTCCCGGCTCCTGCGCGATGGGGCGAACACCTTGGAGATCCAAGTGGCCAACCGGTGGATCAACCGGCTCATCGGCGATGAAGCCATCCCGGTGGAATATACCTATCAAAAACCCGGGAAGGGCAAATTCACGGATGGACGGCTTGAGGTGCTTCCCTCCTGGCTCTATGACGCTTCCAAGAGATCCACCCGCAAGCGCTACAGCTTCTTCACCTGGAAACATTTCGATGCAGATTCTCCGCTGGTTCCCTCCGGCCTGCTCGGTCCGGTGCAGATCGAGTGGTATGGCAAATTGCAACTTTCCAAAAATTGAAACTCCCTCATATGAAAAAAGCGAACTATTACCTCACCCTTCTTTGCTCGCTGGCAGGGCTGACGAGCTTGCAAGCCGATGTCCGCCTGCCTGCGATTTTTTCAGATCACGCCGTGTTGCAAAATTCCAGCAAAGTCCCTGTCTGGGGCTGGGCTGCTGCGGGAGAAGAAGTTTCGGTGACGCTGGGTTCGGCTAAGGCCAATGCCAAGGCGGATGGCACAGGGAAATGGCGGGCCGCTCTCGATCTCTCCAAAACTGGCGCTGGGCCTTTCGATCTCCTGGTGCGTGGCAACAACGAGCTGAAGATTTCCGACGTCTTGGTCGGTCAGGTCTGGGTGTGCGCTGGACAATCCAATATGGAAATGCGGCTCAGCACAACCAAGGCTACGGATATCATTGCCCATGCACAGAATCCGTTGTTGCGTCATTTCAAAGTGGAAAAGAAAAGCGTGCCCGCGCCGGTCGAGGATGTTGTCGGCCAATGGGTATCGGCAGTCCCGGCCACTGTGGGAGAATTTACGGCGGTCGGTTACTATTTTGGACAGACGCTGCAACAAGATCTCAAAGTGCCGGTGGGATTGCTCAACCTTTCCTGGGGAGGCAGCCGTGCAGAGTCCTGGACGAGCAGCGAAGCCCTCTCAATGCAGGGCGGGCTGAAGGGGTATTTGGAAGCTGTGAAAGCTGAGGCCGTTTTACCCGGAAAGAAACCGATGCCCAACCAAGTGCCTTCAGCACTTTTTAATGGCATGCTCTCGCCTGTTCTCCCCTATGGCATCGCCGGAGCCATTTGGTACCAAGGCGAATCGAATGCGCGCCCAGGATGTTCGCAAATCTACCCCAAGCTGCTTGCCTGCATGGTGGCGGACTGGCGCGCTCGGTGGGAGTGCGGCGAGTTTCCCTTCTATCTTTGCCAGCTTCCCAATTTCATGGTCAAAAGCAGCGCGCCCGCTCAACCAGGCACCTGGGTGGATCTGCGCGATGCCCAATCCCAATTCGTCAAAATGGTGCCGAATACGGGTCAGGCGATTTTGATTGATACAGGCGCAGCGGGCGACCTTCATCCCATCAACAAAAAAGATCCCGGCGAGCGCCTTGCCCGCATCGCCCTGGCCAAGAAGTACGGCCGCAACATCGTGCATTCGGGCCCGGTGTTTCAATCCGCCGCAGTAGAAAACGATAAAATGCGGCTGACGTTCACGCATACCGAAGGCGGGCTCGTCGCCAAACCTCTGCCTGCGACCTACCAGCCCAAGTTGCTTGAACCGGCGACGCTGCCGCTTGTGAGGAACAGTCCCGACAGCGAATTGGAAGGTTTCATTATTTGTGGTGAGGACCACAAATGGGAATGGGCCAACGCGAAAATTGATGGAGAAAGCGTCCTCGTCTGGTCGCCAAAGGTTCTCAAGCCCGCCGCACTGCGGTACGCATGGGGCAGCAATCCCACATGTAATCTCTACAACAGCTCCGAGCTTCCTGCCGGGCCCTTCCGCACGGATGACTTCCCACTTCCAGAGACACCCCAAAAATAAATTTTAGCTTTTATGAAACTGCATCCCCGCCTTCGGTTTCTCGCAGCCATAGCTCTCGGCTCTTTTGCCCTGAACGCAGCACAGGCCAAACAACTCAAACCGACGGATTATGCGCTGAGCATTCAGGCTGACCGCCCGGAACTTTTCTACCATAAAGGCGAAAAAGTGACCTTCACAATTAGCCTCACCTGCAAAGGCGCGGTGATGAAAGACGCCAATGTAAAATGGAAAATTTCGAAAGATGGCGTCGAGCCCCCCTTGCAGCAGGGGACGGCAAGTATGAAGGACGGCGCCGTTGTCGTCTCCGGATCGCTTAATGAACCCGGCTTCCTCCAATGTCGCGCGGATTTTACCGCACCCGGCGAATCCGTTCCCACCGCTCGCGCTGGTGTTGCAGTCGACCCGCTGGAAATCAAACCGAGCCTGCCTGCGCCGCCGGATTTTGACGTCTATTGGAAGGAACAAAAGGCGAAGCTCGCCGCCATTCCCATGAACGTGCGGATCACGCCTGTGAAATCCTCGGTGGCGGGCGTTGAATGTTTCGACGTGCAAGCGGACTGCCTGGGCGCCCCGATGTCTGCCTATCTTGCCCGGCCGATCGGTGCCAAACCCAAAAGCCTTCCCGCTACTGTCTTGCTGCACGGGGCCGGTGTGGCCAGTTCCCGTTTATCGGCGGCAGCAGCTTGGGCAAAAGACGGCTTCGTAGCGCTTGACTTCAACGCCCATGGTCTCCCCAGCGGAAAACCGCAGGAGTTTTACAGCAATCTTTATAAGACCGAACTGGCCAAGTATTATCTCAAAAACCCCGAATCGCGCGACACCATCTTCTTCCATGGTTTGTTTCTGCGCCTGATGCGCGCCATTGATGTCTTGACCGCGCAGCCGGAGTGGGATGGAAAGACGCTCGTCGCCAACGGACGCAGCCAAGGGGGAGGGCAAGCCCTTGCCGCAGCGGGTCTCGACTCGAGAGTGACTTTTTTGGCCGCGCAAATTCCCGCATTATGCGATCATACTGGAGTTGTTGCAGGGAGGATCAATGGCTGGCCCAAACTGGTGCCGCTGGATGAAAATGGAAAACCCAACGAGAAAGCCCTTCAGGCCGCCCGTTACTATGATTGCGTCAATTTCGCCGCCCGCACCCATGCCGCCGCGTTCCTGACCGTGGGCTTCATCGATTTAAGCTGCCCCCCTACGGGTGTCTATGCAGCCTACAACAGCTTGAGCGGAAAAAAGGATATCCTGAATCATCTCCACACCGGCCATGTCGCGACCCCTGAAGCGGATGCTGCCGTAAGGGATGCCGTTCTCGGTTATCTCAAAACGACAAAACCGTAAAAAGCGCAGCATTTCTGCGCGTCAAGAGCGCAGAATGAGCGGGGGATATCTACAAAGCGGTCGGCAACTCTGCTCCCTGCTTGGCAGTCAGCTTGGAATACGTTTGGTCGATGATGACGTCCTTGTAGCTCATTCCGCCGGGGATCATCGGAAGAACGTGCTCGGTGTAGGGGACCATCACATCCAGCACATAGGCTTCCTTTGCATCGAGCATCCGCTGGATGGCC
>JAPLTE010000097.1 GCA_026398235.1 Verrucomicrobiota bacterium
GGCCATCCAGCGGATGCTCGATGCAAAGGAAGCCTATGTGCTGGATGTGATGGTCCCCTACACCGAGCACGTTCTTCCGATGATCCCCGGCGGAATGAGCTACAAGGACGTCATCATCGACCAAACGTATTCCAAGCTGACCGCTACCCAGGGAGCGCAGTTGCCGACGGCGCTTTGATCTTACCCGTGCCCTTGCAGGGCACGAGGCTTTTTCGTCGCAAACCCAGGGCGGCGCTTCGCTCTGCCCTGGGCTGATTTTCCTTACGCTTTCAGCGTAAAGGAGCTGGGAGCGCAGTTGCCGACGGCGCTTTGATCTTACCCGTGCCCTTGCAGGGCACGAGGCTTTTTCGTCGCAAACCCAGGGCGGCGCTTCGCTCTGCCCTGGGCTGATTTTCCTTACGCTTTCAGCGTAAAGGAGCTCGGAGCGCAGTTGCCGACGGCCTTATAGAGGGCGCTTTTCAACGGCGCTTTTCAACGGCGTTATAAGACTGAAGCGGAAACGCCCTGCAAGGGCGTAGTAAACCAGCCCAGGGCAAGCGAAGCGCCGCCCTGGGTAATGGAAAAAGAGGCGTGCGCCCTACAGGGGCGCTGGTAATATCGCGTTATGGGCCAGTCGCTTGCCAAGAACCTCATCCACCTGATTTTCAGCACCAAGGAACGGCGTCCCCTTCTGGACGATGCCGTCCGCGAATCCCTCCACGCCTATATCGCCGGAGTTTTGAAGGAACAAGAATCGCCGTGTCTTGCAATCAACTCGGTGGCAGATCATGTGCATGTGCTCTTTTGCCTCAATAAAAACGTGGCGTTGGCCCAAGTCATTATGCAGTCCAAAAAGGGGGCCTCGCGATGGATAAAAACGCAAGGACCGCGCTATGCAGATTTCGGCTGGCAAAATGGCTATGGCGCGTTTTCGGTGAGCCAGTCGAGCGTCGCGGACGTGCGTCAATACATCACCAACCAAGCGGAACACCACCGCAAAGTTACATTCCAAGAAGAGTTGCGGGCGTTTTTCAACCGGCACGAGATCGCATATGACGAGCGGTATGTTTGGGAGTGAGTTTTCCCTCCGCCTACCAGCGCCCTTGCAGGGCGCGACGCTCTCTGCTCGCAAACCCAGGGCGGCGCTTCGCTTGCCCTGGGCTGCTTTCCTCTACGCTTTCAGCGTAAAGCAAAGCAGACCATATCGGAAACTTCTCTAAGACCAGTCGCCGAATCAAGGCTCACCCAAATCCGTGGGCGTAAAAAAAGCACGGTTGTGCGGTGAGCATCGCCGCTGATGCTTGAACGTTCTCCACCGTGCCTGAAGGCGTCGGAAAACCGGCAGCACATTCAACAAAGCATCTTTGGCAGACCTTCGGGGTTGGGCCGGTGGGGAAGTGTTGTCTGTTTCCCAATTTCGCACGTAATCCGCCTGCTGCGGCCACTCTTGTAATATCGCTTTCTGTTCGTAACGCCTCGCCGAAACGAAGAGTTGCATGGGCTCTCCCGTGAAAACCTCGATTCGTGACTGAACCTCCGCCGGGGTCCGAACCGAATACCATCTATCGCGGAAAAAAAATAAAATCCGTTCGATCAAAAAGCCATTATCCGGCGAAAGCGCGCCATAAAACAGTTCGGGACTGAACTGGTAAAAACCATGCCCGCAGTAATTGTTCGCGGGGAGAATGGTGATCAGATGGCCGCCCACCTTGACCATTTCCATGCAGCTTTTGAGAGCAACAGGAAAATTGAACACATGCTCAAGCGAGCCTCCGTCGAAGAGGCAGTCATAGCGCTGGTGCAGGCTGGTATCCACAGGTTGGTTCAAATCATGGATTAGGTTTGCCCCCTCGTAAGCGGAAGCATCCATTACATCGAGCGTAGTCACCCCGATGGCACGAAACAAATCATCGGCATACTTCGGATGATCGACCCGGCAGCCGAGGGTTGTCATGAACGCACGGTATCTGTCCTGCTCCATGTAAATGCTCTGGTGCCCAAGAGTAAGCGTATGCCCGAAGAAGATTCCTCTTCGCATCTCGCTTTTCAAAAACTGGGCGGCGCAAATATCTATTCCCATTGCAGGTTGCCTTTGGGATAAGCATTAGAGAAATTCGTCATAGTGACCGGACTCTAGCCAAAGCACTCTTTCGGAAAAGCCTTTTTCCTGTAAAATAGAAGAACGGAGGGCACATTGGAGGATTTTTATCCGCGTCACCGCGTCTCCCTTCCGCGCGTCCTCTCCTGGCCTTCGCCACGTAATAGGCCCGGCGCTTGAGGATCGTCTCCACATAGGCGCGCGCACATGAGCGCGTAGGCGTTGGACTCCAGCGGCTTGAGCCACAGCTTTTTGGGACGCTCGTTGGCAATGTAGTAGTCGGTGTGGTCTTGCGAATACCCTTGGTGCTTCCCGCCAGGGTCTTAAATACGGGAGCAATCGCGCCCACACTTTCCTGGGCGATCCGAAGGATCTGGAGCGGATTTACCCCAACTACGTCGCCATCTGCGAAGGCTTTGGCGTAAAATGCGAGCGGGTGCTCTTCAAGAAGGATTTGAAGGCGGCAATCCAGCGGATGCTCGATGCGAAAGAAGCCTATGTGCTGGATGTGATGGTCCCCTACACCGAGCACGTTCTTCCGATGATCCCCGGCGGAATGAGCTACAAGGACGTCATCATCGACCAAACGTATTCCAAGCTGACTGCCAA
>JAPLTE010000029.1 GCA_026398235.1 Verrucomicrobiota bacterium
GGCGAAGTCGGAAAAATTCTTGGTGCCTTGAATGATCGAGGTGACGCGCTCAAAGCCCATGCCGGTGTCGACATGCTTTGCGGGCAGCGGCGAGAAGGTGCCGTCCGGGTTGGCGTTGAACTGGATGAACACCAAATTCCAAATCTCGATGCACTCGGCGCTCCCCATGTTGACGAGCTTGCCTTTGGTATCGCCCGCCGGGGTGAGATCGACGTGCAACTCCGAGCACGGCCCGCACGGACCGGTCTCGCCCATCATCCAGAAGTTGTCTTTTTTGTTGCCGTTGACGATGTGGACTTTCGGGTCGAGCCCCGCCGCTTCAAACAGCTTGGCCCAGCAATCGTACGCCTCGAAATCGAAATCGGCAGGATCCCCGATGGATTTATCCGGATTGTAAACCGTGGCGTAGAGCCGTTGTGGAGGGAATTTCCAGCGCCCCACGACGAGTTCCCAGGCCCACTCGATGGCTTCCGTTTTGAAGTAGTCGCCGAACGACCAGTTGCCGAGCATCTCGAAAAAGGTGTGGTGGTAGGTATCGAGCCCCACGTCATCGAGATCGTTGTGTTTGCCGCCCGCGCGAATGCATTTCTGCGTATCCGCCGCGCGCGTGGCGCAGTCGGGAACGGCTCCCGGCCATTTGTCCACGTCCGCCGCCGCTTCGCCGAGGAAGATCGGCACGAATTGATTCATCCCGGCGTTGGTGAAGAGCAAATTCGGCGAACTCGGCATCAGGCTCGAGGACGGAACAAGCGTGTGCCCCTTTTCGTGGAAGAAATCAAGGAACGACTGGCGGATTTCGGTGCTGGTCATAGGAAAGTGTGGTCCGCAGATTATGCAGAATCAAGGACTGAGGAAGAAGAGAAAAAGGCAGTCCGCAGATTACGCAGATTTCACAGATTAAGAAAAAATAAAGAAGGGTTTCCCAGACGCATTCGCAGATTTCTGAGGCAAAGGAGACTCCTCTAAAGCAAGGCGTCTCCTTTGGTTCTTCAAAAATCTGTGAAATCTGCGTAATCTGCGGATAAACTCTTCTTACGGTAGATCGGTGGAGCCCATGAGAGCGCGGTCGATCTCGCGCGCCACGCCCCGGCCTTCGTTGAAGGCCCACACCACGAGGCTCTGGCCCCGGCGGCAGTCGCCCGCCGCGAAGACTTTCGCGATGTTGGTGGTGTACTTTTCAAATTCGGCTTTGATGTTGCTGCGGGCGTCGCGTTCGACGTTGAGCGATTCGAGGAGCGCTTGATCCGGCCCGAGGAAACCGAGCGCGAGCAGGACGAGTTGCGCGGGGACAATCTTGTCCGACCCTTCGACTTCCTTCGGCACAAACTGGCCTTTTTCGTTTTTGCTCCACTCGATCTGGACGAGGTGCACTTCCTTCACGGCGCCGTTTTCATCGCCGATGAAGCGCTTGGCAGTGGTGAGGAAAATGCGCGGATCGTCGCCAAATTTCGCGGCGGCTTCTTCCTGGCCGTAGTCGGTGCGGTAAATCTTGGGCCATTCGGGCCACGGATTGTCGTTGGCGCGCTCGAGCGGCGGTTTGGGCAGGATTTCCACCTGCGTCACGCTCTTGCAGCCGTGGCGAATGGAAGTGCCGACGCAGTCGGTGCCAGTGTCGCCGCCGCCAATGACGATGACATCCTTGCCCGCGGCGCTGATTGGCGCGGCGGTCTTGTCGAGGAGCGCCTTGGTGTTGGAGCCGAGGAATTCCATCGCGAGATGGACGCCTTTGAGTTCGCGGCCTTCCGTTGGGAGATCGCGCGGCTTGGTCGCGCCGGTGCAGAGCGCCACGGCGTCGAAATCGTTGAGCAACTGCTCAGTGGCGAGGTTCTTGCCCACTTCGGTGTTGCAGACAAACACGACGCCTTCGGCTTCGAGCTGCTGGATGCGACGCAGGACGACTTGCTCCTTGTCGAGCTTCATATTGGGGATGCCATACATGAGCAACCCACCGGGGCGATCGGCGCGTTCAAAGACGGTGACGCTGTGGCCCGCTTTGTTGAGTTGCGCGGCGGCGCTGAGTCCCGCAGGACCGGAGCCGACCACGGCGACCTTCTTGCCGGTGCGAATCGCGGGCGGTTGGGGCACCACCCAGCCTTCTTCCCAGCCTTTGTCGATGATGGAGACCTCGATGTTCTTGATCGTGACGGGAGGCGTGTTGATCCCGACAGTGCAGGAGCCTTCGCACGGAGCGGGGCAGACGCGGCCGGTGAACTCGGGGAAGTTATTGGTCTTGTGGAGGCGATCCAACGCTTCGCGCCAGAGGCCGCGATAGACGAGGTCGTTCCACTCGGGGATGAGATTGTGGATCGGGCAGCCGCTGGCCATGCCGCTCACCAGCGTGCCGGTGTGGCAGAACGGAATGCCGCAGTCCATGCACCGGGCGGCCTGCGTGCGCAGGTCTTCGGGTTTCATGTGGCTGTGGAATTCGTTCCAGTCTTTGATGCGTTCCAAAGCCGGACGATCCAGCGGCAGTTCGCGGAGATATTCGAGGAATCCAGTCGGTTTACCCATGGTGAGAAATGATGAATTATGAATGATGAATTATGAAACGCTGGCTCTTAATGCGTAACGCCATTCGCAGATGAAATTTTCGCGGGGGTGCAGGAAGAGGAGTTGTGATGCCTTTGTGTGGAGAAATACATAAAATCAGGAAATGATCCGCCGCGCCGTCTTGGAAGAGGCTTCGTGCATGGCGTCAGCGTTTGATCATTCATAATTCATCATTCCTCATTTTCCCTACCCTCCGCCAACGCGGGCGAGGTCGCGCGAGTTGGCTTCGAAGGCTGCGTTGAGGGCGTCGTCGCCGCTCAGTCCTTCGTCGTGGGCTTTCTTGATCGCGGCGATCACCCGTTTGTAATCCTTCGGCATGACTTTGACAAACTTCGGTGCCAAAGCCTCCCATTGAGCGAGCACCTGGGCTGCCCGTTTGCTGCCGGTGTATTTTGCGTGCCGGGCGATGAGTTGGCGGATTTCTTCAATCTCGTCGCCTTCCATCTTCTCCAGCCCCACCATCTGCTGATTGCAGCGGCACGGGAAGGAGCCGTCTTCATCGAGCACGTAAGCGACGCCGCCGCTCATGCCGGCCGCGAAGTTGCGGCCGGTAGCGCCGAGCACCACGACTTTGCCGCCGGTCATGTATTCGCAACCGTGATCGCCCACGGCTTCCACCACGGCGCTCACGCCGGAGTTGCGCACGCAGAAGCGTTCGCCCGCCATGCCGCCGATGTAAGCCTCGCCGCTGGTCGCGCCGTAAAGGGCCACGTTGCCCGCAATAATATTCTCTTCGGCCGCAAAGGTGGAAGCTGCAGGCGGATACAGGATAATCTTCCCGCCGCTGAGCCCCTTGCCGATGTAATCGTTCGTGTCGCCTTCGAGTTCGAGCGTGACGCCCTTGGGCACAAACGCGCCGAAGCTCTGGCCTGCCGAGCCTTTGAAATGGAGGTGCACCGTGTCTTCGGGCAGTCCCGCAGCGCCGTAGCGCTTGGTGATCTCGTTGCCGAGAATCGTGCCGGTAACGCGGTGGACGTTGCGGATGGGCAGCGTGGCCTTCACCTTTTCGCCCCGTTCGAGCGCGGGTTTGCAGAGGTCGAGCAGCGTGGTGATGTCCATCGACTTATCCAGGCCGTGGTCCTGCACCATCTGGCAATAACGCCCGATCTCCGGCCCCGCCTTCGGCTGGTAAAGGATCGCCGAGAGATCGACTCCCTTGGCTTTCCAATGCTCGATCGCCTTCTTGGGTTCGAGAATATCGGTGCGCCCGACCATTTCGTTGAGCGTGCGGAAGCCGAGCTGCGCCATCAGTTCGCGCACTTCCATCGCGACAAACCGCATGAAGTTGACCGTGTAGGCCGGGTCGCCGGTGAACCGCTTGCGCAGTTCCGGGTTTTGCGTGGCAACCCCCACGGGGCAGGTATTCAAATGGCAGACGCGCATCATGATGCAGCCGAGCGTGACGAGCGGGGCGGTGGCGAAGCCGAATTCCTCGGCTCCGAGCAGCGCGGCAACAACCACGTCGCGACCGGTCTTGAGTTGGCCGTCGGTTTCCACCATGATCCGGCTGCGCAGGTTATTGAGCACGAGGGTTTGGTGCGTTTCGGCCAGGCCGAGTTCCCACGGGAGCCCCGCGTGCTTGGTGCTGGTCTGCGGCGAAGCGCCGGTGCCGCCGTCGAAGCCGCTGATGAGAACCACGTCCGCGTGCGCCTTGGCGACGCCCGCCGCGATGGTGCCCACGCCGACTTCGGAGACGAGCTTCACGCTGATGCGCGCGGCCCGGTTGGCGTTTTTAAGATCGTGGATCAATTCCGCGAGATCCTCAATCGAGTAAATGTCGTGGTGCGGCGGCGGCGAAATGAGGCCGACGCCCGGGGTGGAGTGGCGGGTCTTGGCGACCCACGGATACACTTTGCTGCCGGGAAGCTGTCCGCCTTCGCCGGGCTTCGCGCCCTGCGCCATCTTGATCTGGATCTCCTCGGCGTTGGTGAGGTAATTGCTCGTGACGCCGAACCGACCGGAAGCCACCTGCTTGATCGCGCTCTTCTTGGAGTCGCCGTTGGCCATCGGAACGAAACGCTCGGGGTCTTCGCCGCCTTCTCCCGTGTTGGACTTGCCGCCGATGCGGTTCATCGCAATCGCCATGGCTTCGTGCGCTTCCTGGGAGATGGAGCCGTAGGACATGGCCCCCGTCTTGAAGCGCTTCATGATCGCTTCCACCGACTCGACTTCCTCGATCGGCACGGCCGTCGTTTTCTTGAACGCGAGCAATCCGCGCAACGTGAAGAACTGGTGGTCCTGCTCGTTGACAAGCGCGGAGTATTGGCGGAACGCCGCGTAGCTGTCGGTGCGGACCGCTTTTTGGAGCGTGTGGATGGTGAGCGGATTGAAAAGATGGGCTTCGCCGTCCGCGCGCCACTGGTATTCGCCGCCGGATTCAAGCGTCGCGCCGTTGCCGCTCGCCCGTTCGGGGAAGGCGTGCTTGTGGCGCAGTTGCACTTCGCCCGCAATCACGTCGAGGCCCGCTCCTTCGATGCGCGAAGCGGTCCAGGTGAAATATTTGTCGATCACCGCGCGGTTGAGTCCCACGGCTTCAAAAATTTGCGCGCCGCGATAGCTCTGGATCGTCGAGATGCCCATCTTGGAGGCGACTTTGACGACCCCTTTGGTGGCGGCCTTGGTGTAATTTTTGCAAGCGGTCTTGTGGTCGGTGTTGACCAGCAACCCTTGGCGAATCATGTCGTCGAGCGTCTCAAACGCCAGGTACGGATTGATCGCTCCGCAGCCGTAGCCGAGCAGGAGCGCGTAATGGTGGACCTGGCGCGGCTCGCCGCTTTCCAGAACGATCCCGGCGCGGGTGCGGGTGCCTTCGCGGATGAGATGATGGTGCAGACCGGCGACGGCCAGCAGCGAGGGAATGGGCGCGTGGTCCTTGTCCACGCCACGGTCGGAGAGGATGAGGATGTTGGCCCCCTCGGCAATGGCTTTGCTGGCCTTGGCGCAAAGATCGTCCATCGCGGCTTCGAGCGCGCGGGCGGCCTCCTCGTGGTTTCCCTTCGGGCTGAAAACGATCGGGAGCGTCACGGATTTAAACGTGCCCTGCGCGATGTATTGGAGCTTCGCGAGTTCTTCGTTGGTGAGGATCGGCGATTTGAGCTCGATCAAATGACAGCTTTCCGGCTCGGGGTTGAGCAGGTTGCGCTCGCTGCCGATGGTGGTTTCCGCCGAAGTGACGATCTCCTCGCGGATACAGAAGTAGTCAAAGAGCGGGTGTGCCTTGCTGGAAAGGATTGCCAACGGGGTGTCGGTGCCCATCGAGCCGACCGCTTCCACGCCGTCGCGTGCCATCGGCACCATCAGCATGCGCAATTCTTCAAAAGTATAACCGAACGCCTGTTGGCGCGTGACCACGGTCTTGTGGTCCGGTTCGGGAACCGCCGGGGCATCGGCCACGCTGGCGAGTTCGACCATGTGCTTGTCGAGCCATTCGCGGTACGGGTGTTCCCGCGCGATGGCGCTCTTGATTTCCTCGTCGGCGACGATGCGGCCTTCCTCCATGTTTACCAGGAACATGCGGCCCGGCTGGAGGCGGCCCTTGTGGGCGATGCGCTCGGGATCAATGGGCAGAACGCCCGCTTCGGAGGCCATGATGACCAAATCATCCTTCGTAACGTAATAACGCGAGGGACGCAGGCCATTGCGGTCGAGCACCGCGCCGATGAACGTCCCGTCGGTGAACGCAATGGAAGCGGGGCCGTCCCACGGTTCCATGAGGCAGGAATGGTACTCGTAAAACGCCTTCATCTCGTCGCTCATCGACTCATGGGCGGTCCACGGCTCGGGGATCATCATCATCACCGCGTGCGGCAGGGAGCGGCCCGCCATCACGAGCAGTTCCAGGCAGTTGTCGAACATCGCCGAGTCCGACCCGTTCGCGTCGATGATCGGGAGGACTTTCTTGATGTCGTCGCCGAACAACTCGCTCTCGAAGAGCGACTGCCGGGCGTGCATCCAGTTGATGTTGCCGCGCAGGGTGTTGATCTCGCCGTTGTGGGCGATGTAGCGGTACGGGTGCGACCGCTCCCAGCTCGGGAACGTGTTCGTGCTGAACCGGGAATGGACCAGCGCGAGGGCGCTCTCCACATCCGGGTCGGCCAGGTCGAGGAAATACTCGCCCACCTGCACCGGCATGAGCATCCCTTTATAGATCATCGTCCGGCAGGAAAGGCTGGAGATATACCAATGCGAGTTGCCCCCGGCAGTGCGGATCTCGTTGAAGGCCCGCTGGCGGATCACATACAGCTTGCGTTCAAAAGCGAGGTCGTTGGCGAGAGCGGCGTTCCGGCCGATGAACACCTGTTTCACGCACGGCTCCGACGCCTTGGCGCTTTCGCCGAGGGTTCCGTTGTAGGTGGGCACATCGCGCCAGCCCAGGAGCGTCTGCCCCTCTTCGGCGATAATCCGGTTGAAAGTCGCTTCGTCTTTTGCCCGCGTGGCGGCGTCCGGCGAAGTAAACACGATGCCCGCGCCGTATTGGCCGGGTTCGGGAAGAGCGATGCCGCAAAGGAGCGTCGCTTTCTTCAAAAACTTGTGCGGCATCTGCATCAAAATGCCCGCGCCGTCGCCCGTATTGGTCTCCGCCCCCACCGCGCCGCGGTGATCCAGGTTAAGAAGGATCGTCAGCGCCTGCTGGACGATCTCGTGCGATTTTCGGCCCTTCATGTTCACGACGAACCCGACGCCGCAAGCGTCGTGTTCAAACTGCGGGTCGTAAAGGCCTTGCTTCGGTGGGAGTCCGTTGGGGTGCGTCGTCTGCATCTTGGGTCGTTTAGTGAAATTTGGGGAGCTTCGACTCATCGCACAAAAAAGGCGCGCACGCCACCTCTGGCCGAGGCGTTTTCTCTTGGGATGAGGGCTTAAAGTTGGGCATCGAAGCGTTCGATTTTAAAATTGGGTCTTTTCGCGGGTTGGTAATAGCATCATTCCTGCAAATTTTTTCAATGTTCTTCTTGGAAAATTTATGGATGGCTGGTTTTGACTCCGTTCAAAAAACAGAAAATCTGGAACTCAGGAACTCAAGAAAGGGAAAATCAGGAAGCCAGGAAACCAGGAAAATGAAAACCTCGTGTTTTCTGTTCCACCTCTTTTCCTGCTTGCCTGAGTTCCTGGGCATTCTCTCTTTTATTGCTCCTGCCCCGCCGTTCGGCTACACCTTGTTTTCTTATGTCCACACCGGAGACCTTTACCCTCGGCCACTCGCCCGATCCTGATGACGCTTTCATGTTCTACGCCATGGCGGAGGGCAAGATCGACACCCACGGCTACCAGTTCCAGCACATCCTCCAGGATATCCAGACCCTCAACGAGCGGGCCACCCGGGGCGAACTCCATATCACCGCCATCTCCATCCACGCCTACGCCTACGTGCTGGACCAATACGCCCTGCTCCCCAGCGGCGCGAGCATGGGCGACGGCTACGGCCCGATGCTCATCGCCACCTCGCGCGGAGGCCTCGCCGAGAACGCCACCGACGACGAAATCAAAGCCTGGCTCAAGGGGAAACGGATCGCCGTCCCCGGCAAAATGACCAGCGCCTACCTCGCCCTGCAACTCTATTTAGGCAAAGATTTTGACTCCGTAGTGGTCCCGTTCGACCAAATTTTCGACCACGTCCGGGGCGGCGAAAGCCCCGTGGGCCTCATCATCCACGAAGGCCAGCTCACCTACGAGCGCGACGGATTCAAACTCATCCGCGACTTCGGCCAATGGTGGAAGGACGCCACCGGCCTGCCGCTTCCCTTGGGGGGCAACGTCATCCGCAAAGACATTCCGCCCGCGCAGCGCAAGGAAATCGCGGACATTCTGGAAGCAAGCATCCGTTACGGCTTGGAACACCGCGCCGCTGGGGTTGCCCACGCCATGCCGCTCGCCCGCGACATGGATACGCCGCTCGCAGACGAGTTCATCGGGATGTACGTCAACGACTACACCCTCGACTACGGCGACAGCGGCCGCAAAGCGATCGAGCTTTTCCTCAAGCGCGCAGCCGACGCCGGGCTGATCCCCGCGCCGGTGGAGTTGGAGTTTGTGCAGTAGCCAGCTTGAAGCTGGACCCAATGCGCGCTACCGCGCCCACGCAGCCCTAATTCACACCAGCAGCGCGACCACAAACCACCCGATCATCAGCAGCGCGATGAGCACTTTGCCGAGCATCCCGGCGGTGGTCCCAACGAGGGTGCCCCAGGTGGACCGCGTGGCGGGCAGGATTTGTTGACCACCCAGCAGTTCACCTACGAGGACGCCCACGAGCGGGCCGACGATCAGCCCCACAAGGCCAAAGAAAATCCCGATAATCCCACCGAGGATGCCGCCAATGGCTCCCCAGCGGGTTGCCCCAAAGTATTTCGCGCCCAGCGATCCGCTCAAGAGTTCCAACGCCTGCGAGAGCAGCATCAAAACGGTCAAGGCGGCCAGCGTAACCCATCCAACGCTCTGCTCCGGGCCCAGGGTGATCCGGTGCAACACGGCGGCCGTTAAAATGAGGGCCGTGCCGGGAATCAACGGAAGCACCGTTCCCGCCAACCCGATCAGCATCAGCAAGAGGGTGAAAATCCACCAGAACGTTTCCATGCGGTGAATTTAACCCCAAAAAGGAATGCAATAGCCGCAAAAAAACGCAAAAGACGCAAAAAGTGCGGGTGGGACACACCGTCCCCATCGCGCCCGGAGCGATCCCTCTTTGCGATCATCAGTAAGGTGGATCGACCGCTCCGCGGGCGATTCCGGGAGTGCGCGCCGAAACCGTTTTTCCTTTTGCGCCTTTTTGCGGCCAATTCCTATCACCCGCACGGTTTTGCGCTTGGCGGGCCATTGGGGGGCGTGAGAGGGTCGGTTCCCTATGAAAAAGATCCGAGTCGGCATTCTTGGTCTGGGCATCATCGGTTCGCGCATTGCGCGCCATCTGCGGCAAGCCGGGTTCCCGGTGGCGGTCTGGAATCGAACCCCCAAGCCGGAGCTGGATTCCCTGCCCTCGCCGCCGCAGTTGCCGAGGCGAGCGACATCCTTCAACTTTTTGTCGCCGATCCCCAAGCCGTTTTCGCCGTTCTCGAGGCAATGGGAGACGCCCTTACCGAACGCCACATCGTCGTGTGCAGTTCCACCATCGGGCGGGCCGCCACGCTGGAAGCGGCCCGGCGGGTGCGCGCACGCGGCGCCCGGTTTCTGGATTGCCCGTTCACCGGCACCAAGGGAGCCGCGGACAAGGCCCAGCTTGTTTATTACATCGGCGGCGACGAAGAGACGTTCCAAGCCGTGCAACCGATCCTTGAGCCGGTCAGCAAAGCCATCGTGCGGATCGGCGCCATCGGCGAGGCGGCCTTGGTCAAGGTGCTTACCAATGTGATCTCGGCAGCCACCATTGAAGTTCTGGCCGAAACCATGGCGGTGCTGCAAGCCGAAGGAATGGATCCCGCGATGATGGGTGCCGCACTGGAACACCACGGGATTCGCAGCGGAATGACCGATCTCAAGCTGCCGAAACTCATCAGCGGCGATTACGACACCCATTTTTCGCTCAAACACATGCTCAAGGATGTGCAGTTCGGGCTGGACGAGGGAGCCGAACTCAAGCTCGACCTGCCCGTCACCCAGGCCACCGCCAAAGCCATGCGCGAAGGAATGAGCAAAGGGTGGGCCGACCTCGATTTCGCATCCATCATGAAACGCTATACCGCATAGCCCTCCCACGAAGAGAGAGACTTCCTCGCGCGTGTCATCCCGAGCATAAGCGAGGAACCTCACAAGCCGCTCAAAAGCATCGCTTTTTAGTGGGCGGCAGTCTAGATTAGCAAGAATCAACCTCAGCTCTTCCGTATGAAAAAAATCGTCCCTCTCCTTGCCTTCGCCGCTTTGGGCGCGCTGGCTTCCCCCGCCCAGGCCGATGAGGTGGCTGTGCTCCAATTCAAGACCGGCGCGCAGGTCCAGCGCGTGGTGCTCGAATTTTACGAAGATTCCGCTCCCAATACCGTCGCCAATTTCAAAAAACTCGCCGCCTCGGGCTTTTACAACGGGACCGCCATTCATCGTGTGTTTGCGCACCTTATGGTGCAGGCGGGCGATCCGCTGAGCAAAAAAAAGGGAACCGGAGCGATCGGAACCGGCGGCCCCGGGTACACACTTTCCCCGGAGATCAGGCGCAAACAGGCGGCGGGAGCCGTCGCCGCCGCCCGGTTGCCGGATAAGATCAACCCGGCCCGCCGCTCCAACGGCAGTCAATTTTTCGTAAGCCTTCAGCCGATGCCCAACCTGGATGGGCAGTACACCGTCTTCGCCCATGTGGCAGAGGGGCTCGATGTGCTCGACAAAATCAGCCAAACCTCCGCCGATACCAACGACAGCCCCGTGCAGCAGGTGGTCCTTACGTCCGTGCGGATCGTGGAGCGCGAACAGGCGCAGACCTCCGATGCATCCGGCAAAAACTGGCTGCAACGCAATTTCGAGCGCCTTTTTTAACATATCCCTTGCGCCGGGGCACCTTGAGGGCGTATAAAACGCCTCCCTTTTCCGGGAAATGTGGGTAGGTACCGAAGTGGCCAAACGGGGTGGACTGTAAATCCACTGGCTTACGCCTTCAATGGTTCGAATCCATTCCTGCCCACCATCTTTCCCTCCGCCAGGCCCAAGCGTCGGGCGGGCCTCGATGCGCTCTCGGCCGGAGCCGCACTCTGCTTGATCCCCCTTTGCTCGAAGGCACGCCGCGCAATGCGGTGTGCAATACTATTCCTTCCGTGCGCGGCTCTCGAAATAGGCGGAGCGCAGCGCGACATACGGATCGAGCGTTGCCTCTTTGAGCGCGTCGTATTCCTCGCTGTGCAGTGAGAGCATATTGATCTTATTGACTCCCTCCGCCCCGTAACCCCATGGAGTATCGAGGTAGCGGAGGGGGCTCAGCATGATGTCACCAGCGGTTCCCACACTGCCGCGCACGCTGGAGGCGCCGAGAATGGGCCAATGCAGATAAATGCCGCTCGGAACCCGATAAACCGCAAGGGTTTGATCGAAGGCCGCCAACTGCGGCTGGAGGTGCCAGCGAGCGGCGGGATCGAAAAGCCCGCCGAGGCCCACGGTCGTATTCACCACAAAACGGGTTGTCTCAATCCCCGCGCTTTTGAAGCGCCCCTCAAGCACGTTGTTGACCAGCCGGACAGGGTATTTCACGTTTGCGAAAGCTCGCTCCACGGATTCCCGGAAAGCCTTGGGGGCGACAGCGCGGTACCCTTTGGAAACGGGGCGCAAAACCCATGAATACAGTTTGTCGTTGAAATGGTAGAACGCACGGTTCATCGGCTCCAGCGGATCGGAGATTTTCGGCTGTGCCACGGCGTCTTCCGCTGCAAACGGGTCATGGAACTCCTGGTCCTGCGTGCCTGGCTTCGCTTCCTCGTTGGCGAAGGCGATGCACGAAAAACTGAGCAGGAAAATCGCGATTCTCGCTTTCATCGGTTTAGGGGGTTGGCTGTTTCGCCCGGATCTCCTTAATGAGACCTTCGTAGGAAGACTTGGCAATGATGGCATCGAATTGATCGCGGTAGTTTTTCACCATGCTCACCCCCTCGATGACCACATCATACACTTTCCAATCGTCGCCCGTTTTCTCCATTCGGTATTCCAAAGGATGATCAATTTTCGCCTTGGTCTTGAGCACCAGTTTTACCGAAGCGTAATCGGCTTGGATCTTTTCTCCCTGGTAGTCCACCTTCTCCAGATCGCCGTAGTACGTGGCGACCTTATCCGAGTACGTGTCCTTCAAAAATTCGCTGAACAGTTTCACGAACTCGGCTTTTTCGGCAGGAGTCCGCTTGATCCAGTGCCGCCCCAGGCAGGCGCGGGCGCTCTCCTCCCACGCGAACCGCTTTTCCATTTCGGCGCGCACCAGGCTGCGGCGTTCGCTCTTTTTCTCCTCCCCCTGGAATTTGGAGTCCTGGAGCAAAAGCAGCACTTTTTCCGTGGTGGTTTTCACCTTTGCCAGCGGGCTCTCGGCAAATGCGGCACCGGCGAAGGCAAGGAAGAGGGCGAAGGTTGTGAGGCGTTTCATGATTAGGGATTGGTGCGGGAGAAAATGGGGTCCATGTCCCACAAGAGAACTTCTTGCGCGCAGGCTGGCTGGCCCTTGCTTTGCTTGGGGGACCATAACACTAGTTGGCGGGTTTGGTGGATATATTTCCCTGAACAAATTTGGAAATCAACCCTTCCAGATCCATGGCCGGTTCCGTGCCGTTGAGCCGTCCGCCATGCGCGATGACCTGATCGGCGGCCCCGGGAGTAATCTCGATGTATTTCTCGCCGATCAATCCCTTGGTGCGGATCGAGGCGATGGCATCTTTTTGCAGCACCACGTCCGGCTGAAGCTTGAAGATCACCCTGGCTTCGTAATCCTGGAGCGTGATTTGTTTTACGCGCCCGATCTCCACTCCGGCAATCATGATCGCCGAGCCGCTGCGCAAACCGTTGCAGTTGGTAAAAACCGCCTCCACTTCATACCCGTTGGCGGCGAAGAGTTCGTTGCGGGCGATCCGGATGCTCAGGAACGCGAGGCAGAGAAGGCCAGCGGCCATGAACAGGCCGACGAAAAATTCGAATCGTTGTTTTTTCATGGGTTTTGAATCTAGTATTGAATCGGCCCTTCCGGCTTGCCGTTCACGAATTGGTCGATCACCGGGTTTGCCGAGCAACGGATCGATTCCGGGGTTTCCACGGCGGCGATCCGCCCTTCGTGCAGCATCGCGATCTTTTGCACGATGCCGAAGATTTCCGGGATTTCGTGGGAAACCAGGATGCCCGTGAGGTTGAGCCGTTTGTGGACAGAGTCGAAGAGTTGCAGGATCGAGTTGACTACAATCGGGTCCAAGCCGGTGGTCGGTTCATCGAAGAGGATGATTTCGGGAGCCCGCACCAAGGTGCGCGCGAGGGCCACCCGTTTGAGCATCCCGCCGCTGAGCTGGGCCGGATATTTGTGCTCTGCGTCTTTCAAACCGACCTGATCCAGTTCCTCCAGCACCTTGCGACGGATGGCTGATTCGCCCAGGCGCGTTTTTTCGCGCAGCGGAAACGCCACGTTGTCAAAGACCGTCAAAGAATCAAAAAGCGCCCCGCTTTGGAACACATAGCCGACGCGGCTGCGCAATGCCTCCAACTCGCGGCGGGGCATGAGGGCCACGTCGCGACCGTCCACGAGCACCCGCCCGGCGTCAGGACGCATCAAGCGCACCACATGGCGCAAAAGCAGGCTCTTGCCGCTGCCGCTCAACCCCACCAGCGCCACAAATTCCCCGGTCTTGACCCGCAGCGAAACATCCCGGAGCACTTCCTGGCCTCCGAAGGCTTTTTGCAAATTTTCGATGATGATCACGCCATGGCCTCCTAGTTCACCAATGCCGTAAGCAGGTAATCCCACACGAGGACGAGCACCGAGGCGTCCACCACCGCTTGCGTGGTTGCGACGCTGACTCCCTCGGCTCCAAACCGGCTGTTAAACCCCTTGTAGCAGCAAACGCAGGCGATCAGCGCCCCGAAGCACATCGATTTATAAAAGCCGTTGAGGATGTCATGGATCACGACATAATTGTTCATTTCCCCAAAGTAAGCCCCCGCGTTCAGCCCCA
This sequence comes from Verrucomicrobiota bacterium, assembly GCA_026398235.1. Classification (GTDB taxonomy): domain Bacteria; phylum Verrucomicrobiota; class Verrucomicrobiia; order Chthoniobacterales; family Chthoniobacteraceae; genus UBA695. Next base: position 14,151 of record JAPLTE010000029.1, read on the forward strand.
GCACGCGCACCCCCAGCAGGTAGCCGCCAAAAATCGCGACCACATCAAACACCGCCGCCAACAGCGGCATGGCTACGACAAACGCGATCAGATTGGGCACGACCAGGTAGCGCATCGGATTGAGCCCCATGAGTTGGATGGCGTCGATTTGATCGTTGATCCGCATGATGCCAATCTGCGCGGTGATGGACGAACCGGCCCGGCCCGTGACCATCAGCGCGGCGAGCACCGGCCCAAGTTCCCGAATCAACGACAGGGCGACCAGCGGTCCCAGGAACGCCTCCGAACCGACCCGCCGCAACGTCGGGTGCCCCTGGAGCGCCAATACCATCCCGGTGAAGGCCGCCGTGAGGCAAATCACCGGCATTGATTTCCAGCCGATAAACCAGATTTGCTTCAAAACCCGGTCCCATTTGAGGGGCGGAGTCAGGCAGCATCCCACCGCTTCCCCAAAAAAGAGAGTGCATTTACCCAAACGCGCGACTCTTTGCATTCCCCACGTGCCCCAGAGGATCAAGGTCTCAATCATAGCCCCTCCAGAAAGCGTTGCCGCGAAAACGGCAATGATTCAGCTAAATGCGCAGCATGGAAACAGGGTTTCATGGATCGTCAATTCATGTTAACGCCTCCCCCTCACCCATTGTCAAGGCGTTGAGCGCAGCTTGTTTTTCCCCGGGGGGCGGAGACGGATCGAAAAAAACCGGGCGCAGCGAGATCGGCGCAACCCCTACGCGAGTTTCACAGGCTCCTGCTCTTCCCGGAGAACCTGGTGCACGCGGCGCGGCGGTTTGCCGGACAGCCGCTCCACGCCCACATCGCGCTCCAAAAAGGCGAACGCAGCCCGCTGGCGGAATTGAGCGCGAAGCTGTTGTAGCGGCGTGGGGAGGTCTTCTCCCTTTTCCTGATTTCCTTGTATGAGTCGGATTGTCATCTCCGCTGAGACGTGAGAGGTGAGTTGCGGTGCCGGTGGCCACCGGCACCGCAAAGAGTGCGAGAGTGTCTGTTTTTTCCTAGGCCCGCCCGTTTGGACGAGGCCGTAACTCAG
>JAPLTE010000035.1 GCA_026398235.1 Verrucomicrobiota bacterium
GATCGACAGCCGTGGCTCGCTTACCGGGAACGCCAGCGCGCAACTGCGCTCCCTCGGCGGGCCGTTCGCCCGTGCGCGCCCCGACTTCCAATACCATGCCGAGTTGGATCGGAAATTTCCGCAAAGAATTTTCGGCGGGTTCTCATGGAAATTCCATCCCCGGTGGCGGCTTGCACTCCAGGCGGATTGGGTGGACTGGAGCAATGCGTTTGAGGTTTTGCCCGTGAAGCTGACCAGAGGCACTAATGCCGATATCAACCGTCTTGTGGGCTCCAACGGTTTGCAAGAATACACTCCCCTGCGATGGCGGGACCAGGTGGTTTACCGAGCCGGAATGGAATTTGCCCTGACGGAGGCTTGTTTCCTGCGGGGCGGTTACGCCTACGGGCGCAGCCCTGCGCCGGAAGAAACCCTGACCCCCTTGGGAGCGGCTATTCCAGAACAGACGCTCACGGCTGGCGCGGGCTATCGCTGGCGCTGCTACGAGCTGGATTTTGCCTACCAACTGGACTTGCCAAAAACCCGCCAAGTCGGCCGAAGCTCGTTGCGCGATGGGGAATATAGCGAGAGCACCCTCCGGGTGGCGGGGCACTGGTTGGGGCTCACAATCTCGGTGCATTATTAAATATGACCTCCAGGAGAACGCATGACGGTTTGCCCTAACGGCGTATAGTTGTCCTATGGAGTGGTGGCGCATCATCGTGGAATATTTCACTCCGGACTCGCTCCGCGAGGATTGGGAGGGGATGCGCCGATTGCGCTTGCTGGTGGGCCTTTCGCTTCTGGGTTTGGCGCTCGGGGGCATGTATGGGGTGTTCTATTGGAGCATCGGCCATCGTGGGGGGGCGGCCATTATTGCTGTGTGTATTGTTCTGCAAGTTTCAGTTCCGTTTTTGATACGGGCCACGGGCAGGGTGTCCCTCGGTGGGCACTTGAGCCTGGCCGTTTGGGGCTTTGGTTTTACCGGGATCGCTGCCGTGGGAGGGGGGATCCACGCCTTTTCCATCGCCTGGTTGGCTTGCGGTGGCCCTTTGCTCGCCTTGTTCATACTGGATAGGCCTCAAGCGCTGTTTTGGTGTCTCTTCTGTATTCTTTCCACGCTCTTTTATTCGGTTCTGGAATTAGCCAACATTACCTTGCCGCTGACTTATGCGACTCGTTGGCAACCGGAGGTTCTGGTGGCTGGGATTTCGGGTCTGGTTGTATTTATGTCGCTGATGGGCATCCTGTTTGAATATTCCCGCAGCGAAGCGGTTCTCGGCATGCAGGCTTCCCTTAAGGATGTGAGCGAGGCGAACGAACGGACCCAGCAGAGTGAACGTTTCCTTCAACGGATCGCCGACACCATTCCGGGCTTCATCTACATGTTCGACATAGAAGAACGAACCATCGTCTATGCCAACGAGCATTTGGTTCGACTGCTTGGATTAACACCCGTTTTCGAGGAGGGAATCAAAATCAGCGGCTTGAGCAAATCAGCGGCACTACCCGATCTTGAAGCGATTCTGGAGGGAGCCCGGAATCATCTCCGGGACGTGAAAGAAGGGGCAGTGATCCAGACGGAATACACGTTTGAGCACGACGGGGTCGAAACGTATTGGGACTGCCGGGATACCGTTTTTTCCAGGATACCAACGGGTGAACCTCTATGCATCCTGGGATTGGCGGTGGACATCACCGAGCAAAAGCGGACGGAGCGGGCCAGGTCTGCTGCGGAAGGAGCCAACCGCGCCAAGGATCAATTTCTCGCCGTGCTGAGCCATGAATTGCGCACCCCGTTGACGCCTGTCATGGCGACGGTCTCTGAGATGGAGGCGCAAGAAACCCTCCCCGCCGAGTTGCGGGCGGATATGGTCATGATCCGCCGCAACGTGGAAATGGAGGCAAAGCTCATCGAGGACCTGCTGGATGTGACCCGCATCAGCAGCGGCAAACTCGTTCTCCGCCTTGAAACAGTGGATGCCCATTCCTGCCTGCAAAGCGCCTTGGAGATTTGTCGCGCAGAGATCGAAACCAAGGAGCTTCAAGTCACAGCCGATCTGGGAGCCACTCAACATTCTATCCATGCAGACCCGGTGCGCATGCGCCAGGTGTTTTGGAATTTGTTGCGTAACGCCGTGAAGTTTACACCTCCGGGGGGGCAAATCCACCTTGGCACAAACAATGTCGGGGACAAGCTGAGAATTGAGATCACCGACTCCGGCGTGGGGATTGAGCCTGCGGTGCTTCCCCGGATTTTCAACCTCTTTGAGCAGGGGGAGCAGACCCGGACCCGGCGATTTGGTGGGCTCGGCCTCGGTTTGAACATTGCCAGGAAATTGGTGGAAATGCATCACGGCCAGCTTACAGCCGCAAGCAAAGGCAAAGGCAAAGGAGCGACTTTTACTGTGGAGCTAGCCTCTGTTGCGGCTGCGCAACAACAACCGACCCCCCAGGTCACATCCAAACCCGGCATCGGGAAAATGCCCAAAATTCTACTGGTCGAAGATGACCCAGATACACGGCGGACCCTCTGCAAACTCCTTCAGCGTCATGGATATGAAGTGACCTCATCTGACTGCGTTCAAAAAAGCTTGGAAATACTTTCCATGGGAGGGTTTGACCTCGTCATCAGCGATCTGGGGCTTCCGGACGGGAGCGGTTTGGAGCTCATGCGCCAAATCAAAACGGTTTACCACATTCCGGGCATTGCTTTGAGCGGCTACGGGGCAGAGGAAGACGTTCGCCAGAGCCGGGCCGCCGGGTTTGAGCAGCACATCACCAAGCCGGTGAACTTTGACGCCCTGCGCGCCGCCATCCAACAGACTACACGAACCTAAGCTGAGCCAAGGAGTGTGGGTCTCCCCTGCTTCTGGAGAGTCCGAGTTTGCGGCATAGATTCCGGCAGAAAACGCGGACCGATGATGGCAGGCGCGGATGGGGAGGGATTCGAACCCTCGGTACCTTTTGGGTACACACGCTTTCCAGGCGTGCGCGTTAGACCACTCTGCCACCCATCCTTACGCGAGACTCCGGGGAATCCGGAGGAAAGCTCAGCATGCGGGGAAATCGCACGGAGTTCAACCGGAAACTTGTTGGGATTAAAGAGGGCTCCTTTCCGCCCGGTCCTGAAAACCCTTAATCAGGCAACCGGCCTTCCCGCGAGTTTCGATTTCCGCCGAAACCGATACTTACTCCCACCCCAATGGTGAAATCCCTCCCTCTGCTCTGCGTTGGCCTCATCATCTGGCAATCGACCGGGAGGGCCGCTCCCGATCTCTCAAAATCCATGGCGGCCCCGGTTGAAAAAACGGATCTGTTCGGCAAAGGACGGCACGAACTGGATATTTCCGGCGGGTTTTTATGGTCGCCTGTGATTGCCCGACAGAAGCGCCCGACGTTGGACTACGCCCAATTTGATCTGAGCCTGGGCTGCATGCTCACTTCCCCAGCTCCTCTTTTTGGGTGTGCATCGCTCCGTGGCAACTGGGAGGGATTGCTCAATGTTTTCGGGGCAGGCGTCACCAAAGGCCCCGACGGTTTCCTGGCGGGCGGCCGCGCGCTCTTGCGTTACAATTTCGTCCAGCCGCGAGCCCTGTGGGTGCCGTTTTTACAACTCGGCGTGGGGGCGCTGGGGGATAATGTGTATGAGCACCGAACGCAGCATTTGATCGGGAGCGGCTTGGAGTTCACGCTGGTGGGCGATCTGGGGGTGCGCTACTTCATCTCCCCGAATTGGGCGGCCATGTTTATGATCGACATCGAGCATATCTCCAACGCCAATACCGCCAGCCGCAATACGGGGGTCAATGCAGCCGGGTTTACGCTCGGGGGGGCGCGCTTTTTTTAAAAATCGCGCGCCCAGGACGACGCCGCGTGCTTAGTTTGACGCCAGCGTGGAGAGGGCGCGTTGCAGGGGGGCTTTGGTAATGCAGACGGGCGTGCCGATGGCCACGCGCCCAAACAGTTCCGCGACATCGCGGGAACGCATCCGCACGCAGCCGTAGCTGACCGGCCGCCCGATCAGCCGCTCGACCGGGGTGCCGTGGATGTAAATATCGCGGTCATACGCGTTGCGGGTGGCGGTTTCGGTTCCGCGCAGCCACAGGATGCGGGTCACGATCGGGTCGCGGCCCGGGGCATTGGGACGGAGCACTTCGCCGGTGGGGCGTCGGCTTTTAAAGACGGTTCCCAGCGGAAAGCCCTGGCCGATTTTGTCCGCAACCTCCATTTGGCCGAGGGGGGTGGCATAGCTGCCGAAGCGGTCGCCCACGCCATAGCGCGAGGTGGAGACGGGATACTCGGCGATCCGCGTCCCGTTTTGAAGGAGGACCATTTTCTGATCCGGGACGCTTATTAAAATTGAGGCTACTGCCGGTTCCGAAGCCGCAAAGATGCGACTGGCACTGAGGAGCAAACTGAAAAGAAGAGAGAATGGCGCGATTTTCCGCATTGTTAAAACAACAGAAAGCAATTGGTGTACCAGCTTTTCCCCGGTGCACTTCTAAGCCACTGCGGCTTCCTCTTCCTCGGCGGGCGTTTCCCAACGGGGCAGCCATTGCGCGAGGGAGGTCCAGGCGACGTAGGAGAATCCTCCCTGGAAAAGCGCCAGGAACGGGAGGGAAAACCATTGGCCAGCCAGAGCGGCGTCCACCATGAAATAGGTGAAATAGAGGGCGAACCCGAGTTCCACGACCGGCAGAAGGCTTTTTAACGGGCTGTATTTCGCGGCGCTCCAGCGCTGTTTTTTGCGCTCGATGCCGTATTTGGGGGTGCGGGTGAACTCGGTCTGGTGGTTGAAGACCGCTTCGAGCACCGCTTTGGCGTTGCTGATGGACATCCCGATGCCCAGCGCAAGCAGCAGCGGCAGATACGGGAGTTGCTTGAGCCAGCCGCGCGGGTCGTTTTCCCGCTGGGCGACCGCGTAAAAGATAGCCGCCGAGAGGGAGGCGAGGACAAACACCGGCACGTCAAAGAGCAGCGTGCGCCAGGGCCCGGTGAGCAGTTCGCTGGTGCGCGGGGACTCGTGCAAGAGCACGCACAAAAACACGAGGAGCAGGTAAGCGAAATTGGAGGTCAGATGCACCGTGGCTTCCACCTTGACGAGCAGCGGCAGGGAACTGCGCCACACGGTGCCGAGGATTTTTTTGCACGTCTGGATGGACCCCTTGGTCCAGCGATGTTGCTGGGAGCGGAACCCGTTCATGTCCACGGGCAACTCGGCCGGGGTGATCAAATCTTTGAGGAAAAGGAAGCGCCAGCCGATCAATTGGGCGCGGTAGCTCAGGTCGAGGTCTTCGGTGAGCGTATCGTGCTGCCAGCCGCCCGCTTCGCTAATGCACGAGCGCCTCCAAAGCCCGGCGGTGCCGTTGAAATTGATGAACCGCCCGGCGCGGCTGCGGGCCGTCTGTTCGAGCACGAGATGGCCGTCCAGGAACATCGCCTGGATGTGGGTGAGCGCCGAGTAATCTTTATTAATATGCCCCCAACGGCTTTGGACCATCCCGACCTTGGGGTCGGTGAAAAACTGGATCGTGTCCAGCAGCAGATTCGGTTTCGGGACGAAATCGGCGTCCAAAATGAGAATGAACTCCCCGGTGCAGGAGCCCATCCCGTTTTCCAAAGCGCCCGCCTTGTAGCCGGTGCGGTCGGTGCGGTGGATGTATTCGACCTGGAACCCTTGCTCCACGAGCTGTTTGACCCCGGCCTGTGCGAGAGCCGTGGTTTCGTCCGTGGAATCATCGAGCACCTGGATTTGGAGCAAATCCCGCGGGTAATCCAGGGCGGCGACGGATTGCAGGAGCCGTTGGACGACGTAAAGTTCGTTGAAAATGGGAAGCTGGACGGTGATGCGCGGCAGTTCTTCAAACCGCCCGGCGGGAGTCGGCACCTCGCGGCGATGCTTCAGGTACAGGTAGAGGATGCAGTAGCGGTGAAAACCGTACAGGGCAAGAACTCCAACAACCAACAGGTAGGATAGGGCCAAAAAAATCGCGCCGGGATCTCCGTGCATAGAACAAATGATTTTCCCAGGCAGTTGAACCGTGGAAAAGGGCAGAATCATGCCCGTTTGGGCTCCTTGGTCAAGCCGATTCCCATGGCATTTGAGGGGAGCCGCTCATATCCGGGTGGGGTGGGCCGGTACGCTTTCATTTGCGAGCAAATCGGATTTGGCGTCGGGATTGGATGGGTGAGAATGGGTTCATCCGGGAAGTTGCGGCAGAGTGGCTCTTGTTCACGTGGGTTGAGGCCCGGAGGGCCGCAGGAAATTAGCCGGTGGCGCAAGCCACCGGAATATGCCCCGGCGGCATTCACCCCGGAGGGGTGGCGGATGGTGATTGTCTGCACGAGCTTTTCGGATGAACCAAAAAAGTCTCTCTATACCGAGCGGTACCCCTGCGGATCGATCTCCACCGCTCCGTACCCGACGGCCAGAAGCCCGGCTTCGAGTTGTGGCTGCACCGAGGCCAGGCGACCCATCTCCTCGGGGGCGAGCTGCACCCGGGCGGTGGGTGCGCCATCGGGTTCCTCCCGATGCCGGACCCGCAGGACGCGGAACCCCAGGCTGCGCACGTGCGCTTCCCCGGCTTCCACCATGGCGAGCGCTTGGCGGGTCACGGGGGTGCCGTGCGGGATGCGCGAACTCAGGCACGGCTGGGCCGGGGCATCGGCAGTCGACAGGCCGAGGGAGCGGGAGAGGAGGCGGACCTCCGCTTTCGTCAGCCCGGCTTCCCGCAGCGGCGCGAGCACGGCGAATTCCCGGGCCGCCTGCGAACCGGGCCGTTGCTGCGGCGGATCGTCCGCATTTTCGCCGTAAGCGATGGCCGCAAAACCGCGCTCGCGGGCGAGGGCATCCATGCGGGCAAACAACTCGGCTTTGCAAAAGTAGCAACGGTTGAGGGGATTGCTGGCGTAATCCGGGTTGTCCATCTCGCCGGTCTGGATCACCTCCACCGGCGCGCCGATGGCTCGGGCGAGCGCCAGCGCATCGGCCAACGCCTGGCGTGGCAGGCTGGGGCTATCGGCAATGATGCCGCGCATCTGGTCGCCCAAAGTGCGATGGGCAAACGCAAGCAAGCAGGTGCTATCGACCCCGCCCGAGTAGGCGATCAAGAGCGGCGCATGGGCGCGAAGGGTCGCTTCCAAGGCGGCGAGTTTTGCGGAAGCGGCGTCAAGCATCACTAGGAAAGTCTCACGCAAAAATGCAAAGGCTCAAAAAAATTGGGGTCTCAAGCCTTGGGCTGGGCTCTTTTCACCCGTGCTTGTTCTCGCAAGCCCCAAACTTCTTCAACTTGTCGCAGGTGGCTTCAATGCGGACGCTCTTTGAGGTGGGGGAGAAGCCGAGCCGTTTGGAAATGCAATCCTCCAGCGTCTCCATGTAGTGGTCTTCAAACTCGACCACTTTCTGGCAATCGGTGCAGATGAGATGGTTGTGGTGGGGCCGGTTGACGAAATTCGGGTCGTAGGTTTTGTGGTCCTTGCCGAGGTCGATCTCCCGCAGTTGACCGCTTTCGACCAGCAGCGGCAGCGTCCGATAGACTGTGGCGCGCGAGACGGACGGCTCGATGCGCTGGGCCATCGCGATCAGTTCCTCCGCCGTGTAATGCTCGACCGTGCTGAAGGCCGCCTGGATAATAGCCTCCCGCTGGACTGTTTTGCGCAAGCCCTTTTTTTCGATGTACTCGTAAATTTTTTGGCGAAGATCGGCGTCCATGGGGTTGGGCTACTATATGCTCCCAGAGAAACAGGCGTCAATGGAGGATGCGCTGCCCAGTCCCGGCTTGCCTGAGGGCGGGGCTGCCGGCGGATTACTTGGGCGCGGGGTTCACGGGCGTAAACTGCGGCTTGTCGAGCCAGAACGGGTTGGCCACGCCGCGCCGGTAGGCGGCGAGCGACTCGGGCGAGGAGTTGGCGCGCAGGTTGGAGTAATTGCCGGTTTCGTTTTGCCAGCGTTCGTGCCAGAAGACGGTGGCTTTAATGCGCGGATAGCGGCTTTGGATGGTCCCCAGGGCGTCCCGGATGAAATCGGGTTTGCTCCCTTTTTGGGGGAATTCGCCCACGCCCCATTCTGCGAGCATGACGGGTTTGGAAGGGTCAAGCGCGCAGATTTCCCGGTAGGGCCAGTCGAGCAGCGGAATAAAGTCACACCAGGAGTCGTCATCGAACTGCTCGCCATAGACGCTGTAACCAAGCCAGTCGACGTAGTCGGGGCCGGGATAATATTGACCGATGAAATTCCATTCGAACTGTGGGATGGAGTAATTTACCGTGTGAAAAACCCAGAGGACGTTCGTTGCGCCCCGGGCGCGGACACGGTCCACCACATACCGATACGCTTTTTTGAACAGCTCGGGCCCCGCAAACGGGCCCGGTTGCCCGTTGGGGTAGGCTTTGCCGGGGATGGTGTAGGGAACGGGCGGGCCGGGAACCTTGGTTCCGCCTCCATAAAAAGAGCCCGACCAAGGGAACCAGGTGCCGTTCATTTCGTTGGCAAAAGAGACAAGGACCGGATGGCCGAAGGCGCGGGCGGCGTCCCCCCACCGGGCGATGTAGTCGTCCCATTGGCCTTCCAGGATGGAGGTGAGCGAAAAGCGGTCGGGCCCCCTTTCCTGAACATAGGGCCGATCCCAAGGCGACCAGAAGACAAGCGGGACGGAACCGTGCCGCCGGATGATGTTTAAATTGGCGGTGGGGAAGCTCTGTTCACCCCAGTAACTGGAGGAGGCGATGATGGCCTGGTGTTTGCCTACCAGCCGCTCAAATCCCTCAATCCCCTCCAAGGTCACAGTGTCTTCATTGTCACCGAAGTCCATATAGGCTCCGGCATAGGCCCCTTCTTTGGGAACCGCAAGGGTGACCGGCCCTTGGGGTTGAGGGGGTTGGGGCGGCGCGGGTTTGCACCCGCCCAAGGCGAGGAGGAGCAGGAGAAACCCATACGCGGCTCTCATTTATTTACCCCCACACTTGCGGTGCGTTCGAGTTTGCCCCAGGTGACCCATGCCCCCTTGAATGCTTTGATGACGGCCTGCCACACGACCCAACTCAGCAGCGGGCGGTAGATGAGGCGCATCGGGAGAATGCGCCAGGCTTTTGCGATCGGCTCGTCCTCCAAAGCGCAGGCGATCAGCGCCAGCAACATGTCCATCGCGAGGAACGCCAGGAAGAAGAGCCCCATCGTGGCGGCGTCTCCGGCAATGATGGAAAGGATCAGCAGCAGATCGATCGCCGGGGTGAGGGCGACGAGCAGGATTTGGCAAAACCAGACGCTGGGCAGGGCAAACCAGCCCAGGGCTTTGAATTCGGGGTTGAAAACAAGGTCGGAATGTTTCCAGAGACATTGCAAAGTGCCAAAGGCCCAGCGGAAGCGTTGTTTGGCCAGCGAGCGCAAGGTTTCCGGAGCTTCGGTCCAGGCCACCGCGTCCTGGGCATAGGCGATGCGGTAACCGGCCCGGTGCAGGCAGAGGGTCAAGTCGGTGTCTTCAGCCAGTGTGTCGAGGCTGAAGCCGCCCGCCGCCTCCAAGGCACTGCGCCGCAGGGCGCTGACGGCACCGGGGGCGACGGTGATGCAGTTCCAAACGGCATAGGCGCGGCGGTCGAGGTTGAAGCCGCAGGTGTATTCGAGCCCCTGGCAGCGGGCGATGAAGGTGCGCAGGTTGCCGACTTTCGCATGGCCTGAGACGGCTCCCACGGCAGGGTCTGCCAGGGGGCGCACCAGCGCGCCGATGGTGCCGCGTTCGAAACGGGTGTCGGCATCCAGGAAAACAACGATTTCGTTGGTGACCCAAGACATGGCATTGCGCAGGGCGACGGATTTTCCGCCGTTGGGCTGGCGCTGGAAACGGATGCGCGGCTCGTGGGCGGCGATTTGCTCGACGAGAGCGGCGGTCTCATCGGTAGAGCCGTCGTCCACGATCACCAGTTCCAGCTCGCCCGGGTAGTCTGTATCGAGCACGGAATGGATGGTGCTTTGGATCACCTTGGCTTCATTAAAGGCGGCGATGATGATGCTGACGGGAGGCGCGAGTTCGGGAACGGGCAGCGCGCCGCTCCTGCTGCGATGGTGGCTGGCGGCAAGCACCGCAACAATCAACCCACGCAGGACGACCAGGCCGGTGGCGGCGATCATGAATGCCCAGAGGGTTTGCTCCACGCGATGCCAGATGGCAAAGCCGATCCCGGTCACCATTCGCACGTAAGGCTGCTGTGCGTTGGAGAAGGGCATTAAATCGTCGCGCGGGATATTGAGCAGTTCCGAGAGGGAGACAATCCGGTCGCCGCGCGTTTCCAGGTAATCGATGATTTGCGGCAAGGCTTCCAGGGTTTGGGAGCGGTCGCCCCCTGCGTCGTGCAGCAGAATGATGTTGCCGAGATCCCGTTGTTCCTTGATGCGGTTTAAAATGGCCGTCGCCCCAGGCCGGGCCCAATCTTCGGGGTCGATGTTTTCCAGGACAATGAGATAGCCCAGATCGTCCTGGACTTGTTTGAGGGGGAGGATCTCTTTAAGCCGCGTGGGGCTGGAGTCTGCGTTGTAGGGCGGGCGGAAGAGAATGGTTTTGCGACCGGTGATGCTTTCCAACAGGTATTGGGTGGCGTTCAGCTCGAGTTCGATTTGTTTTTTAGAAATTTTGGAGAGGTCCGGGTGGGTATAGGTATGGCTGCCGATCTCGTGTCCCTCTTTGACGATTCTCTGGATGAGGCCGGGGTAGTTTTCCGCCTGGCTGCCCAACACAAAGAAGGTGGCCTTCACGTGGTGTTCCTTGAGGATGTCCAATATCTTGGGGGTCCACTTGGGGTCGGGTCCGTCGTCAAAACTCAGGTTGATGGCATGATCGTCTCCGGCACCTTCATGAAAGACAGTGGGGAAGGTGGGGAAAATGGTGTAGTCGGCGCTGTAATAGCCGTCCACACGTTGGATGGTGCGGGAGCCATCCTGGATCGTATCGTCCACAGTGACCACCTCCCCCTGGCCCACGTTGGCAATCCGGTCAGTGGAAGGGATTTTCTTGAGCCGCTCCAGGAGCGCCTTGTCCGGTTCCAGGGGGTTGCGCATCCCGAGAACGTCCCAGATCTGCGGGTCTTCTTCTCCGAGCCTTTGAATGGCGATGCCTCCGAGGTTCATTTTCTTGACCGCGCGAAGCTGGTTTAAAAAGGTCAGGGCATCCAGAAAGCAGACGGTGTGGTTGCCGCCCGGTTCCTGATAGCTGAAGAGCGGGCAATAGTTGGAGACGCCCGGTTCAATGGTTTTGACCCCGGCGAAACTGGCCCGGCTCACTGCATCGCAGAACGAGATTTCCTCTCCCCGCAGCTTCCCTTCGGTCCAGTCGAATCCATAGGCACCCAGGACGGCGATCCATCTTTCGGGACAGCCGTAATCCGCGATCACCTTGAGCCATCCCTCAAACCAGTCTTGCGAGGCGATGGGACCGGCGGGTTCATCGTCGGAGGTTTCGTCGGTAAGGCTCGCGACAAAGCGATCCACGGTGCCGGTGAGGCGGCCGAGGTCAAACGTGTTGATCTCTTCGTTCATCGGCACCTGCAGCCAAAGTTCCTTGCCGATGGAATGAAGGCCCTGGGCCATTTGCTCAATGAGCGTGGCGATGTTGGCGCGGTCGGCCGGGTTGATTTGTTCCCAGTTGAGCAGGATGCCGCCTGCCTTGGACGCCTGTAAGGCCCCAAGCAGTTTCAGGATGAACGCGGCTCTGCGCTCGGCGGGGCCGTTGGCAAGCCCTTCGACCGCCTCCGGTTGCCATTGACGCCCGAGCTGATTGCTCAAAATAGGCATCAAAACCAGCCCCTGCGTCGAAGCCAGACGCTGCACTTTGGAGATATCTTGAAAAATCATGCCGCCTTCCCCGTCGGTCATGCTCCCCCATTCCAAGCAAAGATGGGTGAGTTGGGAGGCGTGTGCGGTGAGCGAACGAAAGCTGTCGGTATCCCAATCCGTAAAAAAGCCGGCGCGGATTCCCTGAACGTCTTTGATGGGTGGCGGGACGGTTTTGGGAGGTGTCTGCGGAAGGGCAAGGGGACCATTCGACCCGCGATTGGTAAATTTTTGCCAATCGAGGGATTTCGGTTGCGCGAGGGGTTGCTGTTGGATGGCCCGAAGCTGCCCTTTGATCTTGCGCACGGTGGAAGGCAGGCGCAGTTGCGGCTTTACCAAAAGGGATTGAATAAACCCCGTGAGCGCCACAAACAGCAGGAGCGCCGTAAATAAGCCGAGGATGCGCAGGCGCGGCCAGCGTTTCCCGGCGGGATCATGAAAAACAAACGGATTGAAATCACCCATGGAGCGGGGGGAAGCGGAAGAACGCTTCGGCGGTGGCGGTGGTCGTTTTAGCGATCCGTTCCAGGGGTTGGTTGCGCAAGGCGGCGATTTTCTCGGCGATTTGGCGCGTGTACGCCGGTTCGCAGCGCCGGCCCCGGAAAGGGGTGGGCGCGAGGTAGGGGCAATCGGTTTCCACCATGTAAGAGGCGTCGGGAACGGAAGCCGCGCACCCCCCCATGAGCCCGGCATTTTTAAAGGTGACGATGCCGGTAAAAGAGACGAGATGGCCCAGGGCGAGCAACGCGGCGGCGGTCTCGGGAGAACCCCCGAAGCAATGGAAAACGGCGCGGAATTTCCCCTGGTAGGGAGCGAGGAGGGCGAGGGTGTCTTGCAGGCAATCGCCTCGCTGGTGAATGACGACGTTGAGGCCGCACTCCACGGCGAGATCAAGCTGGAGCTGGAAAACCGCGGCTTGGGCGGCCTTGATCGCCTCGTCTCCTCCTGTTCCCGGGAGGCGGTAGTAATCCAGGCCGGTTTCGCCGATGGCAATCACGCGCGGGGATTGGGCCAGTTCCCGAAGGGCGGCAAGGGCATCCGGCCCCGCTTCTGTGGCAGAGCCGGGGTGAATGCCGATGGCCGCATAGACGGCGGGATGCGCTTGGGCAATGGCCACGGCCCGGCGGCTGCTCTCGACGGAGGTGCCGATGGTGACCACCCGCGTCACGCCCGCTTGCGCCGCCCGATCCAGAACGGCGTCGAGTTCTCCCTCAAATTCGGGGAAATCAAGATGGGCATGGGTGTCGATGAGCATGAAGACGCGGACCGGGAGTTGAAGATTGGACTTCTGCGGAGTCTAACCGTTCATACGCGCGAAAGCGATACCGTTTACTTGTGGAAGAAAACGAACAAGAGGACGATGGCCAAAACCACGCCCGTAGCAAGCAGCACCGGAACCCACAGGGGCCGCTTGTAAAGGAGCGCGTTCGAGTTCACGGTGGCTTCCAATTCTCCGAAGTGGAACGTATTGAGGATGCGCCCTTCGGAAAGGAGGTTCACTTCCGCGAATTTTTTGTCGAAAAAGATCCGGTCGGTTTGTTGCAGCTCTTTGATCGGCTCCGTCTTGGCAACGGCTCCATCGGGAAAGAAAAAGCTGAGCCGTTTTTGGCCGCCCTCGGCAAATTCCACGGTGGCCGCGACGCCGGAATCCGAAACGCTGCACACCAGCGGGATGGGAATGATGAACCGATATTCCACCTTTCCCGGGCTGGTGAGAAGGAGCAAAACGCGTTCCTGGAGCCGGAAGATGCCGCAAACCCAGCGGCCATTGGGGGAATGGTGCAGTTCGTTGGTGAGGTTGCCCTCGTATTCCATCCACCACTCACCGGTATTGGGATCTTTGGCGAGCTTGGGCCGCGCGATTTTTTTTGCCATACGTTCTGGGGGTGAACTTTTTAAGTGTGATTTACCATTGGATGACGGAACTGGCCCAGGTCAATCCGCCGCCGAAGACGACGAGTAGAATATAGTCGTCCTGCTTCATCCGCCCGGTGCGATTGGCTTCATCCAAGGCGATGGCGACCGCTGCCGCGCTGGTGTTGCCATAGCGTTGCAGGTTGACGAAGACGCGGTCGGAACCCACGCCCAAGCGGCTCCCGATGGCTTCAATGATGCGCATATTGGCCTGATGCGGAATGACACACGCCAGATCTTTGGTCTGCAGCCCGGCGGTTTCGAGCGCGGTGTTGGCGGCGCTGACCATGGCGGTCACAGCCTGCTTATACACGTCCTTGCCGGACATTTTGATCGTGTTGTGCTTCTCGTCGATGTTCTCCTTGGTGACGGGAAGGCGGCTGCCGCCTCCGGGCATGTGGAGGATTTCACCGAATTCGCCATCCGCTCCCATCGTGGTGTGGATCACACCGTGGGAACCCGGCCGGTGGCGGAGGATGGCCGCGCCCGCGCCGTCGCCAAAGAGGACGCAGGTGTTGCGGTCCGTCCAGTCCACGACGCCGCTGAGTTTGTCCGCGCCGATGACGAGCACGGTATTGCAGGCGCGGCTGGAGATGAATTGCTGGGCGATTTCGAGCCCGTAGAGGAAGCCGGAACAGGCGGCGGAAAGGTCAAAACAGATGGCGCGCTTGTTCCCGATGAGCTTCTGGACAAGGCATGCGGTGTTCGGGAACGACATATCCGGGGTGATCGTCCCGACGATGATCATGTCGATCTCCTCGGCGGTGACTCCGGCCTTTTCCATGGCGGCACGGGCGGCTTTGGCCGCCATGTCGCTGGTGTGTTCACCGGGGGCGCAGATGCGCCGCTCTTTGATCCCCGTGCGGCTCACGATCCACTCGTCATTGGTATCGACGAGTTTTTCGAGTTCCGCGTTGGTCAGGATTCTTTCCGGAACGTAACTGCCGGTCCCGATGATGGAGACGGTGCGCCTGGGCTTATGCAGGCGCGTGGTGCGAGGCTGCGGCTTGTTCATTATAGCGTTGGATGTGCTCCACAATATGTGGATTCACTTGGTGAGCGATGGATTGCGCCGCCATGCGGATGGCGTTTTTGACGGCGATGGGCGAACTGCCGCCGTGGCCGATGATGCAGACTCCGTTGATGCCCAGCAGCGGCATGCCGCCGTACTCGTCGGCGCTGGTTTTTTTGCGGATGTTCTGGAAAGCGCCTTTGGCTAAAAGGGCGCCGAGTTTGCGCACGGGACTTTTGTAAATCTCGTGCTTGAGCCAGCCGAAGATCGCGTGGGCGATGGCTTCGCTGGTTTTGAGGACGACATTGCCGGTGAACCCGTCGGCGACGACGACTTCCACCGGGTTTTGGAACAGGTCGTGGCCTTCGACGTTGCCCCGGAAGTTCAATCCGCTGCCTTTGATCAACTCAAAGGCTTCGCGGGTAAAGGCGTTGCCTTTTTCGTCTTCGGTGCCGATGGACATGATCCCCACACTGGGATTGGTGTAGCCCAGGACGTGCCGGGAATAGACCGCGCCCATGATGGCGTTTTGCATCATTTGGGCAGGCGTGGGCTCGGTGTTGGCCCCGGCGTCGATGAGGACAAAGAGGTTTTTTTCCGTGGGCATCGTCGCGGCGATCCCGGGCCGTTCGACACCGGGAAGGGTGCGCAAGCGGATGGTGGTCGCGGCGACACACGCGCCGGTGTGCCCGGCGCTGACGACCGCCTCGGCCTCGCCGGTTTTAACGAGCTCCACGGCGCGGGCGATGGAGGAATCTTTCTTGCGGCGCACGGCGTCGATGGCGTGATCGCTCATTTCCACGACTTGCGTGCAATGGACGATCTCGATCCGCCGGTCGTTGCAGCCGATCTCTTTGAGTTCGGCTTCCAGACGTTTGGCGTCGCCAGTGAGGTACAGGCGGGAGATTTCGGCGAGTTCGCCCAGAGCCAGCGCGGCCCCTGCGACGAGTTTGCGCGGCCCCTCGTCGTGGCCCATTGCATCGAGAGCGATTTTCATAGGATCACCAATCCATAGCAGGGAAAAAGAGAGCCGTCCCGCGCATTTGCGAGACGGCTGCCTTTAAATTACCCGACCGCTTAAGCGGCCTCGACGGTGACAACCTGGCGTCCCTTGTAGTAGCCGCACGAAGGGCAGGCGGTGTGTGAGCGCACCGTGCTGCCGCACTGGCCGCATTTCGCGAGCGTGTCGGCATGCCAGCGGTTGGCGGCCTTGCGGGTGCGAAGGCGCATTTTCGAAGTTTTACGTTTTGGGACTCCCATATCGGTCTGATTCTAACTTTTACTCTAACTGTTGCGGATCGGTCTTTGGTTTCGCGAGCTGGTCGAGCGTCTTCCAGGGATTTTTTTCCCCGAGGTCCGCCGGCGGTTCCGACTCATGAATTCTCTTTATTTCCAGCACCCCGGCGCATTGGTTTGCGCCATTCCAGTCGCAATGCGGATGGGGAGGCAGGGCAAGGAGAATATCTTCTCTTATCTCCTCCGTCAAGTCTACCGTCTCCGAAGTGCCCAGTTCGACTTGGGTGGCAAAATCGGGCACTTCCACGGTTTGGGTAAACCGTTGCAAGCAGCGCACGCATTCCTCTTCCAGATCGACCGCCAGGGTGCCGGTGGCAAAGAGCCCGCCGTCCGAGAGCCCGACGTCCAGGCTGTAGCGCACGGGGCTGAGCACCCGGATATTGGGGTCTTCCAATTGAAGAATGTCGCGGTCTTCCTCCCCTTCCAGGTGCAGACCACCCACGGGAAATTTCTTGAGGTGAATTTTCATGGTGTAAGCCGGGGGTTGTTTTTTGAAAACTTTTCCCTCAACGCCCGGACAATGCAATCTGGCACGAAGGATTCAATATTGCCACCGAGCCGGGCGATTTCTTTCACAAGCCGGGAGCTGACGTAGCTGTATTCCTCTTTGGGCATCAAAAACATGGTTTCCACCTCGCCCACGAGCTTGCGGTTCATGAGGGCCATTTGGAACTCGTATTCAAAGTCCGAGACCGCCCGCAGCCCCCGGATAATGACGCGGGCGTTGACTTCCAGGGCGTAATTGACCAGAAGCCCATCAAACTGGGTGACGCGCACATTGGGATGGTGCTCGACGGCCTCTTTTAAGAGGGCGACCCGCTCATCGAACGAAAAAAGCCCGGCCTTGGCTTCGTTATGGGCGATGGCGACGATGACTTCGTCGTACAGCCGCGAAGCCCTCTCGATCACATCGAGATGGCCGTTGGTGACGGGGTCGAAACTGCCTGGATATACCGCGCGGTGCATAAAAGAGGAGTCTGAAGGGGGGCGGGGCGGTTCGGAAAGAAAATTATTCCCTCCACAAAAAAGTTGTTGCAAAACCTCCGAACTCCCTTAAGGTGTCCAACTCTTAATTTATGGCTAAAACGAGCTGGATCGAAAAAGAAAAACGCAAACGCGTGACTGTTGCCAAGTATGCCGCCCTGCGCGCTGAACTCAAAGCGAAGGGGGACTACGTGGGTCTGCAACAGCTTCCTCGCGACGCCAGCCCTGTGCGCCTCGTCAACCGTTGCCGCGCCAGTGGCCGCCGTCACGGTTACATCCGCCGCTTCCAACTTTCGCGTATCGCCTTCCGCGAGCTGGCCTCCAACGGGATGATCCCCGGGGTGACCAAATCGAGTTGGTAAACGCTCCAAACTCCTAAAAAACTTTTTCCGGCTCGCCGCGTTTGCGCGGCGAGCCGTTCCTTTTTTCCCCGGATTTGTTTTTATGAACATTTTGCTTCTGCTGACCTCCCTTCCCCCGGTGGAAGGGGCGGCGTGGGAACCGGCGGACATCGTCTTTTTCAAACTGCTGGGCATCGCCCTGCTGGTGTTGCTGAACGCCTTTTTTGTCGGCTCGGAATTTGCCATCGTCAAAGTCCGCTCGACGCAGTTGGAGCCGCTCATTGAGGAGGAGGATGCGCGGGCCAAGCTTTCCGGGGAGATCATTTCCAAGCTGGACGCCTATCTCTCGGCCTGCCAACTCGGGGTCACGCTTTCGAGCTTGGGGCTTGGCTGGGTGGGCGAACCGTTTCTGGCGCGGATGTTGACGCCGTTCTTTTACCTGGCGGGCATTCAAAGCCACGCGATGATCCACACGATCTGCTTTGCCCTGGCCTTTTCGATGATCACAGTGGCCCATATTGTGGTGGGCGAGCAGGCGCCCAAGATCATTGCGATCCGCCATGCTCTCGCGGCGACCCTTTGGGTCAGTCGCCCTCTGCACTGGTTTTATATTGCGTTCGGACCGGCAATCTCGTTTCTGAATTTCACCACGAATTTCATTTTGCAAAAAGTTTTTCGGGTGGAATCGGTCAAAACCCACGAGCTCGGCCACAGCGAGGAAGAGCTGCGCGTCATTCTCGCCGAGAGCGAAAATCCCGAGGGGGTTTCGCCCCTGGGCAAAGAGATTCTCATCAACGCGCTCGATTTGCGCCGCCTCGTGGTGCGCGACATCACCACGCCGCGCGGCGAAGTGGTGAGCCTCGACTTGGAGAACCCATTCGAGGAGAACCTCAAACTCGCCCAGGAATCGCGGCACACCCGGTTCCCGCTTTGCCAGGGGCATCTCGATAACACGATCGGGCTGGTGCACATCAAAGATTTGCTGCGCCTGACGCGGGAGCCTTCGCCGGATCTGACTTCCATCAAACGGGAGATCCTGCCGGTTCCCGAGATGATGCCGCTGGAAAAATTATTGAAGCTTTTCCTGAGCAAACATGCCCACCTGGCGCTTGTCGTGGACGAATACGGAGGGACGGTCGGCATTGTGACGCTCGACAACGTGCTCGAAGAGTTGGTGGGCTCGATTCAGGATGAGTTTGACGTCGAAGCCGCCGAATTCCGCCGGGTCAACGAGGACGAATTTATTGTGGAGGGGATGTTCGGTCTGTACGAGCTCAACGATGCGGCGGGGCTGGAACTGGAAAGTCCTGATGTGAGCACGATCGGCGGGTATGTGACGCATTTGATCGGCAGGCTGCCGCAGCAGGGCGAAAAGGTCTCGATGGATGGGTACGAAGTGACGATCACCAAGTGTGACGGAAGGCGCGTGGAGCAACTCCACTTCAAGCGCAAACGCGCCGCAGTGTAGCGGCGGCGCGAACCGGGGCGGGCTCCCAACTTGCGTGTCATCCCGAACGCAGGGGAGAAGAGATTGACTGTGTGCCAAGATGCCACGCGCAATGCGCCGTGCCCGCTCTCGCGCGACGGTTGGTGCAGCGTGTGCGCGGTGCCGGGAAAAGAAGGCGTTTCGGCGGGCATCGGTGCCCCCCTCAGGGTGAGGGGTTTTCTCGTCCTTGGGATGGTTCGTAATCCCCTTTTTTGCCACGTAGAGCCAACCCTTTTACGGATACCGAAATAAATGTGTGAGTTACGAGCAGATCCTTTTCTTCAGGAATTTCCTCTTCCGCGCATTTCTCATCGGCGTTGGATTCGCCCTGTTTTATTTTATCGTTACTTACGCCTGGTGGAACACTTGGGCGCCATGGGCGACCTCGTGGTTTAAAATCGAGGAGAAGGAGTTTGGCCGCTTGGTGTTGCTGTTTTTCCTGCACATGCGGCTCATACTGGTGTTCTTCTTTCTTGTGCCCACCTTGGCTTTGCATTGGATGGTTAAAGACAAAGAGCGAGCGGATTCTGTTCATCCCTGAATGGGCGCGGTTGAGCCGTAAAAATCAAAATGGAGACTGTCAAAACCATGAGCTATTCCATCCGCCCGTTCGTGTTCATTATTGGATTCACCCTTTCCGCTATGCTCCCTTATTTTACCGTGACGCCGGATGTGGTAAATCACCAGAAGCTTATAAAAGCCTCGAACTTCCAGCCAATCCTCCTCTCGGGATCGGCCACCATAACCACATGGAGAAAGCTCGTTAGAGGCATGAGCAAATGCGATGTAAGAGAACTCTTTGGGGAACCCGATCGTATTGTGAAACGCCCCTCTTTCGAAGTTTGGTATTACCCGCCCGCCTCGGGAAGGGTCCTTTTCGATGATTTCGGCCGGGTTTATGGATGGGACGAGCCTTCCTGAGATATCCTGGCGCACTCATTCATCTTGATTAGCTTGCAGACGCGGCGGCATTTTCGTATCGGCGGGCCAAAACGAAGGCATTGCGGCATGGTGTCCACAATTTTCAAGAGATCCCTTGCTTTTGCGACTGAATCTCAATATCATATCGCCGTCATGAATCGTTCCACTCACGATTTGCCTGAAAATAGCGTTTCCCTGGTGGCTTTGGCCGCCCGGCAGATCGCCCGCATTACCGGGTTCGATCTCCCTCCCGATCGTCGCGCCCGCCTTCTGGAAATGGGGCTCACGACCGGGGCGCCCATCCAGTTGATCCGCTTTGCCCCCTTGGGCGATCCGGTCGAAATCGAGGTGCGCGGCTACCGCCTTTCCCTGCGCAAAAAGGAGGCGGCGGGCATCCGGGTGGCCTGTTTATGAGCGCCACTCTTACAGCCTCGCCTCTGCCCGCGAAAGGCACGGTGCAGCCCGTGCGCAATATTGCCATTGCCGGGAACCCGAATTGCGGCAAAAGCACGATTTTTAATGCGCTCACGGGCCTGCGCCAAAAGGTGGGCAATTACCCCGGCGTGACGGTGGAACGCAAGGTGGTGCGCGCGCCGGACGAAGCGGTTTCCCGGGATGTGCTCCTGGGACGCGAACCCGGCACGCCGCAGCCGGATTTGGTGATCGTCGTGGCGGATGCCTCGAATCTGGAACGCAATCTCTACCTCGTGGCGCAAATCCTCGATCTGAACCTGCCGACCGTGGTCGCGCTCAACATGGTGGATATGGCAGAGAAGGCCGGGATTCGGATCGACGTGCCCGCGCTGGAGGCAGAACTGGGCGTGCCGGTGATTCCCGTTGTGGCGATCCAGGGGACCGGTCTCGTCGCCCTGAAACAAGCCGTTTCGCGCCAGCTCCTTCCGGAAAATGCCAAGCGTCCGCCCATGCCGGAGCTGATCGAACGCGAAGTGCGCGCCCTGGCGGAACGGTTGCCGGTGAACCCCGCCGTGGCCTTTCCCGAAGCGCTCCTTTTGCTCACGCTGCACGATGAGGCATTGGAGGATTTGGCTGAACACAATCCCGATACCGTCCAGGCGACCCTCGCCGCGCAGGAACGCCTGCGTGCCGCCGGGTTGGACCCGCTCTGCGCGTTGGTGGAGGCCCGCTACGAATGGATCAATGAACTGTGCGAGCGCACGGTCCACAAACCGGACGCGGGACCCGGCTTGAGTCTTTCCGACCGGATGGATCATTTCCTGACGCACCGCATCTGGGGATGGGTGGTGTTCCTCGGGGCGATGACGCTGATGTTTTTGTCCATTTTCACGCTGGCGCAAATTCCGATGGGATGGATCGACTCCGGCATGCACGCGCTGGGTGCCTGGCTTGGGGAATTGCTCCCTGCAAGCCAATTGCGCGATTTGATTGTGGATGGGGCGATCCCGGGCGTGGGTGGGGTGCTCATGTTCTTGCCGCAAATCATGATCCTCTATTTCTTCCTCGGGCTGCTGGAGGATAGCGGTTACATGGCACGGGCCGCATTCCTGATGGACCGGGTGATGTCCACCGTGGGGCTGCACGGCAAATCGTTCATCCCGCTGCTGAGTTCGTTTGCCTGCGCGATCCCGGGGATCATGGCCGCGCGCACGGTGGAGAACCGCAACGACCGCATCGCCACCATTCTCATCGCGCC
>JAPLTE010000039.1 GCA_026398235.1 Verrucomicrobiota bacterium
ACGGCTTCCAGCGGCGAATCCACGAGTTTTACCCCGGGGCAGAGGTTGTATTCCTTGGCTTTCTCGGCTCCCTTCGGATCGCAGGCGGTGACGATCGCGCCTTCGGCGACGAGTTCGTTGACCATGTCGATCGGCACCGAGTTGCGCACGTCATCGGTGTCGGGCTTGAAAGTGAGCCCCCAGACGGCGATCTTCTTGTCGCGCAAGACCCAGAGGGCGTCGCGGATGCTCTTGATAAAGCGGTCCTTCTGGTCTTTGTTGATGCGCTGGACTTCTTTGAGAAGCGTGAACGGCACGCCGAGGTCATCGCTGATGGCGATGAATGCGGCGATGTCTTTGGGGAAGCACGAGCCGCCATAGCCGAGCCCGGCATTGAGGAAGTTGCGGCCGATGCGCTTGTCCATGCCGATGCCCGCCGCAACTTTTTCCACATCCGCGCCGCTGGCTTCGCAGATCGCAGAGACGGCGTTGATGTAGGAGATCTTGAGCGCGAGGAACGAGTTGGCAGCGTGCTTGATCAACTCGGCGGAGTTGATGTCGGTGACGAGAATCGGAGCGTTGAATGGCTCGTACACTTTCTTCATGAGCGCCAGGGCGCGGTCGCTGTTGCCGCCGATGACGATCCGGTCGGGCTTCATCAAGTCGGGCACGGCGCACCCTTCGCGGAGGAATTCGGGGTTGCTGACCACGTCGAAATCGGCTCCGGTATTGTACCGCTTGATGGTGTCGGTGACCTTCTCGCCGGTTTTGACCGGGACGGTGCTCTTGTCCACCACGACCCGGTATTCACCCGGTTTGAGCACGCCTGCGATTTCGCGGGCAACCCGCTCAATGAAGCTGAGGTCCACGCTGCCATCGGGCTGGGGAGGCGTGGGAACGGCGATGAAAACGATCTGCGAGCCGTCAACCCCCGCTTGGATGCTGTTGGTGAAATGGAGACGCTTGGCCGCCACGTTGCGGTGCACGAGGTCCTCGAGGCCGGGCTCGTAGATCGGGATTTTGCCGGCTAGCAGGGCGTCAACTTTGCGTTGGTCGTTGTCGACGCAAATCACGTTATGGCCGACTTCGGCGAAGCAGGCGCCGCTGACGAGACCGACGTATCCGGAACCGATGATGCAGAGATCCATGGTGTTTATTAAGTGTGGTTGGTTGGTTTGGTTGAATTACTTTGTGATATTGCTGGAAGTCCCCGTGGAGGGATGAGCCGCAAGCGGCAACCGCAAATTGGGAAGGTCTTTAAGAGTGAAGGTCAGGATAATGCCGATATCGGAAACGCTCTGGCCGGTGATGCTGTTTCGGTTTTCCCGCGTGGTGAAGCCAAGCGAGGCGATCCAGCTCGAAAGATCTCGGTGAATTTCATATTCCTGCGCTTGCAGGGTGCCGTCGGAGAATTCGTATTGATCGGTGAAGCTGAAGGCCCAGTTGTCGTTGACCCGGTAGTATGCGCCAAAGCGGACATTGCTGCTGTTGAGAAAGAACGGGTTCTTATCCAGATACCGGTGGCCGATGCTAAAGCTAAGATCCTCGTTGGCAAGAAAATGTACATCGGTGTTGACTTGGGTGAAGCCGGTGTTTTGCAGGGGGATTTGGCTGGCCATGCGCAAAGAGACCCAGGGCAGCGGCGCGTAGGTGAGTTGGTTGCAAAGGTTCGAGAAGGCCCCTTCGGACGGGATGCCGGGATAGCTTGGCGCATCGAAATTGGCATTAAAGAACGTGTCCATCGTCAGGAGATTGTAGTTGGTGTCGTCGCGGCGGGTCTGGAGCTTGTTACGGACGCCGAAGCGCCAGATGGTCCAGTTCGGGATGGCATCCAGGGTGGTGAATTGCGGAAAAGTGATGGCGGGCAGTTCCGTCGTGGGCGTCAACCGGTCGAATTGCAGGATGCCGTTGGGGTTCTCTCCGGTTTTGACAAAAGAGAAGTCCGTATACGGTTGGACCACATGACGCAGCCCATCGAGCCCCAGGGCGCGGGACTGCACGTTTTCCCATTCGCGCGAAAATTTGAAGGACGACTCGACTCCCGCGTTGAACACCGGACGAAAAACGGGGTCGCCGGATTTGCGTTGGAGAAGCACCTCCACATCCTGACGAAGATCCAGGCCGACGGCTTGCGGAAGGTTATCCAGGGTGCTCTCCGCGCCCGACGAGTAGTAGGTGCCGCGAAGGCCGATGCGCGGAATCACCGAGAGCCAGCCGCCATAGGTTTGAGGCAGCGAAAGCTGGTGGAAAGTGTCGAAGCGAAAAGCGTTGTAACGGTTGAAGAGGGAGCTGGTGACAATGGGATGCAGCGCGTCGGTGCTGGAGAGGGTGCCAAAATCGCGGGTGAGGCGGGCCGCGCTGGTTTCGCTCTCGTAGAAAAGAGGGGAGTTGCAGAATGGAGCGTTAAAAATGGGTTGCCGCGTGACGTCCAGGGCGATTTCCGGCAGCCGTTCGGTGGTGTCAAAAAACGGGTTGGCCTGGAAACGCGCAATGCCGGTAAGGGTGTACTGTTCGTCCCATTTCGTCAGCGACACCATGTTGTCGGGTTGGGGATTGGTATGGTATTCGCCGGGGTAAAAGTCGCGCAGGAAACGGTAGTCGCTCAGTTTATTGATATCGACATTGGCGTAAAGGTCGTCTGAGAGATAGGTGCGGCTTTGAAGTGAAAGGCGGTAGCGGCTGGAGGTGACCGGAACAAGGACTTCTGCGGTGTGATTGATGCTGCTGTTGGCATCTGCGGCGTAATAGCTTTGGAAATGAGCCCAGCTTTTGTTCTCGGGGCCGAAACTGCTGTTGGTTTCAAATCCCACAGCGAGGCCGCGCTTGGAGCGCAGGTCCAGTTGCAACGCCCCGTGGGTGGTGTCGGAAAGGGGGATTCCGTAGCGGTTGAGCACGTAGGCACCCCAGTCGCTGCTGTAGCCGGGGGTGAAATTGAAACCCGATTCTTCTTTGAGCGACTGGTAAATATACGGGAACCAGAAGACCCGTGTGGTCCCCACGTACATCGAGACGTTGGAGAGGGTGATGTAGTCGTTCGGGTGGATGCGGGCATTGCCAGCCTTAAAATAGTAGTCGGGTTTGCTGGAATCGCTGGTGGTTGCGATGATGTTTTTCGCTTCATACCCGCTGCCCACATTCAAGGAGTTGAGCGTCTCGCCCTTGGCGAAAAACGGGGTCATGCTGGAGCGGAAATCTGAGGTGCGCAGCAGTTTGGTTTCGAGGTTAAACAGGGCGCGATCCGCCTCGACCAGTCTGCCGTCCCGGTACAGCCGCACGTTGCCGATGGCGAGCACATCGCGTGTTTCGGGGTTATACTGAACGTAATCCGCGTAAATCGAGGCGGTTCCGTAATGGACGATCACGTTGTTCTCTGCCACCGCAACGCCGCCGATAAACCGGGTTTCGCCATCGGCGGTAATCTCGATGGGAATGTCCCCAAAGCTCCCAAATTGTGCCCGAGCGTTGGCAGCGCTCAAGAGTATCAGGGCGAGGAGCAGGAAGCGGATCTTCATTAGAAGGCGCGACCGTAGCCAAGGTCGTTGCAGATTGCCAGAATAAATCAGGCT
Organism: Verrucomicrobiota bacterium; assembly: GCA_026398235.1. Lineage (GTDB taxonomy): Bacteria > Verrucomicrobiota > Verrucomicrobiia > Chthoniobacterales > Chthoniobacteraceae > UBA695. Next base: position 3,546 of record JAPLTE010000039.1, read on the forward strand.
TTCGCTTAGATAAAGGGGAGGGTTTTACCCTTATTCCTTTCGGTGGATCCACACACTGTTGACCAAACCCAGCCCGAAGAAGATGACGAACACGAACGAACCGCTGTAGCTGATGAGGGGGAGGGGAACCCCGGTGACCGGCATTAAAGAGATGTTCATGCCGATGTTTTGAAAGGTGTGTGCAAAAAGTAGCGCGAGGACGCCGACGCAGAGCAGGAGCCCGAGGCGGTCAGAGGCATGGGCCGCCACGTAACAGCAGGTGCCCAAGAGCAGGGCGAACCCGCCCACGAGGGTGGAGCCGCCGACAAACCCCCATTGCTCGCCAATGGCTGCGAAGATGTAATCATTGGGTACGGTGGTGCGGGGGACAAACCCGAGTTCCACCTGGCTGTCTTTGGCCAGGAACCCTTTGCCGGCCCACCCGCCGCTTCCGATGGCGATCAGGCATTGGTTGATGGCCCAAGCGGAGCCTTGGGCGTCGATTTCGGGATCGATGAACGCCACGATGCGTGCCTGCTGGTACGGTTTGAGTTTAAAACGGTAGGCCAACGGCATCGCGATGGCGGCTAGCAGGAGAACGACCACCAGGTAGCGCAACGGCAGCCGGGCGATGAAAAGCATCGAGAACACCACGGGGATCCAGACGAGGCACTCCCCCAAATCCGGCTGAATCATGATGAGCAGCGCCGGCGCGCCAGAGAGGAGCCCGCACGCGAACAGTTTCAATAACGGATGCATCCGCGGAAACTGGGTCAGAAAAAGCGCCAGGATGAGAATTCCCGAGAGGACGGCGAGTTGCGCGGGCTGAAACTGGAGCGGACCCAGTTTAAGCCAACAGCGCGCGCCATCCTTGGTGATGCCCATGAAGAGGGTCAGGACCAGGAAAACCATGGACACCGCATACATCGGGAGGGCGCCTTTGCGGATCCAGCGGTAATGGAAAAGACTCGTAACAAAAAAAACCACCGTGCTAATGCCGACCCAGACGGCCTGTTTGCGCCACATGGTGGAGTAGGCCGGGTTGTCCCGCATATAGGTGCAACTGTAGATGGCGATCACCCCAAAAACGGCCAGGGCAAGCATGGTCGTAAAGAGAATCCAGTTCATCCCTAGAATTTTGCGCAGCCAGGGTGTCATGGGGGAGTTTGCAGGAGCTTGCGGGAGCCTTCCCTGCGCTCGGGATGAGAAGGATTTTGGGAAGGTCTAAACATCTTTAGTGGAGCGGTGTGCATTGCAGTCAGCCTTTTGCCGACTAGAGAATCGTTTCTTGCGGGCTTGCCGAACGGCTCGGGATTGGCAATGTTTAGCGCTTCCATGCATTTGTCGCCCGATCAACCTTTAGCCGGTATTCTCGCCCCCCTCTTTGCCCTTCGCTCGGAGAACGACCTTGGAATCGGAGACACCGAGTCGCTCCGCGAATGCGCTGATTGGGCATCCGAAAATGGGTTTCGGCTCGTGCAATTGCTGCCCATCAATGAGACCGGCAATGACAACTCCCCCTATAACGCGATCTCTTCGGTGGCGATCGACCCTTGCACGCTGGCCCTTTCGCCCGAGGCGGTTGCTGATCTCACCGAGGAAGCCTACGAAGCGGTGCTCGCCGGAGTCTCGCTCAAATCGCTGCGCACGGGGCCGGTGAAATACCGGGAGGTAAAGCCGCTCAAACGCCGTTTGCTGGAGAAGGCATTTGAGGGGTTTATGGAGACCCACTGGAAAAACAAGAGCGCTCGGTGCCGGCAATTCCGGGCCTGGGTCAAGGAGCAGGCTGGCTGGATCGAAGGATATGCGCTATTTCGCGCGTTAATGGACCAAAACGGCGGCTCGGAGATGTGGGATACCTGGCCCGAGCCGCAACAGACGCTCGAAAGCGCGCTCGCGTGGCTTACTGTCCAGAAAGCGGTCGTCCGTCGGGAACTGGAATGGAAAATGCGCTATTTCCAATATGTCCAGTGGCTCGCGTTTGCGCAATGGGGGGCGCTCAAGGCCTACTGTGACCGCAAAGGGGTGGCATTGATGGGGGACGTCCCCATTGGCGTAAGCTATTACAGTTCCGATGTCTTTTGTTGCCCGGAGATTTTCAACTTGCGCTGGTCCGGGGGAGCGCCGCCGGAGAAAGTGTTCAAAAGCGATCCGTTTACCGAAAAGTGGGGGCAGAACTGGGGGGTGCCGCTGTATCGCTGGGATGTGTTGCGCGCCAGCAATTTTGCCTGGTGGCGGCAGCGGGTGCAGCGGGTCCGCGAGATTTTTCACCTCTTCCGCATCGACCACGTGCTCGGCTTTTACCGCATGTATGGGTTCCCGTGGCGGCCGTCACGCAACGCGGAGTTTCTCCCGCTCTCCGAAGAGGAGGCGCGGGGGCGGACCGGGGGTGATTTGCCCCATTTTACCCCGCGCGACGATTCGACGTACGAAAACCGGGAGGCGAATCGGCGCGACGGCGAGGAATACCTGCGGGCGCTGTTGGAAGAAGTGGGCGAGCATCGTTTGATCGGGGAAGACCTCGGAGTGGTGCCCGATTATGTGCGCCCGAATCTCACCTCGCTGGGCATTGCCGGCTTCAAGATCCCGCAATGGGAACGCCAGCCCAACTGGCACCTCGTGCGCGGTCACGATTACCAGCGGCTTTCCATTGCGACCTATGCCACGCACGACCATCTGCCGCTCGCCGCGTTTTGGGAGCAGATGTGCGCCGCCGCGCAAGCGGGCGACGGCCACCAGCGCTGGGAGTTGGAACAATTGTGCGGGTTTGCCGGGTTTGGCCTCGACAGCCCGAGACCGATGACGGACGCAATCCATGAAGCGTTGCTGGCCGGGCTCTTCCAGTGCAATTCCTGGCTGGCGATTGTCATGATCACCGACGTTTTTGCGGATACCAAACGGTTCAATGTTCCCGGAGCCGTGGCGGACTCCAACTGGAGCGAGCGGATGACGCGCACTCCCGCCCAATGGCGCAAGGACAAGCGGCGCGCCGCCAAGATGAAGCGGATCGCCGGGCTCATTAAGGCCAGCGGGAGGTAGGGAGAGCGTTTCTTTCCGCAAGGTGGATCGTGCGCTCCGCGCGCGATTCCGGGGGGTGAGCGGCGCAAGCAAAATCAGCTCGCTGCGCTCGATCTGCTTTGGCAGATCGCCCACGGAGCGGCCGATCCACCACGCAAGACGTTAGGGATTTCGGACGGCGGATCGACGCAACGACCTTTGTTTTCGTTGCGCGCGACTTTTGCTATTCGCCGGATCCCGCTTCGATCTCGTCGATCATCTTCTTGAGGAGAGCGACCATTTCGCGGTTGAGCGGAAGGGCGACATCACCGGGATTCACCACGGCACCGGCGCATTCCGGCTGGGAGAGGATGAATTCCCAGGCTTCCGGAGCGGTAAGCACCATGGCCGAGACCTTCTCTTTGGTCCACCCCTTGAGGGCGGCTTCGTCGGTGAAGAGTGGCAAAAATTCTTTTTCGTTTTCGTCCATGCAAACGAGGACTTGCATGGAACCTTCCTCGGCCTGTGCTGCAGAGGCGGATTCTGCGAAAACAGGCACAAGATAAAGGCCGCGCTGCAATTCCAGCGTGAGATCCTGCTGGGCTTCTTCGGAGGCGTCTTCGGCGATTTTTTGGATTGCCGCCACGATCTCGGGGTTTTCGATGGGCTCGTTTTCGCTGTGGCAATGCTCGGAGCCACAGCCGCACTGGTGTTCTTCTTCCTCTTCGCAATCGCAATTTTCGCAGTCGCCTTCGCAATCGCACTCCTCATCGGCGGGATTCACGTCCATCCCATCGTAATCGACCCCTTCAAATTTCGCGGCGAGCGCTTCGAGTTCGGCGTTGAGGGCAAAGAGGGATTCCGGCGTGTGTTTTTCGAGCCGTTCAGCTTGGAGGATGAAGATCGGTTCGTCATCGCTTTTGAAAATTTCGGAGATGTCGAAATTGCGCTCGCTGAGGGTCTCGGCGAGGGATTCCAGCACTTCGGGAGCGGGTGCTACAAAATAATAACCCCAGAGCATTTCGCCGTCGAGATTCCAGTCGGTTTCGTTGCGAAGCCCGGCGAACATTTCCTGAAGTTGTTGGAGAGTGATGGTTTCCATGGGGCGGGAAACTCGCAGCATGGAGCGCAAATGGCAATCTGGAAAACCGGGGGAGGGGATTTTATCCGCAGATTGCGCAGATTTTCGCAGATTTAAGGCATGCTTCCCCTGGGAGATTTCAGGTGCTACCCAACGTCTGCAACCGCTGTGCCGAGACGGGCTGCGCGGTGCCGAGTTCCTGGGCAAAGAGGCTTACGCGAAATTCTTCAAGCAGCCAGCGGTAAGCTTCCCTGTTTGCTGGAGGAACGGTTTTTTCAAATGCGCCGCCAGGCAGGAAGGGGGCGAGCGGTTTGGCTTTTTCAGTGTCTTTGGTGAGGTAAAGCGGGCTGATGGAGGCCCGTTCGGCACGCAATTGCATGGCGCGCAGATAGCGCGGGAGATGGTGCAATTGCGCGTGCGGCGTGCGGGCGAGGAAATCGGCGGGGACGAGCCGTTCCAGGTCGGCTTCCCAACCGGGATAGCGTTTGCCTGAGGCGAGGAGGGCTTTGCGCAGCGTGAGAATTTGCGCGGCGAGTTCGCTGACGCGCCGGGCGAGCATGGGCAGTTCGCGTCGCGCGGTTTCGACCAGGGCGGTGAAACGGGCTTGCGTGAGCGGGTAAAGCGGTTCGAGGCGGAAGGCGTGGGTGACAATGTGGCGATAGGCGCTTTGTTGCAGGAGTTCGCTGCTGTCCACGGCAGCGCCTTTGGGCTTCGGCGCGTGGAGCTGCGCGCCAAGTTGGGCAAGGGCGTCTCCAAAGGAGGCTTTGCCCGGCTGCGAACCGGCAGCGAGTGGCCGGGCGAGAGTGCGCAACTCTTTTTGCAGCCAGGCGAGATCGCGCGCGAGGGAGAGTTCCGCGAGACGGCAGATTCCGGCGGGCGTCGCGGCTTCCGCATCCGCGCGTCTGCGGAAAAGCAGCAAATCCACTTCGCCGTCCCGGACGGCCAGCCCGGGCCATGCGAGCAGCGGCGCGCCGCCGACCTGTTCGATAATGAGCGATTCCGGCAAATCCCCAAACGACCACGTGGTGAGGGCCGGTTTTTCCCAACGGCGCGCGGCGATTTCCCAAGCGTCCGATTGCACGCGCTGCGCGTCCATCGAGGCCCGCACGCTTTCGAGTTCCCGCCCGGCGGCGACGGTTTTGTTTTGGCGATCCACGACTTCCACGCGGGGTCGCAGATAATCGGGCAGCGCCTTCCAATCTTCGGGTTGAATCGCGACACGATATTTTTGCTGAATCAATCGCCCTAAAGCCGCGAGCAAACTGTCGCCCTGCGGCTCAAACGCGGCGACGATCTCGCCGATTTTGGGCTCCAGCGGCATGAGTTGTTTGCGGATGCTTTTGGGAAGTGAACGCAACAACGCGCCGATCTGTTCCTCGCGCAATCCGGGGACCATCCATTGCAATTCGGCGGGAGTGAGCCGCTCGGCCAACGGCAGAGGGACGCGCACGGTCACGCCATCCTCCTCCTCGCCGGGATTGTAGGCGTAGGTGAGGGGAAGCACGCTGGTGCCGAGGGCGACTTGATCCGGGAACGCTTCGCGGTCGTATGCCAGATTTTCGGCATCCATCAAATCGGCCTCCGTAGCGCACAGGAACTGCGGTTCGGCGGTGATGCGGCTGCGCACAAGCCGGTTTAAATCGTGAATGGAAGAGACGCCGCTGATGCGCTCGGCATAGAAACGGAAAAGCGCCTGGTCGATGTCATGCACGCGGTAACTGCGGACTTTGGTGAGCGCGTTTTCGATCCGCTCGCGCAGACTCTGGTTTTCGGCAAAGAAGCGTTGCTGGATGCGCGCTTCCCCGGCCACGAGCGCTCCCCGGATGAATAATTCGGTGGCGGCCACGGGGTCGATTCGGCCGTAATCAACCTGGCGTTTGCAAAGCTCCAGCCCATGCAGGAGCACGCGTTCCGTGACGAGCACGCGCCCGGCCTTGGCGCTCCATTGCGGGTGGACGTAGCTGAATTTGCAAAGATGGGAGCCGAGTTCCACGACCCACTGCGGATCGACCCGCGCGACGGTGCGGGCGAACAGTTGCGAAGTCTGCACGATTTCCCCGGCGACGATCCATTCCGGCTGGCGGGTTGCGGACGGCTTGGCTTTCTTCTGGTTGCGCTCGTACCAGAGCCGGGGAAAAGCGTAACGGTGCGGTTGCCGCTGGCCTTGTACAAATTGCGCTCCTCGCGCTGGGCGACCTGCCCGAGCAAGCCGGAGAGGATGGAGCGGTGGATCGCGGAGTAGTGGTCGGCATTTTCCTTCGCTTTCTGCGAACGCACTCCATGTCCCGAAATGACCTGCATCGTCTCCGCCAACTGCCGGTAAATGTCGCGCCATTCCCGCATGCGCGAGAGCGAGAGATAGTTGGATTTACAAAACCGCCGGAGCGCATTGCGGCTGGTGTGCACGCTCTTGCCTTCCAGCGGGGGGGCGGCATTCCAGAGGTTGAGCAGTGTGAGAAAATCCGACTCGGGATGTGCAAACAGTTTGTGCGCCGCGGCAGCCGTTTCCTTCGCCTCCTCGGGACGCTCGCGGGGATCGGGGACGCTCAGCCCCGCCGCGATGACGAGCATCTCCTCAAGCGCCCCTTCCTGCCGGGCTTCGAGCAGCATCCGACCCAGGGTCGGATCGAGCGGCAGCCGCGCCAATTCATGGCCCAGCGCCGTGAGCACCCAGGTGTTCCCTTCGGCTTCGAGCATTGCGCCGAGTTCCTGCAAAAGTTGATAGCCACCCCGGACCGCTTGCGCGAGGGGCGGATTCAAGAACGGAAAGCTTTCCACGTCGCCGAGCCGGAACGCTTTCATGCGCAGGATGACTTCGGCGAGGTTGGCGCGCTGGATTTCCGGCTGGGTGAACCGCGGGCGCTTCTCGAAATCGTCTTCCGAATACAAGCGGATGCAGAGTCCGTCGCGCACCCGGCCCGCGCGGCCTGCGCGCTGGTTGGCGCTGCTCTGGGAGATGGGCTCGACCGGGAGACGTTTGGTGCGGGTGCGCGCGTTGTAGCGGCTCATGCGGGCCAGGCCGGTGTCGATGACCGTGCCGATGCGCGGGATGGTGAGCGAGGTCTCCGCGATGTTGGTTGCAAGCACCACGCGGCGTTTGTCGCCCGGCGCGAAAATGCGCTGCTGATCCGCCGGGCTTCCCGGATGTCCCGCTCGGTGGGCAGAAACACCAACACATCGCCGCTATCCGTCTCGATGAGCGCATCTTCGGTTGCGCGCGCGGCCGCTTCCACGAAACTTACATCATCGGCGAGATCCCCCTCTGCATCGGTCTCGCCGATCGGCTGGTAACGTACTTCGACGGGAAAAAGCCGGCCGGAAACTTCGATGATCGGTGCGCCGCCGAACGCTTTGGAAAACGCCTCGGTGTCGATCGTCGCCGAGGTGATGATGAGCTTCAAGTCGGCGCGTTTTTGGAGCAGCCCTTGCAGATAGCCGAGCAGGAAATCGATATTGAGCGAGCGTTCATGGGCTTCATCGAGGATGAGCACCGAGTAGGCACGCAAGAGCGGGTCGGATTGGATTTCCGCCAGCAGAATGCCGTCTGTCATGAACTTGATGCGGGTGTCGCGCCCGGTGTCGTCATTAAAACGCATTTTGCAGCCGACCTCACGCCCCCAGGCTACGCGCAGTTCCTCGGCGACCCGCCGGGAGATGCTCATCGCGGCCACGCGGCGCGGCTGGGTGCAGCCGATGCGCCCCCGGCGGTCGAGCCCGGCTTCCAGGCACATCTTCGGCAGTTGCGTGGTTTTGCCCGAGCCGGTTTCGCCCGCGACGATCAAGACCTGGTGGGCGCGCAAGGCTGCCACGATCTCTTCCCGGCGGGCGCAGATCGGGAGTTCGGGCGGATAGGCGATGGCGGGTGGCAATGGCAAGTCGCACACTCTACACGCGAGTGGGCCGGGTGGGCAACGCCCGCTATTGCTTCAAATGCGCATCCAGAAGCCGCAGGATGGAGGCTGTGCCTCGGGCAGGGGAGGCGGAGAATGCAAAGGAAATCCCGGGGTGCATCTTGCGTAATTCTTCCTTTTTTCTTTGGATTTCAGCCGTAGAATCTTGGTATGCCTTCCCCGACTCAGGCCCCCGATCGGCTCTTTCTGCACGCAATGCTCGAATCGAGCCCCGATCATATCTATTTCAAAGACACCGAGAGCCGCTTTCTGCGCATTAATCGTGCTTTGGCCCGCTATTTTGGTTTAAACGATCCCTCGGAGGCGATTGGAAAGACCGATTTCGATTTCCATTCCCCGGAAAAAGCGGCGGTGCGTTTTCAGGACGAGCGCTCCATTATGGAAACCGGAACGCCGATCATAGACAAGATCGAACTGGAGGCCCACAGGGACGGGAAAACCGCCTGGGTGCTTACGTCCAAATCTCCGCTCTGCGATGAGCAAGGCAATTTGATCGGCACGTTTGGCATTTCGCGCGACATCACCCTGCTCAAGGAGATGGAGGATGCCCTCGGGAAGGAGCGCAACCTGCTGCGCGCCGTGGTCGATAACGTGCCGGACTTCATTTTTGCCAAAGACACCCATGGGCGATATACGTTGAACAACCTGGCTCATGCTCGTTTCTTGGGCAAGGAGACGCCGGAAGAGGTGTTTGGGATGACGCCGTTTGATCTGCTCCCACCCGCCGCTGCGGAACTGGTTCATGCGGATGATGTGTCTGTGTGGAAAAGCCACGCACCGTTGCTCAATAAGATTGAATCCCCCGTTCCGGAGCGTTGGCTTGCCACCAGCAAGATACCCATTTTTGATACCAAGGGAGCAATCACCGGGTTGGTGGGCATCTCGCGCGAAATCACAGAGCAGAAGCGGGCGCAGGAAGCGTTGGAGAAGAGCAATGCCGAGTTGCAACAAAGCCGCGAAGAACTGGTGCTTGCCCTGGAAGAACTCCGCACGGTCCAATTGCAACTGATCGAAGCCGAGAAGATGAAGCTGGTGGGGCGACTGGCGGCGGGCGTCGCGCACGAGGTCAAGAACCCGCTCGCGATCATCCGCATGGGGCTGGAATATTTAAAGAGCCAGACCTTCGGGGATAAAATCATTCCAAGTGTTCTTGAGGAGATCGGAGGCGCCGTGCAACGCGCGGATAGTGTGATCGGAGAATTGCTTGATTTCTCGGCTCCCAAAAAGATGAACAAAGTGCCGGTGGACGTAAACCGGCTGATTCGCAACGCGCTGATGCTTGTGCGCGGAGAGATCGCCGCGCGCAAGGTCGTAGTCGAGGAGGAACTTGCTCTGAATCTCCCGCCCGTGCGGCTCGATGCCATGAAAATCGAGCAGGTGCTTGTGAATGTTTTGACCAACGCCGCCCATGTGATGGAAGAGGGAGGCAAGCTCACGGTGCGGACGTCCACCCGACAGGTGACGGGCATTGGCGCAAACATCAGCCAATCGAATTTCCGCCCCGGAGGCAGGCTCTTGATCATCGAGGTGTTGGATACCGGCCCTGGTGTGCCGGAGGCGCTGCTCGGCAAAGTTTTTGAACCGTTTTTCACCACGCAACCGACCGGGAAGGGAACCGGTTTGGGATTAACCGTAACAAAGACCATTGTGGACCTCCACGGCGGGACAATTGAAATGAAGAATCGCCCCGAAGGCGGAGCTTGTGTTACAATCATATTAGACGCGGATACCGACTAAACATTGTGAAAAAAATACTCATTGTGGACGACGAAGGCGGGTTTACCCGGCTGATGAAGCTGACGCTTCAAAAAACCGGAGAATACGAGGTGTTCGAGGAGAACAACGGCGCTTGCGCCTGGGAAACTGCCCGCAGGGTGCGGCCGGACTTGATCCTTATGGATATCGTCATGCCCAATGTGGATGGGGGGGACGCGGCGGCCCGGATTCAGAAAGATCCCGATCTGGCTGGCATTCCGATTGTTTTTCTGACCGCCATTGTTTCCAAAAAGGAGGCGGTTCCCGGTGGGTTGATCGGGGGGTTTCCGTTTCTTTCCAAGCCGGTGAGCCTGGACGAGTTGATTGCATGCATCCACCAGCATCTTCCCCACTAAATATGAGCGACACATCTTCAAAAACTCAGCCGCCGGTATTTGGCGGGAAAGCCGCTGCTCTTTTGGGCGGGGTTTTCCTGGCCGTTTTTGCGATTTGCGCCGTCCTGGTTGCGGTGGATCGGGCGCATCGGCCGCAGCTTGAAACGATCCAAATCCAGGCTGCCCCCGGGCAGCAGGATTGAGTGGAGCTTCGAAAACGCGTTTGCGTTGGACGCATTGTGCCCGTAGCATCACCGATCCTCCCTGATGACCGAATTCGGAAAAATCACCATCGCATCCACGCTTTCGGTGTTGACGCACGTGGGTCTTTTCACGGCGCTGACGCTCCTGCCCGGGGCTGCGCCTGTACCGGCAAGCGAGCAAGCAGCTGAAGAAAACGCGCTGGAGGTGACGTTCGAGGCGGCTCCCACACTGGATGCTGCTGCGGTTGCGGCTTTGGCGCAGGCTGAGGCCATTCCCACACAGCTCGATCCGGCAAACCTCAAAAAGACGGAGCAAGCTCCCGAGCATCCGACGGAGATCGCCGCGCACAACTCCCAAGCCACTCCGCCAAAACCTGCACCCGCTGCGGTGCCGCCCTCGCCTGATTTTGCCTTGATTGCAGCGGAGCCGCTGCCCGCTCCCACGCCAACCCCTGAGGCGGATGAGGTGGGGATGGATGCCCTCGGCAACTACGGGAAGGCGGTCGGCAACGCGATCGGGCTGCGCTCGGAATTTTATCGCAAGACCCAAAAGGATTTAATGACGGTGGGTGAGGTGCGCATCAGGTTCACCATTGATGCCAAAGGCCGACGTTCTGACGTGCAGGTGCTCTCCAATTCGGCAGCCCCGGCGAATGCGGCCATTGCCATCCGCGCCGTGAAAGAGGCGCACATCCCGCCGATTCCCCCCGAACGCCTGGCCCAACTCCCTGGCGGACACATCAAGATCGTGTATACCTTTACCACTTATTAAATCCATGCTTGCCGCATTTTCCATTACCCAATTCATCGTTCACGGCGGATTTTTCATGTATCTGCTCCTGGCTTGCTCGGTGGTTTCCGTGGCCACTATGTTTCTGCGCGGCTGGGCGCTGCGGCGCGAGGCGGTGATTCCGTCGTGGCTCTGGAACCGGATCGAAGCGCTGCAACCAGGCGAGACTGGCCCGTCCTTGGAGCGTCTGGGTCAGACGGTGCGCAATGACCCTTCGGCGCTCTCCCGGATCACCGAAGTGGCCATTCAACATCTTGAATGGCCGCGCATGGAAAATATGGAGGCGGTGCAAACGCGCGCGCGGCATGAAGTGATCCGCATGGAGGCTGGGCTCGTGATTTTGGAGGTGATCGTCGGCATCGCTCCGCTGCTCGGGTTGCTCGGGGCGGTTTCGGGCTTGGTGACGGTGTTTGGCACTTTGGGGGCCAGTGAGACGATCTCGGACCCGCGCACCATTGCCAAGGGGATCTCCGAGGCGCTCAACACCACGATTGCGGGGCTTTCCATCGCGATCCCGAGCCTCATCGCTTATTCCTATTTTTCCAAAAAAGTCGAGACGCTCAGCGTGGAGATGGAGTCGATTGTCGGCGAATTTCTCGCCAAATGTTACTCGCGCAAAATGCGGCGGGAAACCCGGGCGCTTTCGCCCGCAGCACAAGACGGAGAAGCGGCTCAATGAACTTCTACCAGCGCAAACGGCGGATGCCAGCGGTGATCATTGTTTCGTTGATCGACATTTTCGCGATCCTGCTCATTTTTGTGATCGTCACCTCGACTTTTAAGCGGCCGCAACCGGCGGTGACCATCAAGCTGCCCGAATCGACCACGGCGGCGCCTCATCCCCAGGCGGAACACCTGGCGGAGTTGTCCATTTCGCCCGAGGGGACCGTGCGGCTCGATGGTGTGCAGGTGGCGGCGGATGAACTTTCCAGCAAAATCAAAGCGGTGGTGGAGGCGAACCGTTCGCTCGCTTTGAAGGCAGACACCCAGGCGCCTTTCGGCGTGATCGTTCGCGTGCTGGATTCCTTGAAAGAAGCCGGGGTTACAGGTAATTTGCCGGCGTTCACTGAAACGAAGGGAAAATAAATTGTGGAAATTGTAAAATATGGAAATCCGGTGCTCCGGGCCAAGGGAGCGCGCATTGAGACGATCACTGAGGAGATTCGGCAGTTGGCCGCGGCGATGATCGAAACCATGAACGAGGCAAACGGCGTCGGGCTTGCGGCCCAGCAGGTGGGCCACGCGCTCCAACTGGCGATTGTTGATGTGGCAGGTGTGGAGGATCGCCCGAGCGAGATGCTCGTGGATGGCAAGGAAGTCAAAATCGACGACTGGATGCCGATGGTGCTGCTCAATCCCGTGCTCGAACTCGGCAAGGAGAAGGAATTTGGCCCGGAAGGTTGCCTGAGTTTTCCCGAGATCAGTGCCGATATTCAGCGCTCCATCGTCGTGAAGGCCACGGCGCGTTTGATTGATGGGCGCGAGGTAACTTTTGAGGCCCGGGGATTTCTCGCCCGCGCTTTGCAACATGAGGTGGACCACCTCAACGGCATCCTTTTCATCGACCGGATGAACTCCGCCACCAAAGTGAGCCTCGCTGGCAGGCTCAAGCGGTTACAGAGGGCCGGGTAGGGAAAGTTCTTGCCCCAACTCCCACTTTTACGCTAGAAATGGGGGCGCAAACCGGGACGCAATGTCCCAAGCGCGTCGGTGCGGGAATGCCGTGAAAATCGGCCACAGTGTCGCTGCTGTAACCGGATACGAAACCTCAAGGCCACTCGAAAAATCGGGGAAGGCGAGGCGGTAGGATCGAAGCCGGGAGTCAGAAGACCGAACGACGTGCTTTGAGTAACCTTCGAAACAAAGGAAAATCCCACATGCCGCAATTCAGTCCGTCTTTGAGCCGTCGCGAATTTTCGTTCGCGTCCTTTGTGTTGATGCCTTCGTAGAACGCGCGCCGCGCGTGTTGAGGTTTTCTCGTGAGTAAAATGATCCTCGTGACCGGCGGCAGCCGGAGCGGTAAAAGTGCCTTCGCACAGAAAATGGCAGAGGCGCTGCCAGGCCCGCGTGCCTTTTTGGCGACCTGCCCGGCAATCGACCCGGAGATGGGCGAGCGCATTCGTCGCCACCAGGAGGCCCGCAATTTATGCGATTGGCAAACCATTGAGGAGCCGCTTGATCTCGCCGCCGCGCTGTGCCGGGCCAAGGATCAGCCGGTGGTCCTCGTCGATTGCCTCACGCTCTGGGTCAACAACGTCCTCTATGAAGCGGAGCAGCAGGGAAATACCGTTTCCGAAGCGGAGGTCGCGGGTTGCTGCGGGCCGATTCTTCAAGCCGCCCGCAGCCATGGCGGCACCATTCTATTTGTCACCAATGAAGTCGGAATGGGCCTCGTGCCAGAAACTCCGCTGGGCCGCCGGTTCCGCGATCTCGCAGGTCGCGTGAACCAAACGATTGCGGCTGCATGCGACGAGCTGTTCCTCGTGGTGTGCGGACAACCTCTCCAAATCAAACCCCAAAAATAACAATCTCCATGACTCTTCTCGAAAAAACAGTGCAGCAGATCGAACCTCAATGCGCTGTTTCCCGTGCTGCCGCCCATACCCGTTTGGAACAACTCACGATGCCCTATTGGGCACTGGGGCTTTTGATGGATTTGGCTGAAGACCTCGCCGGAATGACCCGTTCAATGCGTCCTCCGGTGGCTCGCAAGGCAGTCGTCGTCATGGCAGGGGATCACGGCGTTGCGGCTTCCGGTGTCAGTCAGTATCCCCAAGAGGTCACCGTGCAGATGATCCATAATTTCGTAAACGGCGGCGCGGGGTGCAACGCGCTGGCGCGCCAGGTCGGAGCGCAGGTGGTCGTGGTCGATGCCGGAGTCGCGGGCGATTTGACGGCTCTGGTGGATAGCGGAAAAATCATTTCCAAGCGCGTTGCAGCCGGAACAGCCAATATGCATACCGGCCCGGCAATGAGCCGCGAGCAGGCGATCCGCTCCGTGGAAGCGGGCATTGAGGTCGCGCTGTCGCTGGCCGATTCCATCGACGTGTTTGCCACGGGCGAAATGGGTATTGCGAACACCACGCCCAGCAGTGCCATCGTTGCCGCGTTAACCTGCACGGTGGTTGAGGAGATCACCGGGCGCGGTACAGGGATTGATGATGCGCGGCTGCAAAACAAGATCGCCGTGATTAAAGAGGCATTGCGCGTAAACAACCCCGACCCTGCTGATGCACTGGATGTGCTGGCGAAGGTCGGCGGATTTGAAATCGGGGCCATTGCGGGCCTGATCCTCGGCGCTGCGGCGCTGAAGAAGCCCGTGATTGTGGACGGCTTCATCACAACAGCAGGAGCGTTGATTGCGCAAGGCATCTGCCCGTTGTCGACGCAATACATGATCGCAGCGCACCGGAGCGTGGAACCGGGCCACCGGGTGGCGCAGGAGCGCCTCGGAAAAAAACCGTTGCTTGATCTGAGCCTGCGCCTCGGCGAAGGCACCGGCGCGGTGCTCGCCATGAATTTGGTGGAAGCTTCCGTGCGCATTCTGACTGATGTGGCTACTTTCGCGGAGGCATCTGTCTCGACGGCTCACTAAGAATGAAGCGCCTCATCGCCGCCCTCCAGTTTCTCACCGTTTGCCCTTTCGTCTCGCATATTCAGTGTGACGAGCGGGACATCGGGCGCAGCACGCCGTGGTTTCCGCTGGTGGGACTTCTCATTGGGGGGGCGGTGGCGCTGTTGGATCGCGGCATGAGCGGGCTTTTTCCGCCTTTGCTCTCCAGCGCGCTTGCGGTGGTGGCGCTTCTTGCCGCCTCCGGCGGTCTGCACATGGATGGCCTTGCAGATACTGCCGACGGATTTCTGAGTTCCCGTCCGCGCGAACGGGTTTTGGAAATCATGCGCGACAGCCACACCGGGGCGATGGGGGTAATCGGGATTGTGTGCGTGTTCAGCCTCAAGGTTGCCGCGCTCGCTTCCACACCACCCGCGCTGCGTGCGCCGACGCTTTTGCTCATGCCCTTTGCGGGACGGTGTTCGATGGTGATGCAACTGGCTCTGTTGCCTTACGCGCGCTCCGGTGGGCTCTGCTCATTGTTTGTGCAAAACGGACGTCGCTCGGATGTGGTCTTTACATCTCTGCTCTTTGCCGCTGTTAGTTGGCTGGTTGGCGGCCTTTTTGGGCTCACCGCAGCGGGAATTTCGGTCGCGGGAATCGCGATTTTTTCTCTCTGGTGCCGGAATAAAATTGGCGGGTTTACGGGCGACACGCTGGGAGCGGGCTGCGAGTGGGTGGAACTGATTCCCGCGTTGGTGGCGGCTGCCTGGGTCTTAAAATAGAGTAAACGATGATGTCCCAAACCCACGGCGGAAATCTCAGAGAACTGGCGCTCTCGTCGGGAATACCGGAGAGCGAACTGCTCGATTTTTCCGCGAACTTGAATCCGCTCGGGCCCCCCGAATGGCTGCGCCCCGTCATCGCAGCAAATGTCAGTGCGCTGGCCCATTACCCGGACCCGGATTGCACCGCGCTTGTGGAAGCTGCGGCCCGGCGCTATGGCGTGGCAATGGAGGAGGTGATCGCAGGGAATGGCTCCGCCGAAATCCTTTCGTTGCTGCCCCGGGTTTTGGGCAAGCCGCGCGCGTTGGTTCCCGTGCCCGCCTATGTGGATTACGCCCGCTCGGCGGCGCTGGGCGGGATGAAGGTGAAATCGCTCCCGTTCAAGGAGGAGAACGGGTTTCAACTGGATTTCCCCGCGCTCGAAATGGCGCTGCGCGGCGATGAGGCGGTTTTTATCGGGCGGCCCAACAACCCAACGGGTCATGTCTGTGATGCGGGGGCGCTGCGGGCACTCGCGTTGCGGAATCCCGCGACTTTGTTCGTTGTGGACGAAGCGTTTGGCGATTTTGTGGACGGTTTTGAGAGCCTCACGCGCGAGCGTCCAGCGAATATCATCGTGCTGCTTTCGTTGACCAAGGCGTTTGCGATTCCAGGCTTGCGTTTGGGGTGCGCAGTGGCGAATGCGGAGCTCGCCGCCCGAATGCGCGCATTGCTCCCGCCATGGTCGGTCAATACGCTGGCCCAAGCCGTGGGGGTGGCCGCTTTGCAGGATACGGAGTACTTGTGCCGCACGCGGGCGTTTGTGCGGGAACAACGGGAAACGCTTGCGGCGGAATTGGGCTCGTTGCCAGGGCTGCATGTCTATCCCGCAGAAGCGGATTTCCTGCTGGTGCGCACTGCGACGGATGCGTCCGCATTGGCCAGGCGCATGTTGCGGGAAGGGATCGCGATCCGCCTCTGCACAAATTTCGAAGGACTTGGCACCCGCTTTTTTCGCGTAGCGGTACGCACAGCACAAGAGAATGCGCGGCTTTGCAAGGCGCTGCGGAGCGCGCTGGGTTTCCCCGCAATTGCCGCCCCCAAGTGCCGCGCCGCGAGCATCATGTTCCAGGGGACCAGCTCCAATGCCGGGAAAAGCGTCCTCACTGCCGCGCTCTGCCGCATTCTGCAACAGGACGGGCTCAGTGTCGCTCCTTTCAAGTCACAGAACATGTCGCTCAATTCATGTGTGACGCGGGACGGCCTGGAGATGGGGCGCGCACAAGTCATGCAGGCACAGGCGTGCCGGATCGAACCTGAGGCTCGGATGAACCCGATCCTGCTCAAGCCCAATTCGGACACCGGCTCGCAAGTCATCCTGCTCGGGAAACCTGTGGGCAACATGAATGTGGGCGAATACATCCGGTTCAAGCCGCAGGCGTTTGAGGCAGCCAAGCAGGCGTTCGATTCGCTTGCCGCCGAGCATGACGTGGTGGTTTTGGAAGGGGCAGGCAGCCCGGCGGAGGTCAATTTAAAACACCACGATATCGTCAACATGCCCATGGCCCGCCATGCCAACGCGCCCGTTCTGCTCGTGGGGGACATTGATCGCGGCGGGGTATACGCCTCGTTTGTCGGGTCGATGGAAGTGCTCAATGAATGGGAACGCGCTCTGGTCGCGGGCTTTGTGGTGAACCGGTTCCGCGGGCAGGAGGCGCTTTTGCAGGACGCGCACGACTACGTCCATCGCCACACCCGGTTGCCTGTGCTCGGTGTCATCCCCTATTTGCCGAACCTCGGTTTGCCAGAGGAAGATTCCGTCACCTTCAAAGCTGCAAGGTCGCAGAGCGCGAGCGGTGGAGCAGAGCAGGTGGACATTGCGCTTCTGGATTTGCCCCATTTATCGAATTTCACCGACTTCGATGCCCTGCGGATCGAGCCGGATGTCGTGGTGCGCATTGTGCGTTCACGGGAGGAATTGGGAAGCCCGGATGCGGTGATTCTGCCGGGAAGCAAGCACGTGGCGGCCGACCTCGCCCACCTGCGCCAAAGCGGCCTGGCGGCTGCCGTGATCGAACTCGCGCGCCGGGGGAAGACGGAAATTGTGGGTATTTGCGGTGGTTATCAAATGCTCGGCCAGCGGATCGAAGACCCGCAGCGGATCGAATCCGAAGGAACGCCGGTGGAAGGATTGGGTTTGCTCCCGCTTTCCACCGTGATGGAGCCTGAGAAGACGCTCAAGCGCGTTATGGGCCGCCATGCGGAATCTGGATTTGCGCTCCACGGTTATGAAATCCACCACGGCCAGAGCGCTTGCGATGCATCGTTGACCCCGCTCGTTTTGCGCGAGGACGGCGAGGTGATCGGCGTCGGCTGCGGCCTTGCCTGGGGGAGTTATCTCCATGGCATTTTCGATGCCGACCCGTTCCGTCGCTGGTTTATTGACCGATTGCGCATCCGGAGAGGGCTCGCGCCGGTGGGGCGCGTGGTGGCTGTATATGATTTGCAGGAAGCCTTCGACCGGCTTGCCGCCGTGGTGCGCGCAAGCCTGGACATGAAACAAATCTACCGTCTGCTGAAATTGGGATGAGAGTGGAATATCAAGTTTTAGTTGCGTTTGGCGTAGATATGCTTTGCGGAGATCCGCGCTGGCTTCCGCATCCAGTGAAGTGCATCGGGCGGTTCGCGGCAGCGCTCGAAGCGCCTTTGCGCCGGGCGATCCCGAATGCCCGCGCGGCGGGAATAGGCGCGGTGTTCATCGTGCTTTCTGTCACGGGATTTGGGGCGCTTGCTCTCGTCACGGCTGCGGCGCGGTTGCACCCCATGGCCGGGGATGTTGTGTCGATTGCCCTGCTTTACACCTGCTTCGCGGGGCGCGATTTGGCACGGCACAGTTCACGGGTTTTTCACGCTTTGGCTGACGGCGATCTGCCGGAGGCGCGCCGCCGGGTGGCGATGCTTGTGGGGCGCGACACGGAGCATCTTGATGAGCCGGAGGTGGTGCGCGGGACGGTTGAGAGCGTGGCGGAGAACATGGTGGACGGGGTGACGGCACCGATCTTTTTTGCGGTGCTCGGTGGACCCGTGGGGGCGTTGCTTTACAAGGCGGTGAACACGCTCGATTCGACCTTTGGTTACAAGAATGAACGGTATTTGCAATTCGGCTGGGCTTCCGCGCGACTCGATGATGCGGTGAACTATTTCCCGGCTCGATTCACCGCGCCGCTGGTGGCATGCACGGCGGCGCTGCTGGGATTGCGTCCGCTGCTCGCGTGGCGGATTTTTCGCCGTGACGGGCGCAAACATCCCAGTCCCAACTCCGGCCTCACTGAGGCCGCCGTCGCGGGCGCGCTGGGGGTGCGGTTGGGCGGCCTGAATACGTATTTCGGGGTGCCTTCCGAGCGGCCCTGCATGGGCGATCCGCTAAATCCGTTACAGCGCAAACACATTTTCCAAACCAACCGATTGATGCTGCTCACTTCCGCGCTGGCCTTGCTGATTTTCGTGGGCATTCGTTGGGTGATTTTTCCATCATGAAACCGCGCACATTGATTTTTACAGGCGAGGGAAAGGGGAAGACGACCGCAGCCTTTGGCATGGTGTTGCGAGCGGCGGGGCACGGGCAGCGCGTAATGGTCGTGCAGTTCCTCAAATCCAACAGCGACAGTGGCGAGTTGCTGGGATGCGCTCATCTGCCCAATGTGGAACTGGTCCAGATCGGGCGCGGTTTTGTTCCGTCCCAGGCGCACCCCGCCTTCGCCAACCACCGGGAAACGGCAGGCGAGGCATTGGCGTTTTCGCGGGAGTGCCTCGCATCCAATCGATACGATCTAATCGTTCTCGATGAGATTTGCGGTGCCGTTGCCCTGGAATTGATTGAGTTGGAAGAGGTGATCGCGCTGATCACTGCTCCAGGGCGGACGGCGTGCCTCGTTTTGACAGGGCGTCACGCCAGCGAGCGTTTGATGGCGCAGGCCGACACCGTGACCGAGATGCGCTGTATCCGGCATGGATACAGCGAAGGCATTGCCGCGCAGAAAGGAGTGGAGTTTTGAATATTCCACGGCTTGTGATCGCGGGAACCCAGAGCGGAGTGGGCAAGACTTCGGTCACGCTCGGGCTCGTTGCCGCGCTCAAGCGGCGGGGATTGCGCGTGCAGACATTTAAAGTGGGGCCGGATTATCTCGACCCGACTTATCTGGCACTTGCTTCGGGTCGGCCCTGCTACAATCTCGACGGCTGGATGACCGATAAAGAGTATGTTTGCGAACTGTTTGCGCGTGTTTCCGCAGATGCCGATCTGGCGATCATCGAAGGAGTAATGGGGCTCTTTGACGGGGCCGATCCCGCAGCGTTGTCGGGGAGCACGGCGGAGATCGCCTGCTGGCTGGAGGCCCCGGTTCTCCTCATTGCAAACGCCCACGGCGCAGGCCGCAGCTTTGCCGCAACGGTGCATGGTTTCGCGACCTTCATTCCGGAGATTCGCCTCGCGGGGGTCATCGCCAACCGCTGCGGTTCCGAGCGGCACGCGGAGGGACTTGCCGCTTCGCTCTCAAGCGCGGCGCTGCCTGCCTTTCTGGGGGCGGTCCAGCGCGGGGCGCTGCCGGAATTGCCAAGCCGCCACCTCGGCCTTGTGAGCGCCGATGCAAAACAGTTTTCGCAGGCGATTCTGGACCAGCTTGCCGATGCAGTGGAAGTCGCGCTGGATGGCATTCTGGACCAGGCCCGCAAAGCCCTTCCCATTCAAGCGAAACCCACGCGAGGCATGTCCCCCAATATTTCCCCAGCCACGGTGCGATTGGGCATTGCGCAGGATGAGGCATTCCATTTTTACTATGCAGACAACCTGGATGCGCTAAGAAAGGCGGGGTGCGAACTGGTCCCGTTTTCTCCAGTGCGCGACGGCGCGCTGCCCCCGGATCTCCATGGCATTTATATCGGCGGCGGTTATCCCGAGGAGCATGCAGAGGCGCTTGCCGCCAATACAGGGATGCTGGATGCGATTCGAGAGTTCGTTGCGACGGGGCACATCGTTTATGCCGAGTGCGGCGGGTTGATGTATCTCTCGCAGGGCATCGAGACACTCGACAACGCGCGCCATCGCATGCTGGGTTTGCTTCCCGCGTGGACGCGCATGTGTCCGCGCCGCCAATCCCTCGGGTACATGGAGGCCGAATTCACGCGCGACTGTTTCTGGGGCGAGAAGGGCGAGCGTTTGCGCGGGCACGAGTTTCATTATTCCGAGTTGACCCATGTTCCCGAAGAGTGTCCCAAGGCCTACGCTTTGCACTACCGCCGTTCGGATCGCCCCCTGGCGGAAGGGTTTCAATGCGGTTCCGTCTTGGCCAGCTATGCCCATCTTCATTTCGCGGCGAAACCCGGTGCCGTGGTTCATTTTGTGAATTGTTTGAAAACCTGCATCCCATGACAAAACCTCCGTTCATTTATCAACTGCTTAACCGCCGCATGAGCGGACCCGAGATTGAAACCCGCTCGTTTGAGATCATCGATGGCGAAGCGCCCGACCGACTCGGGTTTTCGCGGGATGAATGGGAAATCGTGCGCCGATTGATCCACACCACGGGCGACATGGCGCTTGCTGCATCCGTGCGCTTCTCGCCGGATGCCATTGAGTCCGGCATCGCGGCGTTGCGCCGGGGCGCGCCGATTTATGCCGACTCAAACATGATCCGCAGCGGCCTTTCGCTGGAGCGGCTGCGCAGTGCTCATGCCGGTTATGCAGTAGACCGGATTGCCTGTTACGTTGCCGACAATGAGGTGGCGCAAAAAGCCACAAAGGAAGGTCTGCCGCGCTCGCTGTATGCCATCCAAAAGGCGAAGCCGCAGCTCGATGGGGGGATTGTGATTTTTGGCAACGCCCCTGTGGCGTTACTGGAACTCAACCGGATGATCCTCGAGGAGGGGATTCGTCCCGCGCTGGTGATCGGCATGCCGGTCGGTTTCGTGCATGTGGTCGAGAGCAAGGAGGAACTGGCCGCGCTCGGGGTTCCGTTCATCGGCATCGAAGGGCGTCGCGGCGGCAGCACCCTGGCGGTTGCAACACTCCACG
Source organism: Verrucomicrobiota bacterium (assembly GCA_026398235.1). GTDB lineage: Bacteria > Verrucomicrobiota > Verrucomicrobiia > Chthoniobacterales > Chthoniobacteraceae > UBA695. The sequence goes on from JAPLTE010000039.1 coordinate 24,985, forward strand.
CGGTTTGCACGCTTGCCCGACAGGCCGAGAAAGGAGTTTCTTAATGGCTAAAGGGCGAACGGATTTCCTTTTGCTTTTGACGCTTGCGCTTGCTTTGCCCTCCACGGGCCAGGCGATGCACATTTCGGAGGGGATTCTGCCCCCGAAGTGGGCGGCGCTCTGGTATGCGATTGCCATCTTCTTTGTGGCGTGGGGATTGCGGGACCTGCGCGTGAAAAGTGCGCGTGAGCCTTTTTTCAAGCCGATGGTCGGGTTGATCGGTGCGGCCGTTTTTGTCATTTCCTGCATGCCCATTCCCGTGCCGATCGCCGGAACCTGCTCGCATCCGTGCGGTACCGGAATGGCGGCCATCCTGATCGGCCCGACGCTGTCGGTGGTCGTGAGCAGCGTGGCGCTCTTGTTGCAAGCGCTGTTTCTGGCGCACGGCGGCTTGACGACGCTCGGCGGCAATATCGTCTCGATGGGCATTGCGGGAGCTTTTACCGGATGGGCTGTTTTCCGGTTGAGCCGCCGCGCGGGACTGTCGCCCTGGGCCGCTGCCTTTCTGTGCGGGATGTTTTCCGACTGGGCCACGTATGCGGCGACTTCTTTTGAACTGGCCAGCGCGCTGCACGGCAACAGCTCGTTCCTGCACATGTTCGCCGCTATTGGCGCCTCGTTTCTGCCCACGCAACTGCCCCTTGGCATTTTTGAAGGAGTCGTCACGGCCGGGGTCTATCGTTTTATTGCAGTTCGCAGGCCTTCGTTGCTCGAGTGTCTGGGCGTGGAGGCCCGGCGTTGCCCGCTGGTTCCTCAAAAAACGGGGGGTGCAAAATGAAAAAAGTGATGGTCCTTTCAGCTCTTGTGCTTTTATGCGCCGCGGGGTTGACGTTCCTGCTCTCGCGCCAGTCGGGGAACTGGGCCGGGGTGGATGAGGTCGTGGTCGAAAAAATAGCGAAGCAAGCCGGTCGCCCCGCGCGCAAACCGTACATCAACACCGATCAAGGCGATCTGCTCCTTTTCTTTTTTCTGATCGCCGGAACAGCGGGAGGTTTTGTGGGCGGCTATTGCTTTCGCGAGCTTTTTCCGCCAGAAAAGAAGCCCTAAAGCCATGAGTTTGTTATCGGAAATCTTTTCGGACCTCTTTGCGCGGCAGGATCATATCCTGACGCGGATGGACCCGCGCACGAAGTTGATCATTGCGTTGGGGGCGCTGTGTGCCGTGATTTTTTCCAGAACAGCGGCGTTTCCGCTGGCGGTGCTTGTGCTTTGCCTCGCGGCGACCCTGGCTGTGGGAGTTCCCAAACGGCTCCTGGGATTACGCCTGGCCGCACCGCTGGGGATTGCGCTGGTTTTGTTGGTATTGCAGTCCGTGATGGCGGGAACAACCCCGCTGTGGAGTTTTGTTGCCCTTGGCGCAAAGGTCACCGTCACTCGTGAGGGGTTGTTGGTCGGATTACTGCTCGCCTCCCGGGTGCTGGCTGGCGTGAGCGTGATGTTGCTGCTCAGTGCCGTAACCCCGGCACACCGCATTTTCCATGCAATGCGCATGCTCGGCGCACCACAAGGCTGGGTGGAAATTGCGATGTTAATGTATCGCTACATTTTCGTATTACTAGACCTCACCGCGGAGGTGGTCGCTGCACAGAAAGTGCGGTTGGGCTACGCAGGGATGCGGCGCGGTTTGTCTTCCGCTGGACAGCTTGGGGGGACGGTGATTTTGCGCGCGATGGACCAGGCCGTTTCCACCAACCAGGCAATGCGGGTGCGGGGTTACACCGGGAGCATTCCGCTCGGCCCGCTGCCTGCCTTCGCCGCGCGCGAAGGTTGGATTCTTGGAGCGGTCGGGGTTGCTTTAGCCGGTCTCTTTTTCGCGACGGAAGCGCTCTGCAAATGAATCCGTTCGCTCTTGAAACCGAGGCGATTTCTTTCGCTTACCCAGACGGGTTTGTGGCGTTGCGAGAAATCGTCTTCCGGGTCAAACGTGGCGAATTTGTGGCGATGCTCGCTTCCAACGGTTCGGGTAAAACCACGTTGATCAAAGTGCTCGCCGGTCTGCTAGTGCCTCAAAGCGGTTCCGTAAAGGTCGATGGGCGGGCCATCGGCGAGTATTCGCAAGCGGGGCTGTACCAACGTTTGGGCCTGGTATTTCAAAATCCCAATGACCAGCTTTTTGGCGCGACCGTAGCCGAGGACGTGGCGTTCGGGCCGCGCAATCTCGGGTTGCCGGAAGCGGAAGTGCAATGCCGTGTGGCCGAGGCGCTCTCGGCGGTGGGAGCCGGGGAGTTGCAGGACCGGGCGATCCATCACTTGAGTTTCGGCCAGCAGAAACGGGTGGCCATCGCCGGGGTGCTGGCCATGAAACCGGCGATCTTGATCCTTGATGAACCGACCGCCGGGCTCGATCCCGCTGGGGAACACAGCATGTTGCGCCTGCTCAGCTCGTTGAATCGGGAGCAGGGGATCACGATTGTTCTGGCAACGCATTCGGTGGATACGCTGCCGCTGTTTGCCGACCGGATTTACCTGCTCAACCGGGGTCGGGTGCTTAAGGAGGGGCCTTCGGAGGAGGTATTTCGGGATCACGAGTTGATCGAGAGCGCGAGCTTGCGGTTGCCCTATGTGTCGCGTCTTTTGCATGAATTAAAACGGTTTCACGGCGTGCCCATCGAAGGGCTGCCCCTGACGCTTGGCGAGGCGCGCGAGCAACTTTTAAAGCTGATTCCCGATGAAGTCATCCTGCCGGTGATCGAGGAGGGGCGGCTATGATTTTGCGCACGGGCTACACCACCGGCGCTTGTGCTGCGGCTGCGGCAAAAGCTGCGACGACTTTGCTCTGTGGCAAGCTTGCGCCTGAGGCGGTGGAAATCCCTCTTCCGGATGGCAGTCGCGTCCGGTTTCCCGTGGTCGCATGCGGTCTGGAGGGAGAAACGGCGCAGGCCTCCGTTTGCAAAGACGCGGGCGACGACCCGGATATCACGCACCAGTCCACCATTGTAGCGAGCGTCACTTTTACCGAAGGCGACGACGTGCAGTTCGCGGCGGGGGACGGGGTGGGGACGGTCACCAAACCGGGACTCTCCCTTGCGCCCGGCGAACCGGCCATCAACCCGGCTCCGCGCGGGATGATCCGGCAGGCGGTTCGCGAGGTGACGGCGCGTGGCGTGCGGGTCACTGTATCGATCCCCGGCGGGTGCGAGCTTGCGGCGCGCACCTTCAACCCGCGCCTGGGCATCCAAGGCGGGCTCTCGGTCATCGGAACGAGCGGCATTGTTAAACCGTTCAGCGCGCCCGCGCTCACAGCTTCGCTTGCGTGCGCGCTTGATGTCGCGACGGCTTCCGGTGTGCGCGCGCCCGTTCTGGTGCCTGGAAATATTGGCGAGCGGGCAGCGCTTAAAAATTTCCCCCTGGATGCCGGGCAGATCATTCAGGTGAGCAACCACTGGGGCTTCATGCTCGACCGTGCTTCGGAGATGCCCTTTGAACGGCTGCTTGTTTTGGGGCACCCGGGCAAATTGGCTAAACTCATTGACGGCGAGTGGGACACGCATTCCTCCCATTCCGCGAGCGCGGTGGGGGTGGTCACGCGTCTGGCTGAAAAGATGTGGGGAGGGCCTGTATCCGAAAGCGCAACAGTCGAGGGAATTTTCGAGTGGTTGCCGCGGGAAATGTCCCTGCAACTTGGGAATGCGCTTGCCGCAGCGGTTCGAGAGGCGATCACTGTGCGGATCGGATCGGAGAAAGAAATCGCAATCACCTTGATTAACCTGGCCGGGGGGATCCTCGGCGCAGACGGAGATTTGTCGCCATGGAAATAAAACCGATCACCATTGTCGGCTGCGGCCCGGGTGCGCTGGAGTATGTGACTCCGGCGGCTTTGCGCGCAATCCACGAAGCGGAAGTGCTCGTGGGCGCGCGCCGCCTCTTGGAAAGTTTTCCAGAGGTTGCCGCCCTGCGCATCCTCGTCGGCGCAGACGTGCCGCAAGCACTCGCTGCAATGACTGAACACCTCGGCCAGCGCAGAATCGTTGTGCTGGTGACGGGCGATCCCGGTTTGTGCAGCCTGGCCCGCCCGGTCATCCAGCACTTTGGGAGGGATGCGTGCCGTGTCATCCCCGGAATCAGTTCGGTTCATGCGGCTTTTGCGAGCGTGGGGATCGACTGGTTTGGGGCGCGGATCCTCTCCGCGCACGATCAGCCTCCAGACCTCGCTCCCGCCTCGCTGGCGTTTGAAAATAAACTCGCCCTTCTGGCGGGAAACCCCGCGCATTCTGCCTGGGTGGCGGCGCTGGCGGCAGCACTGGTCGCAACACATGATCTCTTTGTATGTGAAAACCTGACGCTGGCCGACGAATCCGTCCGCCGGGTCGATTGCCTGCCCGTGAACCTTGCATCCCGAACGGTCCTGCTCTTTATCAAAAAAGAAATATCCCTATGAGTCTTGGAAAATTTTATGGCATGGGGGTCGGCCCCGGTGATCCCGAGTTATTGACGGTGAAAGCCGCTACCATTCTGGGGCGCTGCCCGCACGTGGTCGTTCCCAAAGCAAAGGCCGAGGGCGGCAGCGTGGCGCTGGAAATCGCGGGCCGTTATGTGCACAAAGAGGCCACCATCCACGAACTGGTTTTCCCGATGACCATGGACAAGGCGGCACTGTCCCGAAGCTGGAAGGAATCGGCGCGAACCATCGCCTCCCTTTTGGAAACAGGCGCGGACGTTTGCTTTTTGACGCTGGGCGATGCCTTGGTTTATTCGACCTACATTTATTTGCTGCGCGAATTAAAGGCCATTGCGCCGGAGCTGGAGGTCGTCACTGTCCCGGGCATCACTTCGTTTTCCGCCGTGGCGGCGCTGACGGGATTTCCCCTCGGCGAAGGAAAGGAGCCGATCACGATTGTGCCGACGGCGGATGATCTCACGGCGGTGCGGCGCGCGGTGGAAACCGGGGGGACCGTCGTGTTGATGAAGATCGGCAAGCGGCTCGGGGAGATTCTCGATCTCCTGGAAGAAACCGGCGTCATTGATGACGCGGTGTTTGTCCAACGGGCCGGGCAGCCGACCGAGCGCGTCGAACTCGACTTGCGCAAGCTGCGCGGCGAAGATGCGCAAGCGGGATACCTCTCAGTTATTTTGGTTCACACAAACAGGAGAACATTATGAAAGTGATTTTTGTGGGGGCGGGTCCCGGCGACCCGGAGTTGTTGACATTGAAGGCCGCGCGGCTGCTGCAAAACTGCCAGTGCTGTGTTTACGCCGGTTCACTGGTCAGCCCCGAGGTGGTGGCGCTGGTGCCGGCGAGCGCCGAGAAATACGATTCCGCCGCGATGACGCTCGAGGAAACCACGGCGGTCTGCCGCAAAGGACAGGAGCGCGGCATGGATGTAATCCGTTTGCACACGGGCGATCCGTCGATCTATGGGGCCATCCGCGAGCAAATGATCGAGTTGGACAAACTGGGTATTGAGTATGAGGTCGTGCCGGGGGTTAGCTCATTCCAGGCCGCCGCGGCCGCATTGAAAACGGAGTTGACCGCGCCGGAAGTTTCCCAAGCCATCGTGCTTACGCGCACTTCCGGACGCACGCCGATGCCCGCCGGCCAGGAACTTGAGCGGATGGCACAAACGAGCGCTACCCTCTGCATTTTTCTTTCCGTGCAGAATATCGCGGCGGTGGCGCAAACCCTCGCCGCCCATTATGGGGAGGATTGCCCGATCGCAGTGGTTTATCGCGCCTCGTGGCCGGATCAAATCATCCTCCAAGGCACGCTGGCGGGCATTGCCGTGAGTGTCGCGATGGCGGGCATCGGCAAGACCGCGATGATCATTGTAGGCCGCGCGCTGGAACGCCACGGGGCCGTTTCGAGGCTCTACAGCGGCGAATTTTCGCACGGGTATCGAAAAGCGAACGCGGAATGAACACTGCGATTATAACCCTCTGCGACCAGGGCGCGCGCGTGGCCCGGCGGCTGGTGGAAAAGCTCGGTGGGGACTGCCACGTTTATGTGCATGAGATCGTGCAGGAACCCATCGACGCCGAACGGTTTGGCGCAGTCGTAAAACTCACGGCGCAAATTTTCAGAAAGTATAAAAGGCTCGTCTACATCGCCCCATGCGGTGTGGTGGTCAGGGCCATTGCGCCATTGATCCAGCACAAGCTGACCGACCCGGCGGTGGTCGTGGTCGATGTCGGAGCCCGCCATGCCGTGAGCCTTTTGAGCGGGCACGAGGGCGGAGCCAACCTTCTTGCGCTGGAAGTGTCCAACGCGCTCGGAGCCGAGCCGGTCATTTCCACCACGACCGAGGCCGCCAAGACGCTCATTGTCGGAATCGGCTGCCGACGGGGCGCAAAGGCGGAAAGCATCTCCGGGGCGATTTGCGCGGCACTCGATAAAGTGGGCGCGACGCTTGAAGAGGTGCGCTTTTTGGCTTCCGCGGAACTGAAATCCGACGAGGTCGGACTCTTGCAGGCTGCGCGGGAACTCGGGCTGAACCTGCGGTTCATTGCCGCCAGCGAAATTCTTTCAACAACCAAAACCTTCCGCCACTCGCAATTTGTGGCGGACAAAATCAAACTGCCTGCCGTTGCCGAACCCTCGGCGCTGTTGGCGGGAAGGAGGACCCAATTAATACTACCCAAGAACATCATCAACGGGGTGACAGTGGCCATTGCCCGGGAAAACTTTTTGTAGTCGGCATCGGGCCCGGCAGCGTGCTCGACCGGACGCACCGCGCCGAGGAGGCTATTCGCGCAAGCAGCGTGGTGGTCGGCTATAAGCATTACCTCAACCACATCGCCGACCTGACCGAAGGCAAGGAATTGCTCTCCTCCGGGATGCGCCAGGAAGTGGACCGCTGCCGGGTCGCGCTGGATCGTGCCCTGCAAGGGGCAACCGTCGCGTTCATTTCCTCCGGGGATGCAGGGGTTTACGGCATGGCGGGGCTGGCCATCGAAATGGCGGCGGCGCATGGGATGGACCTCCCTATCGAAATCGTGCCGGGGGTTTCCGCTGCAAATTCCGCCGCGGCACGGTTCGGCGCGCCGCTCATGCTCGACTATGCGTGCGTGAGCCTCAGCGATTTATTAATGCCGTGGGAAACCATCCGGCGGCGCGTCGAAGCGCTGGCGAGCGCGGATATGGTGGTGGCCCTCTACAACCCCAAGAGCACCAAGAGGATCACCCAAATCGAGGAAGTCGCTGCGATCTTTCGCAAGCACCGGCCTTGCCACACGCCGGTCGGCATTGCCACAGCGGTGGGGGCGGAGGACGAACAGTTGGTGCTTTCGGATTTGGAGCGTTTTTTTGGCGAGGAGATCACGATGAAGAGCATCGTGATTATCGGCAACAGCTCCTCGAAAATTCTGGATGGCTGGTTTGTGACGCCGCGCGGCTATAAACTATGATCCTGCTCCTCGGTGGAACCAGTGAGACTGCGCCTGTCGCCGAGGCATTGGCCCGGGCCGGGTACCGGGTGCTGGTTTCGACCGCCACCGAGATCGAGCTTTTTGTCGGTACCCACCCGCGCATCGAACACCGGCGCGGACGCTTAAATGCGGAGCAGATGGCCGGGCTTGTTCAAGAGAGCGGCATCCGGGCGATTGTCAATGCGACGCATCCGTTCGCTTCGGCGGTGCGCGCCACGGCCCGGCAAGTTGCGGAGCGCCTGCAAATCCCTTATTTGAGCTATGCGCGAGCTGGTTGTGTGGAGGAGGGGAGTGGCCTTTCCATCGCGGCAAACCATCCAGAGGCGGCGCGATGGGCTTGTGAAACGGGGCGGCCGATTTTGCTCACGATTGGCTCGCGCAATGTGCTGCCGTATTCTGTAGAAGCCCGGCGCATGGGGCTTCCCCTTGTGGCCCGCGTGCTGGACCATCCTGATTCCCTCCAGGCCTGCCGTGAGGCGCAGATCCCCGAGGATCGCGTGCTCATGGGGCGCGGGCCGTTTAGCGTTGAAGAAAACCGGAGTGTGATTCAAAAATATAAAATCGGCGTCCTGGTGACCAAAGACAGCGGGGATGCGGGCGGGGTTCCTGAAAAGCTCGAAGCCGCGCGTTTGGAGGGCTGCCGGGTCATCGTCGTCGGCAGGCCCGAGCTGGATGACGGCATCGGGAGCGTGCCAGACCTTGTGCGGGAGATGCAATCGCGGGTTCCGATCCCTCCTTGCGGCATTCTGGCACTGGACCTCGAAAGTGTGCTCGTGCCGGAAATATGGGAAACAGTCGCGCGCATCGCGGGGGTGCCGGCGTTGGCGTTTACCACGCGGGACCTTCCCGATTACGCGGCACTGATGCACCAGCGCATCAGTTTATGCCGGGAGCACGGGTTAACCTTGATGCGGCTGCGCGAGATCGTGGCCGCGATGGAGCCGCTCCCCGGCGCGGTCGCATTTCTGGCCTGGGCGCAAAGTCGCGCGCGGGTGGCGATTGTATCGGATACTTTTTACGAACTCGCCGGGCCGTTATTGGAGAAACTCGGTTCGCCGTTGCTGCTCTGCAACGCATTGACGCTGGACAAGGACGGCTTTATTGCCGGATATACCTTGCGCGAGGGCGGAAAACCCGGAGCCATCACCGGTTTCCAGCGACTGGGGTTGAGGGTGGCGGCGGTGGGAGATTCGTTCAACGATCTCGCAATGCTGCAAGCCGCCGACGCGCCATTCCTTTTCCAACCCGCCCCGCGCGTGCTGGCGGCGGGCGTTGCATTCCCGCCGATTTGGACATGGGATGAACTTCAAGCTGCACTCGATTCTCTTTTATGAACAACACCTGCATGATCCTCCTCGCTCACGGAAGCAAAAATCCGCAATGGGCCGCTCCATTCCGCAAACTTACCGCCGATCTCCGCGCCGATTTAGGGGACGAGGCCGTCTATCTTTGCTTCATGGAGAACACCGCTCCCAATTTGATGGAAGTTGCCCGCGAAATCATGCAAACCGGCGTGCGTAAATACCGCTTGCTGCCGATGTTCATGGCCAAGGGGGCCCATTTTTACGAAGACATTCCGGCGGAAATGGCGAAGGTCAAAGCCGCATTCCCGGACATGGAAGGGGAACTTTTGGAACCGATCGGGCTGAACCCGCTGTTTTTTGAGCTGATGGGGAAAGTGATCAAAAGCCTGTAAAGGGCGACATGAGGATTTAGCAGTTCTAATATTATATGAAATAGTTGGACGCCAGCGCGGGATACGCTATTTTCAGCGCACTTTTCACAAGATGCCGAAGCTGGAAATCCCCCGCAAAGCCGTTTACCGCCTCTCGTTGTACTACCGCGCCCTTCAGCGTTTGAAGGCTAACGGGGTGGAAACGGTGTCTTCCGCCGCTCTCTCCAAGGCAGCGGGCGTCAAGCCGACGCAGCTTCGCAAAGACCTCGCCTATTTCGGGCAACTTGGCACGCGCGGGCTCGGCTACAGCGTGGCGCACCTGACGCAAACCTTGAGGGAGGCGCTTGGGACAGCCCGTTTGCAACCGGTCGTGCTCGTCGGCGTCGGGCACCTCGGCTCTTCCCTTGTGCGCTATCGCGGCTTTGAGAAGGAAGGCTTCGAGATCATCGCCGGTTTCGACGAAGATATGGAACGCGACCGTTCGACGGCCCTTCTCCTCCCCATTTTGCCGATGAGCGCGCTGCGCGGTTTCGTCCAGGAACGCCACGTGAAGCTCGCGATTTTGGCCGTTCCGGTGACGTTTGCCCAGGAGGTGGCCAATGAGCTGGTGAACTCCGGCATCCAAGCCATCCTCAACTTCGCGCCGACGATCCTGCAAGTCCCCGACGGCGTGGTGGTCAACAATGTGGATCTCGCTATCGAATTGGAAAACCTGAGCTACTTTATTCGATGAAAAAATGGGGGGTGCTCCCCGCGCCAAACTTCAACCTGCGCCTGACATTGGAATCCGGCCAGGTGTTTCATTGGTCGCCGGATGGAACCGGTTATCGCGGGCTGATCGGCGCACGGCCCGTGCGGGTGGAGCAGATAGGTGAAGAGCTTCAGGTCACGCCGGGCACGGAAGCGGCGGTGGCGCGCTATTTCGCTCTGGATCACGACTTGGAGGCGATTTGCGCGAGCTTTCCCGCGGATGCAACGATGGCGCAAGCCGTGGTATTTTGCCGCGGGCTGCGCCTCATCCGGCAGCCTCTTTGGGAATGCTTGGGCACGTTTTTGACCTCCTCCATGAAACAGGTCGCCCATATCCGGCAAATGTCGCAGGCCTTGCGGCAGCGCTTTGGGCAGCCTGTGCCGGGCTGGGACATTCCGGTTTACCCGGAGCCGGAGCGCCTGGCTCGGGCGACCGAAGCCGAACTGCGCGCATGCGGTCTGGGGTATCGCGCAAAACATCTGCTGGGCACCGCTCGCAGTATTGCGGAGGGAAGCGTGGATTTGGAAGCCGTTCATGCGATGGACGACGAAGCGGCGCTTGCAGAGCTTTGCCGCTTGCCCGGCGTGGGGCCAAAGATCGCCAATTGCGCGCTGCTTTTCGCTTACGAACGCCTGAGCGCTTTCCCGATCGATGTCTGGATCGAGCGCGTGCTCCGGCGCACCTATTTTGCCCGGAAACCCAAAGTGAGCGCGGGGCAATTACGGGAGTTCGCGGCAAACGCCTTCGGCCCGTATGGCGGGTACGCGCAGCAATATCTCTTTCACCATGCCCGCACTCAGCCCCGCCCGCGGAGGGTCAAAACTGCGGCAATCCGGCCAGCGCCATAGCGATCTCCTCGGCGGGATAATCGTAATTGCTGAGTTTGCCTGCCATGAAATCGGTATAGGCCTGCATGTCGAAATGGCCGTGGCCGGAGACGTTGACGAGGATCGAACGGCTGATCCCTTCTTCCTTGCACCGCAACGCTTCACGAATGGCACCTGCCACCGCGTGGTTCGCTTCCGGAGCCGGGACAATCCCCTCCGCCCGGGCAAATTGCACCCCCGCGGCAAACGATTCCAGTTGGGAGACCGTGGTCGCTTCCGCCAGCCCTTCGGCGACGACTTGGCTCACCAACGGCGCCATGCCGTGGTAGCGCAACCCTCCGGCGTGGAATCCCGGCGGCACGAACGTGCTGCCCAAGGTGTGCATTTTTGTGAGCGGTGTCAGGTGGGCCGTATCGCCGTAATCGTAGGCATAATGGCCGCGCGTGAGGCTCGGGCAGGCCGAAGGTTCGACGGCGACAACGCGCAATCCCGTCCGCTCGCCCCGCAAGACCTGGCCCAGGAATGGGAATGCGATCCCCGCAAAATTCGAGCCGCCGCCGGTGCAGGCGACGATCACGTCGGCGGTGTCTCCCGCCATTTCCATCTGTTTCAAAGCTTCCTGGCCGATGACGGTCTGGTGCAGGAGCACGTGATTGAGCACACTGCCGAGCGCATATTTGGCATCCGGGTTTTGCGCCGCCACTTCGACCGCTTCGGAGATCGCCATGCCCAGCGAGCCGGTGGAATCCGGGTCCTTGGCCAGCATCGCGCACCCCACGGCCGTCTCATGACTTGGGCTGGCGCTCACCGTTGCGCCAAAGGTCTCCATCAATGCGCGGCGATAAGGTTTCTGGTTGTAGCTCACGCGAACCATGAAAATTTTGCAATCCAGCCCGAAAAAATTGCAGGCCATTGCCAGCGACGACCCCCATTGGCCCGCGCCGGTTTCTGTCACGAGCAGCTTTACCCCTTCCGCTTTATTATAATAGGCCTGCGCAATGGCCGAATTGGGCTTATGCGAACCCGCCGGGCTGACCCCTTCATATTTGTAATAAATCCGCGCCGGGGTATCCAAGGCGCGTTCAAGACGCCGCGCCCGGAAGAGCGGCGAGGGGCGCCATTGTTTGTAAATCTCACGGACCGGCTCGGGGATGGCGATATTGCGCTCCATCGAGACCTCCTGGGCGATGATCGCCTCGGGAAAGAGCGGCGCAAGATCTGCGTGAGTGATCGGCTGGTGGGTTCCGGGGTGCAAAACGGGCGGCGGAGCCTGATGCAAATCGGCGGCGATATTGTACCACGTTTGGGGGATTTCCGATTCCGGGAGCAGGAACTTGATTTGTTTGTTCATTGGCAAGCCCTTCCATGTATTCCGAGTTGCCCATTGCGTCAATCCGAAGAAAAGGCAGATTTTCCGCACAATACGTATTTTTCCCTTTTCAGACGGAGGGGGCGCTGTCACGGTAGAAAACGCTCCCCAAAGCAAAGTGAAAACAGATAAGGAACCAGAGGCAGCTTTGAACCCGACGTCGGAACAGATCGCGAAACGCGCGATGCTCCTGGAAAAATTGCATGCCCTTTATCACAAGGATCAAATGGCGATCCATGAGAAGGTTTTGGTGTGGCACGATGCGCTCAAGCTCAAGTATCCCAACGCACGGGATTACATGCTCTTCCATCTCATTTCGGGAAGCACATTCAAAGGATTCAATGGGTATTTTGATTTTGAGCCCGCCGACTCGGTGGAAGCTTTTATTCAAAGGGAATACCGTGCAGCCTTTCCGCCAACCACTCCGGGCGAATTGGGTTAGCTCCGGGCAGTTCTGGCGCTCGGCTGCATGAAAGAGAAAACTCCATGATCCCGATAAATAGGATAATCTTCATACTATGGTGCGGAATGTTTCCAGTATGGGAGTCTCTCGCCGCCACCCCTGGGTATGTCACGGCGTCGCCGGTTTCAGTAAACATTTCAGGGCGGCGTGTCCAGTGGAGCGCAGGGGAGAGCGTGGCTGTGATTGGAATTGCAAACGGGATGGCGATGGTTCGAGTCGCCTTGCCGGATGGCAGCCTCAGCGTGGCGCAGATTCCAGCCGCGAGTCTGAGGCAAAAAGCAACTTCCCCCCTTCCTGTCGCTGTTTCAGCAAGCCCCGCGCAAGCGAGCCAAACCCCTCAGCCGACCGCCGCTTTGCCGCCCCAGCAAACATTGCTTAAGCCCGGTTGGAACCTCGTCCAGTTTCAGGCGCTGCCCACGCCTCTCAAAAAACCCAAATGGTTTGACTACAACTTTGATCCGGCCAAGGAGAAATTCAATATTTACGTTCCCGCGAGTTATGACCCTCAGAAACCGTGCGGGGTGGTGGGGTGGACAAATCCTGGCGATGGGGCTTTGATTCCCAAGCAGTTTCAACCGTTGTTCGATGAATTCCGCCTCATTGCCATCGCGGCTGAATCTTGCGGAAACAAGCAAAAATCGGAGCGCCGTGCGGGGTTGTTGGTCAGCGCCATTCTCCAGCTATCCACGACGATGGCCATTGACAGGCGGCGGGTGCTCCTCAGCGGCATGTCAGGCGGGGGAAGGCTTTCAGCGCTTGGAGGGTTCGTGCATCCAGAATTTTTCTGCGGGGCCATTTCCTGGTGCGGCGGCAATTTTTATAAGGACTATCCGAATTCAGAAAAGCCGGGTTTTGTGGTGTATGGGATTGCGCATGCCCACCAAATCGACAATGCCGTAACCGCGGAAAATGTGGAAGAGGCCAAAAAGAAGGTGAAGTTTGTGCTCCTTACCGGATCAAAGGATTTCAACCGGATCGATTCGCGCGATATTGAAACAGCGATGCAAAAGGAACACTTTCAGGTTCTCTTGATTGAAGAACCAGGGCTCGGGCATTCTGTGGGAAGCGCCGCCACAATGAGGAAGGGGCTCGAATTTGTCCTCGGTTCGCCAGCTGCACCATAACCGGGCTTCTGCGCGGGCCAGTTTTCCGGATGTTTACTCGGAAGCTCTTGTTCTGGACAAGAGCTTGTTGATCGTCGCCGCTGCATACGCCGCGCCGAACCCGTTGTCGATGTTCACCACGGTCACCCCGCTGCCGCAACTGTTGAGCATCCCGAGCAGCGCGGCCAGCCCGCCGAAGCTCGCGCCATAGCCGACGCTGGTTGGCACTGCCACCACCGGCTTGCTCACCAACCCCGCAATGGCGCTCGGCAGCGCCCCTTCCATCCCGGCCACGACCACCACCGCGTTGCACGCTTCGATTTGGTCGCGCACCGCCAGCAACCGATGAATCCCGGCCACTCCCACATCGAAAAATTTGGCCACCCGGTTGCCGAAAATCTCCAGCGTTACCACTGCTTCGAGGGCGACGGGTAAATCCGAAGTGCCTGCACAGACCACCGCCACCGTGCCCTCCAACTTCGGCAGGGGCTCGCGCTCGACGGTGATGCAATGGGCCCGGTCATGGAATTGCGCGTCGGCAAACGTCTCGCGCATCGCGGCAGACTGCTCCTCGCTTGCACGAGTGATCAGCAGCACCCCGTGCTGTTCGAGGATCATCCGGGCAATTGCCACGACGTCTTGCGGGGTTTTGCCTGGGCCGAAGATCACTTCGGGAAATCCGCAGCGATCATACCGCCCCACGTCCACGCGGGCGACCCCGATATCCACAAAATGAGAAGGTTCACTCATCGATGACTCTCCTACTGCGGCATCCCGTGCAGGCGATCCAGCAAATACGGCAAAAGCTGCTTTTTGCGTGAGACAACCCCTTCCATTTCCCATTGGTTATGCCCCCGGCGCGGGTAATCGATCCGTTGCAGGAACGCCTCCGAACCGCAGACGAGCAGAAGGGAATTTTGCGTGTTGATATCCGTCACCAACAGCGCGGAGAAAAGATAACCGCGCCCACGGCAATACGCATCGAGGGCCTCCGTCAGGGCGGCCTGTTTGGTATGGAAATGGGAGAAGCTGATTTCCTCGATTTGCGCCACCGAAAAGCGCTCGCCGCCATGGGTGTATTCCTTGCAATCCGCGGAGATCGCCTGCTCGGGCGTCATCGTCAGGAGGGGCGAGCCGACGGAAAAAATCTCTTCCGCGAGACGGGCGGGTTCGGTTTCGGCAATTTCCGCCAGTTTCTTGAGAATGCGAGCGTCGACCGGAGTTGCGGTCGGCGAACTCAAGTTCAGGGTGTCTGAAATCAACCCCGCCATCAGCAGCCCCGCGATCGGTTTTGGAATCGGCACCCCGAGTTGCTCAAAACAGAGCGCCACAATACTTGAGGCCGAACCGACGGGGTGATTCCAAAACAGAATCGGTGCGTGGGTGGAAATCCCCCCCAGCCGATGGTGATCGAGAATTTCCACAATCGGCACCTCGTCCGCCCCGGCCACTGCTTGGGAAAGCTCGTTATGATCGACCAGGATCAACTGGCGCTGAACCGTTTTTAAGAAATCGCTCTTGGAAAGAATTCCCACCAAACGCTCTTCTTCGAGCACCGGGAAAATAAATTGGGCGCTCGCCGCGGCCTCCTCGCGGGCTTCCGCCAGGAGGGTGTTTGGCGAGAAGCTGACAAATTCGCTGTCCAGCTTGCGGCCCACTTTCACGGCTCCGCGTGCGAGCAGCACAGTGGTCGCAGTGTCGTAGGGAGAAGTGGCAATGGTCACTCCATGCTTCGCCGCCGATTCCAGTATTTGGGCGCTCACTGGGGTGTCGCCGGTGACCACCACCGCTGCGGCTCCCCCCCGGATTGCTTCGAGTTGGATTTCCTCTCGGTCGCCCAGAATGACCACGATGCGGCGGCCCTGGTAGCGCTGCACCCGTTTTTTGAACGACTCTTTTGCCATGGCCCCGACCAGAAGCAGGTAATCATGTTCTTCCAAAGCCGGTTCGCCCTGGATCATCCTGCCCGCGAATGTGTGAAAAATCTCCTCCAGTGATGCCGCGACCACCCGTGCGCTCGCCGTGTCTTCGCGGGAGGGCACGAGGTGGTGCAAAACCTTGAAGGCCGACAGCAACCCCAGGCAGCGGAACTGCCCGTCGATGACCGGCACCCCGCGCATCTGGCGGCGTTCGATGAGCTGGATGGCCTCATAGATCGAGGAATCCGCGGTGATGGAGATCACTTCATCCTCCATGACGTCGCGCACGCGGGGCGAGAGATCGGTGATGAGCACCGGCGCTTCCATCCCGAATTTGCGCAGCACAAAATCGATCCGCTCATTCGTGTTCCCGGCGCGGGCGGCGATCACATCGGTGTTTCCAGTCAAGCGCTTGAGTTCCGCGTAGCCGATGGCCGAGCAGATCGAGTCCATGTCCGGGTTTTTGTGGCCGATGACGATCGTTTGCATGAGAGGATGAGGTGGAGGGTTTAAGGCGAGAGGCGGCGCAGCAAATCGTAATTTTGCTTCATGGCCGGATTCGTTGGGTCGAGCCTCAGGGCTGTCTCAAATTCCTGTTTTGCCTCGTTGAGATGTTTTGTCTGGAGATAAAGGAATCCCATGTTGGTGTGCAGACCAGGGTCTTTGGGCATTTCTTTGATCATGATGCGGTATTGTTCGGCGGCTTCGTCATACCGCTTCATTTCCATTAGAGCGCCCGCGAGATTCCCCCGTAAAGCCATCACCTCTCCCTTGATTCGGACCGCTTCGCGGTATTGGGCGATCGCCTCCTCGCGGTGGCCATACCTCCACAATACCAAACCGAGGTTGTTATGAACCTCCGGGTTTTCGGGCTTGAGTTGCACCGCGCGGGCGAAATGAGGGGCCGCCTCTTCAAACTTCTGTTCGCCGTAGAGCACTGCGCCGATGTGGTTGTGGGCCTGCCAGGAGGCTTCGTTTTTCTCCAGGCATGCAGACCAGAGGGTTTTCTCGCTCCGGTGCACCCCGGCCCGCTCCCAAGTGTATGCGCTGAGGGAAAAAACCAGGAGCACACAACTGCCGACCAGCCCCCGTCGCCAGGCGCCCCTGCTTTTTTCATACAGGATTGAGATCGACGCCCCGGCAACTGCGACGATGGAAATGTCGCTGAAATATTGAAAATGATCCGCCTGCAACGTGAGGCGCATGTAGGACATCGTGAAAAAACCGAGCACCGGAAAGAGTGTTCCCACAAAATAAGCAAATACGAAGAACGGAGTCCGCGAAGCGATGGGGGTGCGGAAGGGATAAAGCTCCCGGATGGCCAACAGCATCAGCAGGGTCATGGGCACGAGTGCCACCGTCAGGAACATCCACCACTGCGGGTCTTTGAGCGGCCACCAAAGCCAGGGGGTGTTTGCGTAAATTGTGCTGAGGTTGATGGGGAGGATCGCTTTGGATAAATACGCCCAGGTGACCACGCCCGCCCCGGCGAGGCGTGAGGCGA
Source organism: Verrucomicrobiota bacterium (assembly GCA_026398235.1). GTDB lineage: Bacteria > Verrucomicrobiota > Verrucomicrobiia > Chthoniobacterales > Chthoniobacteraceae > UBA695. Next base: position 41,997 of record JAPLTE010000039.1, read on the forward strand.
AGTTCCCAATCGGAATCACCTCTCCGCCGATGGCGCGGTCATTTTGGAACCAAACGGTCATCCACGACATCGCCAGCGCCAGGACGAAGAACGGGACCGTGCGCCGCACCTCCCGCAACCCCAGCGTCCCTGTTTTCCACCAGGCCACGAGCAGCAGCACGGCCGGAAAGACGACTACATGCGTCTTGCACAAGAGGGCTCCCAGGAAGAGGCCCAGCGCCCAAAGGTAATCTTTCCGATTTTCGGATACCTCAAATCGCAACCAGGCGAGCATCGAGAGCAGGCAAAAGCACAGCGAAAGGGTGTTTTTGCGTTCGGCAATCCACGCCACCGATTCTGCATGGACCGGGTGAAGAACAAAGAGCAGGCTTCCCAGCCACGCGCCGGGAACCTTCAACTGGCGCAACACCATCCAGAGCAAAAGTCCGTCGAGCGCATGGATGAGGATGTTGATGATGTGAAAAGGCGGGCCGATCGGATACGGCCGCCCCACTCGATCATAGGAGTGCCCCCAAAGCTGGTATTCCACCCAGAGCATCGTGGTTTTGAGGGGGAAATAGTCGGCAGACTGGTTGCCATCAAACCGGTAGTTTTTCTCTGTTGCAAAAAGGCTGCGCTCGATGGCGCACAGCGGGGGTCTTAACAGACGAACCAGCCAGGGTGCTTCCGGTTTCCCGAGGGCAAGGCGCCCCTCGGCTGAATCTTTTTCGCTGGTGATGCCGCCCGTCCAGATCTCCCATAGGCCGCGCCAATTGGTCTTATATTCCGCAGGCCGGGCGCGATCGGGAAAAAGATGCAGAAGCGACGGGTTCGACGTGATCTCCTGGTCATCGTCCCAGAGGAATCCAGCCGACATCGCCGGAATGTAAACCACCACCGGGAGGAGAAACAGCGCCAGGGCCAGAGCCAGGGCGTTTGTCCGCTTGTGCCAGGAAATCGGAATTTCCAGAAAAAGAAAATATCCCGCCGCTGCCCCAGTGAGAAATCCGAGGGCCATTTTCCAGAACAGGGCCGACTCCCACATTCCCCCAAAACCGACCTGGCCTTTTAAAAATTCGAAAAATTGGCCGCCTTCGTACTCATCCAGGAAACTGCTCGAAACGAGCAAGGCAAGGAGGCCCCCCAATCCCGCCAAAAACAGCCGCGCTGGTTCCCACAAGCAGGAGGGGGAGGGTTGGTTCAGGCTGGTGGGTGAGGGGATGCGGACCGGTTTCATGCGATGAAGAGGGGCACTTAACAATACCGTGCGCCATTTTGCAACAGGGGAGCGTCATTTCTCATTGTATTTTCGCCCAACATTACCGACTCTACTTACGATGAGAAGCATGACCGGGTATGGACGGGGCCAGAGCGGCACCAACGGCACCCAATTTAGCGTTGAACTTAATTCGGTGAATCGCAAACAAAGCGATGTGGCTGTCACCCTGCCGCGCGACCTTGCGGAGTTGGAGCCGCGCGTGCGCGACTTGATCAACTCCGAGATTTCACGCGGCCGCCTGAATGTCGTCGTCGCCTGCCATGCTTGCTCTTCCACACAGAAGGTCGCTTTGGATACCGCGCTTGCCCGCACTTATTTCACCGCCATGCGGGAACTCCAGGTGGAACTCGGCGCCGCCGGAGAAGTGAGCATCGAAACAGTGCTGCGCGCGCCGGGTGTGGTGCGTGTCCCCGAAGAGCAAGTCACGCTCAATGAGGCTTGGCCGCACGTTGAAGCGGCGCTCAAGGAGGCTCTGCACAGCCTCATTGCCATGCGGGAAATCGAGGGAAAACACCTTGCCAAGGATTTGATTCATCGCCTCAAAATCGTCCGGGAGGCATTACGCAAAATCCGCAAGCTCCACCCGGAGGTGCTCAAAAAATTCCGGCAATCGCTCCAGGAACGCATCGCCAAAGTCGGCCTGGACCTTCCTATTGACGACGAGCGGGTCGTAAAAGAGGTGATCTTTTTCGCCGACAAATCCGACATTTCCGAGGAGCTCACGCGGCTGGAAAGCCATTTTACCCAATTCGCCCACCACCTGCGCAAAAATGAACCCGTGGGCCGTACGCTGGAGTTCATGACGCAGGAGATCGCTCGCGAATTTAACACGCTGGGCTCCAAGGCCAACGATGTGGAAATTTCCCAACTCGTCGTCTCCTGCAAGGCCGAGATGGAGAAAATCCGCGAACAAATCCAGAACATCGAATGACCTCCATCCCTCGACTCGGCATCCTGTTTCTTCTCTCGGCCCCGTCAGGCGCGGGTAAATCGACCCTCCGCGCCGGGCTCCAAAAAGACCAGGACTTCGCTTACTCCGTTTCCTGCACCACGCGGGCTCCCCGGCCCGGTGAGGTGGACGGTTCGGATTACCATTTTCTCAGCCGCGAAGATTTCGAGGCCAAAATCGCCGAGGGCGCCTTTCTCGAATACGCGCAGGTTCACGGCAATTATTATGGAACCTTGAAAAGCGCCGTGCTGGACGCGTTGCGCGCAGGGACCGACGTCCTGATCGACATCGACGTGCAGGGCGCGGCGATGATCCGGGCGACCGACCATCCCGAAATCCGCGCCGCCCTCGTCGACATCTTTCTCATGCCGGAAAATATCGAAGTGCTCCGCGGGCGGCTTGCCCGTCGCGGCACCGAGACGCCCGAACAGATCGCGCTGCGCCTGCGCAACGCCGAGACCGAGATGCGCGCGTGGAAGCAATACCAGTTTGCCCTCATTACCAGCACACCCGAGTCGGATGTGGCCGGCTTCCGCGCCATCATGCGCGCGGAGCGTTCCCGCAGCTCGCGCCTTTTGTTTGATCCCTTGTCATGAAAACCATCGTTGTCGGCGTCACCGGTTCCATCGCGGCGTATAAAGCCGCCGATCTCGTCAGCAAACTCACCAAGAGCGGACACGAGGTGCACGTCACCATGACGGCCGCCGCGTGCGCGTTCATCACGCCACTCACGCTCCAGACCCTTTCACGGCACAACGTTGTTACCGATCCGTTCGCCCTCACCGGCGAGTGGGAACCCGGCCACATCGCATTGGCAGATCGGGCCGATCTGCTGCTCATTGCTCCCGCCAGCGCAAACACCATCGCCGCGCTTGCTCACGGATTCGCAAACAATTACCTCACCGAGATCGCGCTCGCCACGCGCGCTCCCATTCTCATCGCGCCCGCAATGAACGGGAAGATGTGGGACCACCCCGCCACAAAAGAGAACGTCGAAAAATTGCGCGCGCGCGGAGTCGCATTCATCGGTCCGGAAGCGGGGCTTCTCGCGTGCGGCTATGAAGGAATCGGCCGGCTCTGGCCCGTGGACGACATCATTGCGCGCGTGCAGCAGATGCTCGCGTAAGCAATACCCGTTTTCAGTTCCGGCATGAAATTCCTCATCACCGCAGGACCCACGCGCGAGCCGATTGATCCGGTCCGCTATATCAGCAACCGTTCGTCGGGCAAGATGGGCTACGCCATCGCGCAAGCCGCGCTGGATGCCGGCCACGAAGTTGTGCTCATCAGCGGGCCGGTTGCGTTGCCCGCTCCGGCGCGCGCTCAACTGGTGCGCGTCACGACCGCCGATGAAATGTATGATGCGGTGCATGCGAACCTCGGCGGAATCGACATCGCCGTGCTCTGCGCGGCGGTCGCGGATTTCAAACCCGCTGTGTTTGTTGCGCGCAAAATCAAAAAGAGCGCGGGCATCCCGATGATCGAATTGGTACCCACACGCGATATTCTCGCATCGCTCGGAGCGCTCCCTGAAAAAAAATTTCTTCTCGCTGGGTTTGCTGCGGAGACCGATGACCTCGAAAAAAACGCGCGCGAAAAACTCGAAAAGAAGCGGTGTGATGTAGTGGTCGCAAATGATGTGAGTGCTCCCGGCCTTGGATTTGAAAGCGACGAGAACGAGTTGACTATTTTCTTACCCGACCAACCCGGTAGGGTATTGCCTCGCGGCAGCAAGAGTGACATCGCAAAAGTGCTCGTGAAAATACTTTGCGCGGCGCAATAAATTTGTTGACTTGCCGCAGCAATATCGGTTACGCAAGGGCCAGTTGCTGATGATCAATTCTCGGTCCATGCAAGAAAATAATTTCTCAACCCGCTCCTGCGGTTCGAAAGGGGGGAATCTCTAATGGCGTCTAAAGTACCTGCAAAGAAAGCCGCTGCCAAAAAACCGGCAGCGAAGAAAGCTCCGGCTAAGAAAGCGGTAGCTAAAAAAGCTCCGGCTAAGAAAGTTGTAGCTAAGAAAGTGGTAGCGAAGAAAGCCGCGGCCAAACCGGCTGCGAAGAAAGTGGTAGCGAAGAAAGCTCCTGCTAAGAAAGCTGCAAAGAAATAATTCTTTGTGACAAATGTGAAATGGGAGGAGGACGCAAGCCTTCCTCCCATTTCGTTTTTTGGAGCCAAAGGCCTTTTTATGCAAGCGGGTCGCCAGCCTGCACCGTGGGAATGAGATGTAGAGGTTTGAGTGTTTCGGGATCTTTGTGGTACCGCTTGATGCCACTTTCGGCGAGGGCTGTCGCCGGGATATTGGAGACGAATTCCGCAAAACTGCGTTCGACCCCTTCGCGTTGGAGTACTTGTCCTTTTTTGGTGGCCCAGAATTCCTCCTGGATATTGGCAAGCGCGCGCACGGCTTCGTCGGGTCCGAGATTCTCGCGCCGCGCGAGCAGCCATACGAGTTCGGGATCTTCGGGCAGCGATACGGGGAAGGGGATGTAGGGGGCTTCGGCTTCCTCCTCCTCGGTGCCGGGGGCGACCACTTTGACCAGCGTGTTTACGATGTGGTCGGGCAGGGCAATTTCCACGGCCACGGCAGTCCCGTCTTCCTGCGGAGTGACGACGACATTCTCCGGGCCGAAATTCCCCGCGAGCTGACTTTGGAATTCGGCGACGGTGGCCGGTTCGGCATCGGGCAGCGATCCTTTCTCGCAGAATTTTTCAAACGAATCGAGGCTGTTGAAGAGGCGCACCTCCTTAAGGACTTGCTCGTAGATCGCGTTGGCCAGGTGGGGATCTTGAATGGTTTGAGGCAGGACACGTTGGAGGACAGCGAGAAAACGGGCTTCGTCTAATTTTTTGGATTTCATCGAATTTTTGGGCGGGCAGCTTATGTAATCTCTTTGAGCGGTTTCGGCAATGCCGGCGCGAGGAAAACAAAAGATTGTCTCGAATCGAAAAGATCGCAAACTTATCGACTTATCCACCGCCATGATTCGCGCATTTGTCTTTGATATCGGAAACGTCCTAATCCCGTTTGACTTCAACCGGGCCATCCGGCGTATCGCCTCCCAATGCGCAACACCGTTTGAGCGACTGCCGCCTCGGGCAAAAGAGATCACCCAACGCTACGAGTCCGGCCAGATCGGGCGCGCGGAATTTCTCCAGCAGGCCATCGCCGCGCTGGAATATGAGGGAAGCGAAGCCGATTTCGTTGCCGCGTGGGAAAACATCTTCGAGGAAAACGTCGCGATGACCCGTCTCGTCGCCGGGCTTCATGGCCGCTATCCGCTTTACCTCCTCTCCAACACCAGCGACATCCATGCGGATTACTTCGAGGCCACCTACCCCGTTTTCGGATATTTTTCCGGCAGCGTCTATTCCCACCTCGTGGGCTGCATGAAACCGGGGCGGCAGATTTTCGAAATTGCCCTCAGCCAATTCGGTCTCCAGCCCGACGAAACCGTCTATATCGACGACCTTGCGCCTAATGTGGCCACCGCCCGTGACCTTGGCTTTCACGCGCTCCATTACGACCACACCCAGCACGCCCGTCTCCTGGAACAACTCCGCGCGCTGGGGGTCGAGGGGGTTTCGGAATAACGCCCCGACCCGTTTCTCGTGGAAATTCCCACTAGTTCTTCCCGGACAGGTTGCTATCATTCCACTTAAATATGCGACTGCTCATTACTGGAGGCTGTGGGTTTATCGGTTCGAATTTCATTCGCTACATTCTCGAACATTACGGCCCTGCCTATGTGACCAATGTGGATGCGCTCACCTACGCCGGGTCCATTACCAACGTGGCCGGTCTGGCTGAAAAATACGGGGAACGCTATGAGTTTCTCCACGCCGACATCGCCAATGCACAGCAGATCGAGGCCCTCATGCACAAGCACCAGTTCTTTGGCGTGATCAATTTTGCCGCCGAGAGCCATGTGGATCGCTCGATTGATTCGCCGCAGAATTTTGTTCACACCAATGTGATCGGCACCTCCGTCATGCTCGATTGCGCCCGGCGTCATGGAGTAAAGCGGTTCATTCAAATCTCCACCGACGAAGTCTACGGGTCCCTCGGGCCCGAGGGAAAATTCACCGAGACCACGCCGCTCGACCCGAGTTCCCCTTACTCTTCAAGCAAGGCCGGGGCCGATCTCCTCGCGTTGGCTTACCACAAGACCTACGGCATGGAGGTGATCGTCACCCGGTGCTCCAATAATTACGGGCCGTATCAGTTTCCCGAAAAATTAATCCCTTTGATGATCATCAAGGCGCTGAAGGATGAGCCGCTTCCGGTGTATGGCGACGGCAAAAATGTCCGGGACTGGATTCACGTGGAAGACCATTGCCGCGCGATTTTTTCCGTCCTCCTGGAAGGCAAAGCGGGGGAGATCTATAATATTGGGGGCGACGGCGAGCTGGAAAACATTGAGGTCGTAAAAATGATCCTCGCCCACCTTGGTAAACCCGAGAGCCTCATCCGGTACGTCACGGACCGCCTCGGCCACGACCGCCGCTACGCCATTGATTCCAGTAAAACCCAGAACGCCCTTCACTGGAAACCGCTCCATCGCCCCGAACAAGCCATTCGCGAGACCATCGATTGGTATGTGGCCCACCGTGCCTGGTGGGAACCGCTGCTCCACTGCTGAATATGTCCACCCTCGTCATCCTGGGCAGCGGCGGTCGTCTCGGCGCAGCGCTTGCGCGCGGTTACGCCGCCGAAACCCGCGTCATCGGCTTGAACCACAGCCAACTCGACCTGGCATCGCCCGAGGCGATTCGGTGCGCTTTGGGCGGACTCGATTTCGACGCCCTCATCAACGCCGCCGCCCTCACGAACGTGGATTACTGCGAGACGCACGAAGAGGAGGCGTTTGCGGTGAACGCCCGAGCCGTCCGGGAGATCGCAGAAATTTGCGCGCGCAAACGGGCCCGCTGTATCCATATCAGCACCGACTACGTTTTCGACGGCATGAAACGCGAACCGTATACCGAGAGCGATGCGGCGCGTCCGCTCAGCGTTTATGGAGCCTCCAAGCGGCAGGGCGAAATCGAGTTGCTCGACGCCTGCGCCGACCACCTTGCCGCGCGGGTTTCCTGGGTGTTCGGTCCCGATCGGCCCAGCTTCGTGGATCAAATCCTCAAGCGCGCTCTGGAAACCGATGAACTCCAGGCCATCGGCGATAAATGGTCCACCCCAACTTATACCCTGGACCTTGTCGACTGGTTGCGCCCGCTGTTGTGGGAAAAACCGGTGGGGGGCGTGCTGCATCTCACCCCATCGGGCGCATGCACCTGGCAGGAGTATGGGCAATACGCGCTCGATTGCGCGGCACAAGCCGGGCGTCCCCTCAAAGGCCGCACTGTGGCATTCCAGGCTTTGCGTGATCTGAAAGCGTTCGTAGCCGAGCGTCCGATTTATACCGTGCTCGATACGCAACGACTGACCACCGTCACCGGCATCGTCCCGCGCCCCTGGCAGGAAGCGGTCGCGGAATACGTGAGGACTATGCAATAATACACAACGCGCAGGGGGCAAGGGTGGATCGGCCGCTCCGCGGGCGATTTTCCAATGCAGATCGAGCGGAGCGAGCCGATTTTGCTTGCGACGCCCACTCCCGGAATCGCGCGCGGAGCGCACGATCCACCCCGGGATCGCAAGCGGAGCGCGCCTCCCGGTATGCTGCGGGCTATCGTCTGCGGCTCGCGGGCGTTTTACGGCGGATCGGCTTGGGCGCTGCGCCGGGCACTTCCGAGGCGAAGAGGGCGCAATAAAGGTAATTGAACCCTTCCAGCTTCTGGCGGGCGATTTTCGTGCCGATGAAGTACTCGATTTTGACCACGTGTTCGAGATCCTCGCCGGTGAAAATAGTGAACGCATCCCCTACGGCCTGGGCGCGTCCGGTGCGTCCGATGCGGTGCACGTAATCCTCCGGGTGCTGCGGGACGTCGAAGTTGATGACGTGCGAAACGCCCGCCACGTCGATGCCGCGCGCGGCGATGTCGGTGGCCACCATTACTTCGTATTTGCCGGACTTGAACCCTTCCAGCGCGTCCATCCGTTCGTTCTGGGTGCGGTTGGAATGCAACGCAACCACGGAATGTTTATTGGATTTGAGCTTCGCGGCGATCTGGTCTGCGCCGACCTTGGTGCGGCAGAAGATCAGCACGCTGGAGTAGTCGGTTTTGTCCAACAAAGCCAGCAGCAGATCGAATTTCTGATCGCGGGAAACGGGATACAGCGCATGGGTGATCGTCTCCGCTGGCGAATGGGTGCGGCCGATTTCAATAATGGCTGGATCGCGCACCACCCATTGCGTCAGCCCCTGGAGTTCGGGCGGGATGGTTGCGGAAAAGAACAGCGTCTGGCGGTTCTTGTTGCATTGCTCCACGATCCGGCGCACTTGCGGCAGAAAACCCATGTCGAGCATCCGGTCCACCTCGTCGAGCACGAGAATTTCCACCCCGGAGAGATCCACGCTGCCTTGTTCGAGATGGTCCAAAAGCCGGCCCGGGGTGGCGACCAGCGAATCGACCCCCGCTTTGAGATCTTCGCGCTGTTTGCCGTAGCCGACGCCTCCATACATGAGGCCCACGGTCAAATCCGAGAATCGGCTGAAATCGCGGAACGCCGTTTCCACCTGGGCGGCGAGTTCGCGGGTCGGCTCCAGAACCAGGCAACGCGGTTTGCCTCCCGGCTTGTGCTTGGCGAGTTTGGTGAGAATGGGGAGACCGAAGGCCGCTGTTTTGCCGGTGCCGGTTTGTGCGGATGCGATCAAATCGCGACCGGAAAGAACCACTGGAAAAGCGCGCAACTGGATAGGTGACGGATCGACGTATCCCATCGACTGCACCCCATGAATAATATCCTCGGAAAGCCCGAAGTCCAAAAATGACATCCCTTACCAATGGGGTAAATCCGGGGTTCTCACAAGGGGAATCAGGAAAAACAGCCATTCGGTTCAGTAAAAACCCGGTTTCTTTGG
>JAPLTE010000060.1 GCA_026398235.1 Verrucomicrobiota bacterium
CTGCTCACAGAGCGCGCCTCCGTGACCGGGGCAGATTGAGTTCGAGTTGCACCGGGATGGCTATCAGAGCCGGACCGCAGCCGAGGATGCGCCTCAGGGTGGAAAGGATTCTCTGCGCTGATTTCATGGACTGGAAACGTGAAGGGTTCTGTTGCTGAAGATCGGCCCCGCAGATCCTGCGCTGCCCATTTGCAAAATGCCTTTTGGATCACCGGGTGATCTCCCTGGCTGCGCTCCGTTCCGCAGAGCCGATCTTCAACAACACGACCATTCAACCAGAACCCAACAGCCAAATACTGTCCTACCCCATGCCCTTTTTTCGTGCCTATGGGATTTACTCTGGAATAGTGACCTCGAAGAAATCACCCGCTGGGGGCTGAGCTGGGGCGGCTACGTAAAGGTCCTCGCGCCCAAGGAGTTCCAAGCCCGCGTCAAGAAAGCCGCCGAAAAGTGGACGATTATGGCGAAACGTAAGCCCTCCAGTTGAACGACCTCAAGGCAGCTTCTTCGGTGTGCTTCGTATTCGCCCTCAGCCTGGCACATTGCCGCAGGACGGCTTTCGATTCCAGAGTCACCGACTCGGTGACAGGAAGGGGCGGAATTGAACTCATACGCCCTGAAAGTGGCAAAATTCCAACTTTTCTTTCATTTCCCAAAGATATGGCGACCGGCAAGATGAAGCTGGTGGCGTGAACAGCCCACGGACAAGAAACTGGACCCGACCTGTAAAAATAGTTTGTAAAATTCCCTTTACCATATGTGCCCACCTCCTGGTAGGTATTCGAAAGAGAGGCTCCTCGGCAATATTAACAACCCACTTGGCGGCGCGCTGACCACGATCGGGTACAAGCGCGATGATGGCGTGGACTTCACGCTCACGGCCACCCAGGCGTTCCCGCACGTGTTCGGGCATCCGCTGCTCGTCACGGCAGGACTGCGCCTGAGCGAAGCCGAGCAACTCGGTTATCTCGGGTTCGGCGACAATTACCGGGCGACGTTTGAAGGAAACATTGCCTATGGGATTCTCGACTGGCTGTGGCTCGCGGCGGAATTCCGCGGCAAGGCCAACGCCTACCAGCAGATCGCCAATCCGTTGCAAAATGGGGGCTATCTTATCGACCGCGAAGACAACTGGTGGACCGTGGGCGCGGCGTTTATCCTCAATCCTCACGCCACTGTCACAGTCGGGTGGGGGCACTTTGGCCCGCTATTGAATACCACCGAGAACAAAGGTCTGGCGGTTCAAGTGAAATACGAATTCTAGCATTGGGAGGAAACGTGTGACCATTCCCCGCGGGGGCATTGCTCCCGCGGGAAATCTCGCCAAGACCCAGAATCTCTGCTCAACTCATCACACAAACCAAACCTACACTATGTCCCACCACCACTTTGAAACACTGGCCCTTCACGCGGGGCAGGTCGCAGATCCCACCACCGGCTCGCGCGCCGTGCCCATTTACCAGACGACTTCCTATGTTTTCAAGAGCACCGAGCACGCGGCGAATCTCTTCGCCCTAAAAGAATTCGGGAACATCTACACCCGTTTGATGAACCCGACGACCGACGTCTTCGAACAGCGCATGGCGGCGCTCGAAGGCGGCACCGGCGCGCTCGCAGTGGCATCGGGCCAATCGGCGATCAGCCTTGCGCTGCTGGCGATCACCCAGCCGGGCGACGAGATCGTCGCAGCCAACAACCTCTACGGCGGCACCTACTCGCTCCTGCACTACACCTTCCCGAAACTCGGGCGCAGCGCGAAGTTCGTTAACTCGCAGGACCCCGAGGCGTTCCGCAAAGCAATCACCCCGCGCACCCGCGCCATCTATGCGGAGACGGTGGGCAATCCGAAACTCGACGTGCCCGACTTTGAAAAACTCGCAGCCATCGCGCACGAAGCGGGCATCCCGCTGGTGGTGGATAACACGATCGGCGTCGGCCTCGTGAAGCCGATCGATCACGGCGCGGATATCGTCGTGCTTTCGGCCACCAAATACATCGGCGGCCACGGCACTTCCATCGGCGGCGTGATCGTCGATAGCGGCAAGTTTCAATGGAACAACGGGAAATTCCCCGAATTCACCGAGCCCGACCCGAGCTACCACGGCCTCGTTTTCTGGGACGCCCTGAGCAATGTCCCCGGCGCGGGCAACATCGCCTTCATCATCAAGGTGCGCGTGCAATTGCTGCGCGATCTCGGGCCCGCGTTGAGCCCGTTCAATGCCTTCCAGTTCCTGCAAGGTTTGGAAACACTGCCGTTGCGCATCACGCGGCACTCGGAAAACGCGCTGGCGGTCGCCCGTTTCCTGAAGGCGCACCCTTCCGTGGCCTGGGTCAATTATCCCGGGTTGGAAGAGGCCCCCACGCACCCCCTCGCTGCCAAATATTTGAAAGGCGGCTTCGGCGGCATTGTCGGGTTCGGGATCAAGGGAGGCATCGAAGCAGGCAAACGCTTCATCAACAGCGCCAAGCTCCTCTCGCATGTGGCCAACATCGGCGATGCCCGGAGCTTGGTGATCCACCCGGCTTCCACGACCCACTCGCAGTTGACCCCGCAAGAGCAGGAAGCCACGGGCGTCACCGCCGATTACATCCGGCTCGCGATCGGGTTGGAAAACATCGAGGACATCAAGGCCGACATCGACCAGGCCCTGCGCGCCGCCACGGCGTAAATATCAGCCGCAAAAAAAGCGCAAAACAAGGGGAGTGGCGCGCGCCATCCCATCGCGCCCGGAGGTCGCGATCCACCGGGTGGATCGACCGCTCCGCGGGCGATTCCGGGAGGGCGGGTGGAAAACAGATATTTTGCGACTGTTTTCGGCCAACCCTCTCCCGTTTTACCGCGCGACCCACTCCGCGAACGGATGCGCCCGGCGGCATTCCGGGCAACCGGTCACCGGCGACGCACCGCCGCACGCGGGACACACTGCGCCGTGCTCAAACGTGTCAAACGGCTGGCGGCAATTCGGGCAAGCCCATGCCTGTGCCTGGAGGGGTTGGGCACGGCAGGAGGGGCAGGCAAACCCGTCGTGCCGGGGTATCTTGGCGAGCATCGTCAGGTTCTTTGCCTCCTGAAATCCCCGCCAGCACTGGCTCAGGAGAAAAAAGGCCATGATGCCGATCCAGAACGAGAAAAATCCTTTCGCCACGGCAAAGGCAAGCAATCCTGCCGTTCCCATGATGCCGAGAGTCGCCGCCACGTACAGGCTGCGGGAACGGCCCAGCACAAACCACAACAGCGCCCGCAGGATTTGCCCGCCGTCGAGTGGATAGACGGGCAGCAGATTGAAGGCGAGGAGCGTGAAATTGATCCACCAGAGCTGCCTCAGAAAATGCAATGCCGATGCCGAGAGGGCCAGCCCGTGGAGAAAAGGGCCTGCCGCGCTCAGCAGCACAAGCAACACGACATTGACCAGCGGCCCGGCGGCAATGCTCCAGAGAACGGCTCCGGCGCGCGGCGGCGGGTTGACGAAAGCCACGCCGCCCAACGGCCAAAGGATAATCTGGTCGGCGCTCCCCCCCACTTGCCGGCAGGCCAGCGAATGGCCGAACTCGTGCAGCAGCACAATCCCAAAAAGCGCCAGGTATTCGGCGATATTCCAGCCCAGGGAATGGTATTGGCTGGAGCGCTGGCTCAGTTCGTACACCGCCACCAGGAACCACGACCAGTGCAGAAAAACCGTGATCCCGAAGACGCGAAAGAGGCGGAATTGTTGTTGGGCCATTCCAGAACCCATAGACCAGGATCCCGACGGGAACAAGCTCCCCGAAAATAGACCGATCTATTTTTGTTTCCAAACGCCCGGTTTTTGCATAAACCGCTCGCATGCCTAAATCCGACAAACCCACCACACGCAAACCCAACGCAGCCTTAATGAAGCCGGTGCAACCCGACGCAGCCCTCTCGGCCATCGTCGGATCGACCCCGATTCCCCGGGGCGAACTGACCAAGAAGCTTTGGGACTACATCAAGAAAAACGGCCTCCAGGACCAGACCAAGAAGACCCTCATCAACGCGGACGCCGCGCTGAAGGTCGTTTTCAACGGCAAGGCCCAGGTGAGCATGTTTGAAATGACCAAGCTGGTTTCCGGCCACATCAAGTAGATGGGCCTCGGCACAAAAAACCGACAAAACCAGACGGCCGAACTCTGCAAGGACCACCTGCGCGCCACGTACGGCGACCAGTTGGTCCTTGTGGAGGATTTTATTCGCGAAATCGAAGGGAGCGGCAAAGCCTGCGATCCCGCGCGCTGGGGGCAGTTCACCGATCTCTCCCGCGACGTCGATGCCATGCTTGCGCGGCTCGACGCACAATTCAGCAAGTGGTTAAACGGGGACGTTTAGTGCCCCGAATTTAGAACAACTCTCTATGGCGAAACCCAATTACGAATTCGAAAAACGCAGGAAAGAGTTGGAGAAAAAGCGCAAGAAGGAAGAAAAGAAGCGGGCCAAGCTGGAGAACAAAGAGTCCAAAGAGACCGCTCCTTCCGATTCGCCTTCAGACCAGGGCTGAACGCCGATCACGCGCAGCATCAAAGGGGGCGCCAAGCCGGGTCGCGGGGGTTATCGCGATTCTGACCGAGGGTTTCCCAGCGCAAACGATAGATTTTCCCGTCGGATGCTTTCCCCCCGGGACTTTACCCTTCGCTGAAGGGGACTGGCGGCATGCAATAGGGACATTGCACCCCCAAAACCCGCAAAAGGATGCGAGATTTAAGAGCCTCTTTCAAAATGAAAAAATATACTTTTGCCCAAAAGCCTTGAGCTGCACCGTCGCGCCTCCAAATTCCGATTGAAGCACCGGGCCGTCGAAACTCATCGGCGTTTCAAAGTTGACGGGCTTGCCCCCGATCAGCGGCGGTTGCTTGTAATCGGTGAAGAGTGTGAGCGTCGTTTTGTAAAACACGCTTGTGTAATCGAGGCGGCCGACCCCTTGGGTGAGTCGGTTGCTTGTGATCGCATTCTGGAAAGCGGCAAAACCCGGGAACGCTTTCTTGGGCACCACTTCGAAAACGATGGGTGCAAACTCCTTCTCAGGGGCGAGCCATTCCCCCAGCCTCGGTTTGAATTTACCGACCTCCCTCCAATACTCGGCACTGTCCGGTTCCCATTTCCAGCCGCCTTCGGCCACTTTAACCGCCGCATAGGCGTCCTGCGCTTCGACAAAAATCCATCCGTTCTTTTCGGTGCGCGGCAGGTTTTGGGAAAAGAAAATGCGGCTGGTGTTGGCCGCCTTGCTCATTTTGAGCCGTTGGATGATAAGGACGCCCTGATCCATGACCGACCATTGGGTATTATAGAGACTCCCTTTTGCGGGGCGTTTCGGCTGCACAAAGATACGCGGCGAATCTTTGCCGGTAAAGAGCACGCCATCCCAACGGTTCTGGCTGCTTATGGCCGCCCATGCAGTGAAGGGCAAGGCCGGGAGCATCGTTGCACCGAGGATAAACCCCGGCGTGGCGTAGGTTCTGCGCAGCATCGACGGGCAAGCCGGGTCCAGCTTGGTGATCCCGCCCGGCTGGTACATAGGATACTTTGGATCTTCCACAAAATTCTCTACAGCAGGTGACGAGGCATCGAGCAGCCCCGGCTGACGCGAGGTGATTTGGTAATTGCCCAGTTCGGCGCGCCGATGCACGATTTCCTGCACCAGCGCGGGGGGCGTGTAGCTGGAAGTGGCCGCACACCAAACCGAAGGATGCATCGAATTTTTGCCGATGCCACCAAAATGGTATGCCGCCGTTTCCGTGGCTGCGCCCTGCCGTTCCGAGCCCTCTCCGGGATAAATGCGGTGACGGCTACCTGCTCGCATTCCATCGATTTGCTCCAGAGCCCATTGGGTCCAGCAAAGGTCGAGAAATTGCTTGGCCAGCCCCCGCAATTCTGGGTCATCGGCGAAATCCACGAAATTATAAAATCCGCTGAGCGAATATTTGGCGTACGTCGAACCGCATTCCACAAAAAGTCCCCGTGTGGCGCGGTTGCGAATCCAGCGCTTAAAATATTCATTGCACCCCTTCTTGAGCTGCGGAAGGGTCATTCCATCGGCGAAGATGCGCCCGACGTAGGCAGGATCCCTGTCCAAAACACTCAGCGCGCCCCACATGCTGAACCATGCCTGCAAATGGTGGTTCTCGCTGCCCCAGATCCACCAATCTTTCGAGGGCTCAACCAACACCGCGCGTCCCCGCGGTTCCAGCCAGGCCCATAATAATTCTTTGGCCGTTTTTTCAGCTTCGGGACTCATCCGGCCGGGAGCAAAAACGCCTTCGCGGCCGAAAAGAAAAACGATCCGCGCGATTTGAAACGCCTTCCAGTGGAAGCCCATCTCCTCCCCTCCCCCTCCCGCGTCTTCCGCTTGCGATTTCATGGCGAGGATGGCCGCGTCTCCATCCGCTGATTTTCCCACCCAATACGACGCCAGAGCCTTGCCCACAAAATGCCACCCGCCGGTTTTAGGATAAGGATTCTTGGCGAGTTCCTTCATTACCTCCTCGCGCCGCTGCCCCTGCGCGCCAACAGCTGGGGTAAATGGCGGTTTTGCGAGCGGCGCATCGGCGGCGCACATGGATAGGCCAGAGAGGCTGCAAGCCAGAATCAATAAGAGATGTTTCATAATTAAGGCGATAATTTAATGCAAACAACTAAACTCTTTGCTTAGAAGCTGTCTAAAAATTCGGCGAGGGTGCGCAAGAGGGGAAAATGGGTTAAGAGAAGGCGCGAGTGACGAGCGGATCGGTGGATCCGTAAGGAGCGAGCAACGCCCTCAGAGCCCGTTTACACCCTCTTGCCCGAAGGGTTGCGCATCTTTGGGCGCTGGCCTGCGTTGCGCATCGGTCGCAGATCCTCAGATTTGCTCCCTCCGCACCGCCTTGGCCAACCCCAAAATCTGCTGCAACGCACCCCGCCCCCAATTTTTAGACAGCTTCTTAGAGCAAAAAAGGATGCTGAACTTTTTATGAACTTTAGCAATCGCCATTGATGCCTAAATCTGGATGCTTTAATAGCACTTGGATCAGTTTCAAGGATGTCGCTGCGCAAGACACCATCGGTAAAGATCCCACCGAGCAGACAGCCATAGCCCCCCATCTAAAGCGGGCCGCCTTTATGAAGCGCGCCGAGCAGACTGCTGTTGGGAAGGGTGCAAGCAAAAGCGAGCACGCCGAACCGCACGCGGCAACCATTTCGGTCGGCTGGGTGGAGACATTTCAAGGGGACCTAACGAACGACCCGGCCGGATTCCGATCCGCGCATCAGCGCTTCGACTTCGGACCGGCTGGAGAAGTTGCAGTCTCCAGGAATACTGTGGGCGAGACACGAAGCCGCCACGGCAAACGCCACCGCGCTTGGCGAATCTTGCAACTCGGGAGTCGTCAGCGCGAAGATCAACCCCGCCGCGAACGAGTCGCCACCGCCCACGCGATCCACGATGTTCTTGATTTCGTAAGGGGTGTACTGCCCTGCGCGAACCGGCGCGTAGTAAGCGCAATCGCTTGCGGCGTCATAAAGCATGGCACCCCAATTGTTGTGCGATGCCGAAAGGCTCTCGCGCAGCGTGATGGCCACTTTCTTGACATTCGGGAATTGCGCCACGACCTGCCGCGCCACTTCGGGGTATTTGTCCGTCGCCACCTTGCCGGAATGCACGTCGGTGTCCTGCGCATGAATGCCCAGCACTTCGCCGGCGTCTTCTTCATTGCCAATCACCACATCGACGTAGGCCAAAATTTTGCGCATGGTGCGTTGCGCAAGCTCCGCCGGGTCCGCGCCCGCTTCCCAGCTCCAGAGTTTGCGGCGGAAGTTCAGATCGCAGGAAACCGTGACGCCTTGAGCGTGGGCCGCCTGCACCGCGGCCAATACCGTTTCGCTGGCTATTTTTGAAATCGCGGGGGTAATACCTGATATGTGGAACCAGCCGGCTCCCGTGAAGATTTCCTTCCAGGAATACTGCTCGGCGGGGACCATCGACACTGCCGATCCCCCGCGATCATAGATCACCGTGCTCGGGCGCTGATTGGCCCCGGTCTCAAGAAAATAGAGTCCGAGACGGCCTTTCTTTGTGCGTTGAATATATTGAGTATCCACGCCCATTGCCTTGATGCTGGCCACACAAGCATCCGCAATCGCATGGTCGGGCAAAGCGCTGACAAACGCAGCCTGCCCGCCAAGATAAACCACGGAAGCGGCCACTGAGGCTTCGGCCCCCCCGAAGGTGAGGTCCAAAGACCCGGGAATGGCCTGGCGGAAGCGCAAAAATCCACGAGGAGCCAGGCGTCCCATGATTTCTCCGAAAGTAATTACTTTTTTCATATTTATTTGGGTTGATGAGGAAAATCTTCAGGCCACTTTGGGATGCAATCTCGCCATTGAGGCGGCCATCGCTTCCGTGAAGCCGGGTTGCGCAGTTCCCATGCAACGACCCGCAAGGTGGGCATCGTAAGCTTCCAAAGCAGCATTCATACTCGCGTACATGTGTTTCTCGAGCTTCTGCAAAGCCCGCTTTGCATCGTGCTGTTGCACCGCGCGCGCCACCCGGTCGTGTTGCAGCCAGACCCGGGCGACGTGATGCAGATCGCGCTCATGACTGCGGCAGCCGAAAATGGCGCTCCTCAGGTTCAAGTCGTTGTAGATCGCCAGCGCGTGGCGGTTTTCCGCCGCTTCCAGCAGCAGGAGATGGAAGCCGACATCCGCGCTCAAGTAGCATTGGAGCGGTTCCCCCGTGAGATAAGGTTCGCCCGAATCGCGAAAAGCGCGAATCGCCCCGAGCATCGCGTTGCATAATTTGCGCAGTTCCCGGGTTTGCGCGGGCTTCATGCGGCGGGCGGCCTTTTGCACTGCAAAACCTTCGATGGCAATACGCAACTCATACACCTCGATGATCGTGGAACGTTCCGCGTGTTTTACAAAAGTGCCGCTGGAAGCCACCGGTTGCAGCACGCCTTCCATTTCCAGGCGGCGAATCGCCTCGCGCACCGGCGTGCGGCTCATTCCAAGATCGGCCGCCAATTGCACTTCGGAAATCTTGTCTCCGGCGGCCAGTTCCCCGTTCAAAAGCTTCCGCTTAAGATGCTGGTAGGCCCGATCTCCCAGCTTCGATGTCGTTAGAGGCGACCCAGAAGCATTGCGGGCTGTTTTTTTTGAGCGATTTTTCTGCATGGGGGCGCAATATACAGGCGGGCGTGATCTGTATACCGGTTTTGGACGCAAAAGGTCAAGCCCTTTCCTTTTATTTATCCGCAGGACAAGAGAACTGCGCGTGTGCGTCTCCATCAGGACAAATTACGGGCAAAGCACGTTCCCTCAACCGGTTTTCCCTTTCTCTTGCGGTGGAGCCCCACTTGGGTTCATGCTCTCCGCTTGCCTTATGGCCAAGACGTTTTTCATTACCACTGCCATCGATTACACGAATGCCGCGCCGCACATCGGCCACGCTTACGAGAAGATCCTCGCCGATGTGCTCGCGCGCTACCACCGGCTCCAAGGGGAACCGGTTTTCTTCCTCACCGGCGTGGACCAGCACGGGCAGAAGGTCCAGCAAACCGCGCAGAAACAGGGGGTCGAGCCCGCCGAGTTTGCGCGCGAGGTGACGGGGAAATTCGTCGCGCTTTGGGAGAAACTCGGCCTCAGCCATGACGCCTGGGCCGCCACCACCGAGCCGTCGCACAAGAGCGTGGTGCAAAAAATTCTCCAACAGCTTTTCGACGCCGGGGAGATTTACAAGGCCAGCTACGCCGGGTTCTACAGTGTCCGGCAGGAACAATTTCTCACGGATAAAGAACGCGGCCCGGACGGGGAGTTCGGCCCGGAGTGGGGGGAAGTGCAGGAGATCACCGAGGAGAATTACTACTTCCGGCTCGCCAAGCACCGGGATTGGCTTCTGCAATACATCGAGAGCCATCCCCATTACGTGACGCCGGCATTCCGCCAGACGGAATTGCGCAACGCGGTGGAGCGGATCAGCGGCGACCTCTGCATCTCGCGGCCCAAGGCGCGCCTGGAATGGGGCATCGAGCTGCCGTTCGATGCGGGCTACGTCACCTATGTCTGGTTCGACGCGCTCATCAACTACATCAGCTTCGGCGGATACTGGAACAGCGCGCAACCCCACAACGCCGAGTTCGATGGCCGCTGGCCCGCGCTGCACGTCATCGGCAAAGATATTTTGGTGCCCGCTCACGGCGTGTACTGGCCGATCATGCTGCACGCCGCGGGATTCACCGACGCGGAAATCCCGCCGCTGCTCGTCCACGGTTACATCAACAGTGGCGGCGCCAAGATCAGCAAGAGCCTCGGCAATATCGTTGATCCGAACCTGCTCGCCGACAAGTACGGGCCGGGCGCGCTGCGTTATTATTTAATGCGCGACACCGTGACCGGCCAGGACATGGAATTTTCCGAGGAACGCCTGGTGGTGCGCTATAACACCGATCTCGCCAACGATCTCGGCAACCTGCTCAACCGCACGCTCAACATGGCGCAGCGGTACCGGAGCGGTGTGCTCAAGCGGCCTGCCGCCGAGACGGAATGGCTCGCGGAAGCGCGTGCGACCGTTACCCAATATTCGGGGAAGATGGATCAATACCAGGTACATGCCGCGCTGGAAACGGCGTTCGGTCTGGCTGCCAAATGCAACGCCTATATTGAGGCGCAAGCGCCGTGGAAGCTCGCCAAAGACCCGGCGCAAGCCGGCCAGCTTGACACGGTGCTTTACCACCTCGCCGAAGCATTGCGCATTCTCGGGATCTTGATCACACCCGTGCTTCCCGAGGCCGC
>JAPLTE010000025.1 GCA_026398235.1 Verrucomicrobiota bacterium
CGGTTGCGGCATTTCTGTGGCCAATTGCATCCAGCGGTCTGCCATTGCCGCGATCGAATAGGCGGGAAAAACGCGGGCACGTGCGGTGGTGCGTTTTTGAGTGAGTTCCTCGCGATCCTTGTGCAGGTGAACCAATGCCCGTGCATAACCTTCAATATTATCGACCGGGACCAACAAACCATTGATTTCATCCACGACTTCGCGGATCCCGCTTTCGAGGTCCGACACGACGGGAACCAACCCCTGCCCCATGGCTTCCAACAGGCTTAACGGGAGCCCTTCAAACGTGGAGGTCAAGAGCAACACATCCTGGTTTTGCAGCAGCAACGGCACGTTTGCGTAGTCCACCTGTCCTGTAAAAAGAACGTGCTGATCCGGCCCGCCGCCGCTCATCTTTGCTTCCAGGAAAGCACGCTCCGGCCCTTCTCCTGCCAGAGTCCAGCGAAAGGGAATGCCGCTGGCGCAGAGATGCCGGTAAATTTCCGGAAAGAGCCGAACTCGCTTTTGATCTTCGTCGAGCCGTCCAAGGTAGAGGATTCGCAACGGCCCGCCGCACGAGGGGGCGGCGGGAATGCTGGCCGGCATCGGAACACCATACGGGATGCAGGCGATCTGTTTGCCCGCGAAGGCTTCCATTGCTTGCAGCCGGGCCGCAATGGTTTTTGAAACGCCTACGACGGCATCGATCTTTTCGCGATAAGCCGCAAGGCATCCATAAACGCCGGGGTCGTCGGATTGCACCATCCCTACGCGCCGAATGCCCGGCGGGAGGTAGCGCAGGATTTCAAAAGAAGCCGGGGCAAGGCAGCCCGCCACAAGGGTGGGCTCAAATGCGCGCAGTTCCTTCAACAACGCGGCGATCCTGTCTTCGTAAATCCAGCGCCGTTCGTCCGCAGTGAAAACAGGAATGTTCTGGCTTTCAAAATCCGCGGCCAAAGGATGGTGCTTTTGGGTGCAAAACACACGCACAGACACGCCCCGGCGCACGAGTTCTCCAGCAATGTTGCAAAGAAAGGTGGTCGATCCACCAAGGTTCAGGTTCCCGGAAACAAAGGCAAACCGTGGCGAAGGAGCGGTCATGAGGGCAGAAGATGCAATGCGTCGAGTTGTCGTTCCAGAGTGGCTTCGAAGCTCGCGGTGGACAAAAGGTTCGCGTCGAACGAACCGGAAGCATAGGTGCCGTCCTGGATTTTTTGCCACCAAAAGAGCACGGCTTCGGCGATGGCTTGGGGATCGCGGATCGGAACGACGCTGCCGTTGACGCCCTCGGTGACGAGGTCGTTGCTGCCGGTGTTGGGCGTCACGACCACTGGCAATCCGCAGGCCATGGCTTCCAGGGAGGTGCGGGCCAGGCCTTCTTCCAAGGAAGGGAGCACAAAAATATCCGCGCTTCGCAGGCGCTCGGCCAGCTGGGGATGCGGCAAGCCGGGAGACCAATCGATGGGGAGATCGCTGTAGCGCGGGAGAATGTGTCTCATGCTCTCGGCGATGCCGCTTGTGAGCATCAGCCGTGCGGACGGTTCTTGTTTAAGGATGATCCGAAAAGCTTCCAACAAATAAGGGGTGCCTTTGCGGAGCATCACCCCGCCGGTATTGATGATGCGCAGCGGCTGATCCTTTGGCCTCGGCGTGGTGCGCGGGGTAAAGCAAGACAGGTCCACCGGGTAGATATTGCGAAGCACACGGTCCGGTGAAAAACCACGGCTTAAAAAAGAGTTCGCAACATAGGAACTCGAAGCAAGAACGTAATCCACGTCTTCCATCATCGCCAGGCAGCGTTTGTGATAATGCCGGGCCACGGGAGGGTAGGGGCAGTTCCAGCGGCGATGTTCCTCGACGAGGATTTCCCAAAAATTTTCCGGATGCGAATTGCCGCCGTCGAGAAAGGTTTTGCCGCCATGCCGCCGCACCCATTGGAAGGATTTATTGGCATAGGCGTAGCTGGAGAGAATGTGATCTCCCGGCTGGAGCTTTTGCTTCACCCAATGGTCGAGCATCGGGTGGAGCCGGAACCGGAACGATTCGGCGTAGAAAGGAGGGACGGTTTTTGCCGCCGCGTAGGAAAGCAGGCCGAACAGCGGGAGCAGACGCGTCCATTCGGGAGAAATACCTGCCGTGGGTCGCCGAGTGCCCACCGCGTATAGGCGCAAGATGCCATGCTTTTGAAACAGCCGCGCAAAGTGGTCGCATACCGTCCGGAATGGCGCGGCGACCACAAAAGAAGGGCGCTTACTTGGTGAGCCAGGCGTCATAAATACAGCGGTAATTTTCCACCATTTGGGGGTGGGTCATTTCTTTGCGGATCACGGAGGGACGCGCTTGGGCCGCGAGCCGGTGGCGAAGCACCTCATCGGAAAGAACGGTGTCCAGTGCCTCAGCGAGTGCTTCAACGTCGCCGGGCGGCACGAGGAGCCCGTTGCTTTGGTCATCAATCAACTCCGGGATGCCGCCGACCCGTGAGCCCACCGCCGGGCAGCCGCGATAAAGCGCTTCCTGGAGCGATAACCCCAATCCTTCTTCCAAAGAGGGCATGACAAACAACGAGGCGCGATACATCAGATCGACAATCTCTTCGGTGGGAAGCGGCCCGGTCCAAACCAAGCGATCTCCCAGCCCGGCTTGCGCAATCTCTTCCTGCACGATCCGAGTGCTTGCGTCACTCCCCCTGCCGACGAGGATCAATCGCCAACCGGGGTGCGCTTGGGCGATCCGGGCGAACGCGCGGATTAAAAAAGGTTGGCCTTTGCGCAAGCCAATCGTGCCGACGCTCAGGAGGATCGGCTCCCGTTGGGAGAGATGGACGGGACGCTCGTTCTCTTCCTTAATGCGCGAATGGTACAGATGGGAAATCCGATCGCGCCAGGGGCGGAACCAGCGTTGCATCCGCTCCTTGTCATGGCAGGAAACGGCGATTTCCTGTTTTGCATGCAACAACGTCTGAAGCCGACTGAGCCAGGCGAAAGGCCATAACGCCCTTTTAAACCAGCGCGGCTTCTGGGGGCCACAAAAGCCTTCCAACGTGGCTTCCACAAGATGGACGGTGGTCAGCGTGGGAATGCCGAGCCGGGAGCAAGCCACGACGGGCGATCTTCCCCATAACCGCCCGCCAAAAGTGTAAACGCCTCCGAGATTGAAATGGACCAACTCGACATTTTTCGCCTGGAGCTCTTTCGCGAGTTTCCGCGCCGCAAGGTAGGTAACGGGGCACCCCTGCAAATAAACGTGGTCGACAATGAAATCGCGATAAGGCGCTGGGATCTCTTCGGGACTTGAATCGCCCGATACCAGAACGATTTCATAGTGATCCGCCAACCCTTCGAGCAATCCTTGGATGAGAACCTCAACGCCGCCATGCTGCATGAGCGGGGGCTCCAAAGCGATGGCGATTCTGCGTTTCATGAGGCGAATTACTACTGCGGCTTTTCGCTTTGGGAGAGCCTTTTCTGATACAGATCAAAAAAAGCTTCCGCCGTCCGATGCGGATGAAGCAGCTGGCGGTGTTCTTGCTGATGGCGGCGACCCATCACCGTCATCTTTTCGAAATCCGAAAGGAGTGCCGTAAGCGCTTTGGTTAATGCATTAATGTCGCCCGGCTCGACCAGAAAGCCGTTCTTGCCGTGTTCAATATAGGCGACCTGCCCGCCGCAACGGGTGCTCACAACCGGCAGGCCAATGACGCGGGCTTCTTTCACTACGTTTGGGCTGGTATCGGCGCGGGTCGGAAGCACCAGACACCATGCCCGGCAAAGAAGCTGGGCCGTGTCGAGCGCCGATAAGCGCCCGAGCCACTGCACGTTGGGGGGAGCGCTCGCGCGGAGTTCCTCAGCCCAACGGCTTGCGCCATCGCCCACCACCCACAGCTCGGCGCCCGCCAGCGCAGGATCGCGGAAAGCAGCCACGGCATCCTGGATCCCCTTGCGGGGAACAACCGTCCCGATGAAAAGAGCAACCGGTTTCCGGGGATCGGGATTCCATTGCATTTCCAGAAAAGGATTCTGCACTCCGTATTCCACCAACTCGACGCGGGCGCGGGGATTTCTGCGCAGAACGACTTCCCGCCCCCATGCGCTTTCGGTGGTGATGCGCTCGGCTTTGTGCAAAACAAAAAGCTCCAAAAGCGCCTGGAAACAAGCCCGCAGGGGCATTCGGTTCTTCAAAACATAATGGCTGAGCACCCCTTGCATCGAGACCACATTGGGAAAGCCGGAAATCGCCGCAGCCAGGGCATAAACATCCTCGGTGCCCCATCCATGAACGATTTCGGGCTGAATCTTTTCCAGGCAGGCGCGAATCGCCCGGCGGTCCCGGGCATAAAAGGTGGCGGCCCGCCCCTTTGGGACGGTGGTGAGCACATGAAAGGTCTGGTTGTTCCAACGCACTTGGCAGGGAGCGCTCAAGAGATCGCTGAGGACGATCCAATGCACCTCCAAATCGGGATAAGCGCCGAACGCCTCGGCAAGCTGCGGAAGCCAGGTCGCGAAATGGGATTTGGGGAGAAATCTCTCTCCAAATTCGGGAATGACATGCAGCGGGAAATCCGCGAGAATGGCGACTCTCACTGGACATATACATAGTGCGGGTCATTGTGCTGTCCAGAAATTCCGTTCCAACCGACATGACAATCGCTGAAAAGCTGGGAAGTTGCCTTGCACGTGTTCGCGCGCTGCCTTCATGGATATGGAAGGTGGAAGCGAAATGCAAAGGGGTTTGCTGCGCGTCGGACGTGCTGTTTTTGGGACGCCCATTGATCAGCCGGCAAGACGGATCAGAAATGCTGTTTTCTGAAGGGGTTCGCATCCACAGCGCCCTGCGCTCCAATCCCTTGGGCTGTTTTCAGCCGTCGGTATTGCGCACCCTCTCTGCGGGGGCGCGGCTCGAATTGGGGAAAAATGTCGGGATCAGCGGCGCCGTTCTTTGCGCGGGAAAGTCGATTACGATCGGCGAAAACACCCTCATCGGCTCCGGCGCGATGCTTTTGGACAACGATCTCCATGTGGCCTCAGGCGACGGGAAATGGAGGGTCGAATGCGCAGCAAACGCCCGCGAGATCCGCATCGGACGCGGGGTGTTCATCGGTACGCGAGCCATTATTTTGAAAGGAGTCACCATCGGAGACGGGGCGGTGATCGGGGCGGGGGCGGTGGTGACTTGCGATGTGCCCCCGGGAGCGCTCGCGGCGGGCAATCCGGCGAAAGTGCTTCGTTCCCGCAACGATGAGGGAATCTGAATCCTGCCCTCATGAAATTCTCGATCATCACCCCCAGCTTTCGGAACTCCGGCTGGCTCAAGCTTTGCATTGCCTCGGTCGCGGACCAGACGGGAGTGGAAGTCGAGCATCTCGTGCAGGACGCCGGTTCCGACGACGGCACCCTCGACTGGCTGCCGGGCGACCCGCGCGTGAAGACCGTGGTGGAAAAAGATCACGGGATGTATGACGCGATCAACCGCGGATTTCTTCGGGCTACCGGAGAGGTGCTTGCGTGGCTCAACTGCGACGAACAATATCTGCCCGGAACGCTCGCCCGCGTCGCCGAATATTTCAGCCAACATCCGGAAGTCGATGTGCTCTTTGGGGATGCCGTGCTGCTGGATGCCCGGGGCGAGATTCTCTCCTATCGCAGGGCGCTCAAGCCGACCCTGCTTCATACCCGGCTCGTTCATCTCAGCACGCTCAGTTGCGCCACCTTTGTGCGCCATTCCGTCATCGAGCGCGGCTTCCTGCTCAATACTCAATATCAAACCATTTCCGATGCCGTTTGGGTAGCGACCCTGCTGCGGGCAAAGCTCAAGATGGCCGTGCTGAACAAACCGCTTTCGGCCTTCACCATCACCGGGACCAATCTCGGCCAAACCAAAATCGCTTTCCAGGAAAGTGCGCGCTGGAGAGCGCAAATGCAGGTGCCCGGCCTGCTCAGGTTCCCCGTGATCCTGATGCACCGGCTCCGCAAATTCCTGGCGGGCGCCTATGCGCGCAAGGATCTCACGATTTCAGTTTACACGGTGCATTCGCCCGAAAGCCGCATTCATAAAACCCGTTTGCGCGTGCCCAGCCGGTGGCCCGGTGCAACCTAGTGGGCGGCCGCAGGGGGTTCCACTTTCTCGGGCGCAGAAAAATGGCGCGTTGGTGAAAATACAGTGGCTACCAGCTTGGTTCTTTCCCCTTCGATCACCACGAGAGCCGCTTGAGTTTTCATCGGCTGGGGCTTTTTGATTTGGAGGATCACATCGTGAAGTATCGTTTCTGAGGAATCGACAAAATCCAAATATTTTTGGATCGTTTTGCCCCTCTCCTCGCCCGCCACAAAGCTGAAATAAGAGGCGCCGCGCACGGCGTCGGCCGTCGTATCCAGCAGCTTGAGGGCATCGTGGTTCATGAATACGACACATCCGATATTATCTGAAATAATGACAGGGGCGGGCAGCTTTTCCAAAATGCGAATCGTCTGGAGAAAGCCTTCTGCAATCCGGGTTCTGTCAAAACTCAGAATCACGGCCCCGATGCCGCCCACCATCACAGTCCAGAAACGGATATAGGCAGTCGGGCGATCCGAAGGAGTCCCGCCTTCCCAAGGTTCCAGCAGAAAGAACAGCGAGGCCAGCGAGAAGATGACCACCCAAGCGGCCACAGGTTCTGGACGCATGCGGTGCGCGAAAAAACCGAAACACAACATGCTTACCAAGGGAGAGATCGTCGCCTTGGTGATGAGTTCGACCGCTATCATCAAACAAAAAAGGGCGAGAGCCCAGCCGTGATTAAATAGAGCGCTGGTGGATCCCCGCTCGGGCAGGACTTTGCTTTTTAAATAATTCATAAGGGGGTGAAAGCTTTCGAATACGTGAGGCGGATTTTGCGCTTCCACTCCGTTTTGGAAAAGCGCGTTTCGACTTCTTGCCTGGCCTGAATCGACATCGTTTTGAGCAGATCAGGCTCTTGGAAGAGCCGTTCCATTGCGGCCACCAGCGCCTCCGGGTGAAAGGGCGGCACCAGCAACCCGGTTTTTCCGTGGGTGATGAGTTCGGGAAGGGCTCCGATGGAATGGGCCACCACGGGGCGGCCCCGGCTCCATGCCTCAAGCACCACCATCCCGAACGGTTCCATCCAAACCGAGGGCACAATGGAAAAAGAGGCTCCGCGCCAAAGCGCTTCCTGCGCGGCCCGGGGGACGAAACCGGCAAAGGTCACGTTGCTCAGACCGGCCTCCGCCACGTAGCTCCGCAGATGGGCCAATTCCGGCCCTTCTCCCGCAATCACGAGTTTACGCTCGGCTGGCATGGCGCGCCAGGCCTTCAGCAGTTCCCGGCACCCCTTTTCCTGCGAGAGCCGCCCGATAAACAGCGCGTACCCGGAGTCCGGGAGCGGCAACGCGGGATGGGTCGGCTCGTAAAAATGATGGATCACATCAATCCGGTCCCCGGGAATCCCCATTTGCACATGCACGGCTTTTTGCGCTTCGCTGATGGCAATCCATCGGCTGACTTTGCGAAAAACATCCAGGCGTTGGACGCGGTTCATGACCAGCCCCATCCAGGCGCAGATGAAATGGCTCTCCTGCCAGCATTTGGCCTTGATGGCGTGCGAAAAATGGCCACCCAGGCACAATTGGCAGGGGTTCCCATGATCGAGAAAAAAACCGTTCAAGCACCCCATCCGGTAATTGTGGAGGTAGTGGACCACCGGCACGCCGAGACGGAACGCCTCTTTATAAACCGCGGGCGAAAGCGCCGGAAATATATTATGGATCTGCCAGAGATCGAACCGGCCGATCTCCTGCATGCGCCGCAAATCCCTGGCTGCCTTGCGGTTGTTGATGACCTTTCCCAACATGAGCAGCTTATCCGTCCATTTCCCGGCACCGATGAGGTTTGCAGTCGATTCGAGGTAATATTCCACGTCGTGTTCATCCATCAACGCATCGCCGATCCGGTACACGCTTCCTTCTTCCCCGCCGAATTGCAAATAGCGGCTGAAAATCTGGAGAACTTTGAGCTCGTGGCCAGGAACGCGCGCAACGGTCTGTGGCATGGAAGGCGATTTTTTCATCAGGAGCTGAACGCAGCGGTTCCCGAACGCCTCCGCGCCAGATCGGGCCGCGCGAAGGTGAAGTGCGATAATGGCAACGGACTCACGGAAAAAAAGAGGGTGTGGAATGCGCTGGAACAACGGGAGAACCGCACTGGGGCTTCCCGGCGGCACAACCTAAAGCGCCCCCCTGCCTCTAGCAAGCCCGGAAACTTTTTCTTGCACGCCACAGGGGGTTGCGCGGACCTGTCCTTTTTCGAATCGTAGGACCAAAGCGGTTCGGTGGTCCGAAAACCTCCATAGGAGGAATGATTATGAAACAAACTACTCAATGGGTGGCGGCCCTGTTTACGGTCGCCTCGGCAGGGCTCGCCCTCGGGTGCGGTTGTGAACGGGTGCGGCTTGAGCCGGTTCGGGAGCGCATGGTCCAACGGACGGTCTGCTCGGTTCGACAGCCGGTGGTCATCCAGCGGACAAGATGCGTGAGGGAATGCTCGTCCAGGTTATGGACGACCCCGACCCAAGCCAACACCCCTTATGTGATTACCCACGTGTACACCCGTCCCGCCCAGCCGGAGATTGTGGCAGCATACGACGATCTGGCCCCGATCGAACCGGTGGGTGAGCGCCTCACGACCACCAGTTACGTCAACAGGCCGCTCATGCCCCGGAGAGTCGCCTTCCAGAGTGAACCGATCTTCCAGCCTGTGGGCGAGAGGATCACCACGATACGCACGGTAAGGACGCGGCCGGTCCTGCAGCCCGTGCGGGAGAGGGTCACCACCGTATGCACCTTGAGAGCACGGCCGGTCCTTGAACCGGTGGCAGAGCGGACCGTCATCCGTCGGACCTATGTCAGCCCATGGTCCGCGTGTGATTGACCCCCGAAAGTCCAAAAAACCGAGAGGACATGGGACTTGAGAAGACTCGATCTTCTTGAGTCCCAGCTTTTTTGCTTGGTTTCGGAGGAGCCGGACGCTAACAGTCCCTTGCAAAGAAACCGTTCCGCCCCACCCCCGGTCTTTACCTTGATACAGCCGGACCCAAGGCATCCAGCGTTTTCTCAATCACCACCACGCTAACACTACACTATGAAAATCGCACTTACCGCCCGTCTTGCACTGGCGTTCTCAGGGCTTCTCCTGCTTCAAACCGGCTGTAACGCGGAGCAGAAGGAGAAGGCTTCCAACAAACCCCAGGAAACTCGGGACAAGGTCAGCTATTCCATCGGCGCTGACATCGGCAACAACTTGAAGCGCTCCGATCTGGACCTCAACCCCGCTTTCCTCACGCAAGGCATCAAAGACGCTTTCACCGGCAAAACCGTTCTGACCGACGAGGAGATGAAATCCACCCTCCAGGCTTTCCAGACGGAAATGCAGGCGAAAATGATGGCCAAGCAAAAAGCCGCCGGCGAGAAGAACAAAGCGGACTCCGAAAAATTCCTTGAAGAGAACAAGAAAAAGGAAGGCGTTGTCACAACGGCCAGCGGTCTGCAATACAAGATCATCAAAGCCGGTGACGGCCCCAAACCCAAGCCGACCGATACCGTCTCGGTGAACTATCGCGGCACCTTGATCAACGGCACCGAATTCGACAAGAGCAAGGAGCCCGTCTCCTTCCAGGTCGAAGGCGTGATCCCCGGCTGGGTCGAAGCCCTGCAATTGATGCCCGTGGGCTCCAAGTGGCAGCTTTTCATCCCTCCGGCTCTTGCCTACGGCGAAAACGCGCCTCCAATGATCGGGCCCAACCAGGCGTTGGTCTTCGACGTCGAACTGCTCGACATCAAGAAGGCCGAAAAACCGGCCGAAGGGGCTGACGCCTCCAAGTCTGCCCCCACCACTCCAGCCGCGAAATAATTCCCTATTAACCACGTCACAGCCGGGGTGCAAACCCCGGCTGTTTTGTTTTACATTCACCACACGAAGAGAGGCGCCGCTCCGCGGGCGATCTGGGATGAAGCGGTGAAAAGAGCATTGGCGAGCCCAGTCCCATCGCGCTCGGAGATCGCGATCCACCCTTTGTCCTTCGTGGGTGGAACATTTGCACAGCGCAGTAGCCGCGACCGGTCCACCATGGTATAGTTTCCCCTCACATGTTTGAAATCAAAGCGACGGAGAAAATGGCGGAACGGGCGCTGCTGGTGGGCGCTTACATCGACGCCAGCGCAAAGGCCGAGGCGCAGAGCCTGCTCGAAGAGCTGGAGGAACTCGTGAATACCCTGGGTATTCCCGTGGTGGAACGGCGGCTCATCCATCATCGCGAAAATCACGCCCGCTTTTTGGTCGGTTCCGGCAAAGCCGAGGAGATCGCCGCGCTCCTCAAAGAACACGCGTGCGACGTGCTCGTTTTCGACAACGAATTGACCCCCGCCCAACAGCGCAATTTCGAGGAACTCACCGGCGTCACCGTTGCCGACCGCGAGGAGATCATTTTGGACATCTTTGGCAAGCGCGCCAAGACCCGCGAAGCCCGCATCCAGGTGGATGTCGCCCGGATGGAATATTCGCTGCCCCGGCTTACCCGCGCGTGGAGCCACCTGGGCCAGCAAGGCGGCGGGATCGGAGCCAAAGGCGAGGGCGAAAGCCAGCTTGAACAGGATAAACGGCGGATCCGCGGCCAGATCGACCGCCTCAAAAAAGAGCTCCTGGAAGTGCGCAGCGCCCGCGCCACCCAGCGCAAAGACCGCAAACGCGCGCCAGTCCCCAACGCCGCGATTGTCGGCTACACCAACGTGGGGAAATCGTCGCTCTTGCGGCAGCTCACCGGCGCGGATGTGTTTGTGGAGGACAAACTTTTCGCGACCCTCGACACCACCACGCGCAAGATCGCCCTTCCCAACAAAGCGCCGTTGCTGCTCACCGACACCGTCGGGTTCGTCCGCCGCTTGCCGCACGAACTGGTGGAAAGCTTTAACGCCACGCTGGAGGAAGCCGCCCTCTCGGATTTTCTAATCCATGTCTTGGACGCCTCGCAGCCCCGGGTGATGGAATTTTACGACACCACCATGCGCGTCCTCACCGAACTCGGCGCGGACACCAAGCAGATGCTCGTGGTCTTCAACAAAATCGACAAAGTCGAAGACCCGGCTGTGCTCGCCGGCCTGCGTCGGCATTTCCCGGAAGCCGCTTTCATTTCGATTCACAACGGGCTCGGGCTGGACGCGTTGGTGGATCGGATCTCGGATTTCGTCAGCAACGGCACGCTCACCGTCGAACTGCGCATCCCGGCCGCGCGCGCCGATCTGCTCGCCCGCCTCCATCGCGATGGCATCGTGGCGAGCCTCGATTACGAGGAAGACGTCGCCCACGTCGTCGCCACCATCCCCAAGCGCGCGCTGGAGACCCTCGCGCCGTTTGTGGTGGAACCTTCGGCGGTTTAGGGGATTGGCGCAGAAGGCGCAAAATGGAAGAATCGCTTTCCACGCCCATCCCGGAATCGTCCGCGGAGCGGCCGATCCACCTTGTTGCGTTCTCGGTGGTGGATCGCGACCTCCGGGGCGCGATGGGGAAGGCGCATCGCAGCACCTCCATTTTTGCGCCTCTTGCGCTTTTTTGCGGCTATTGCTTTTGCTTTTTGCGGTTTAGGGTAACCTCGTGGGTATGACCCGTATTCTTGGCATTGATGTTGGTGAAGCGCGCATCGGCCTCGCCCTTTCGGATGAACTCGGCATGCTCGCGCACCCGCTGGAGACCGTGCAGGCAAAGGTGGGCAATCCGATCAAACATGTCGCCGAACTGATCACGCGCGAGAAGATTGAAACGGTGGTCATCGGCCTGCCGCGCAACATGAGCGGCACGTATGGACCGGCTGCGGACAAGGCGCGCGAATTCGCCACAAAACTGAAAGCCCTCTCGCCTTGCACCGTAAAATTCTGGGACGAGCGGCTCACCACTGTTGCCGCGCAAAAGCAACTGCACGAGAGCGGCAAAAACGTCAAAAACAGTCGCCAGGTGATCGATCAAGTCGCGGCCGTGCTCATCCTGCAAGGCTACCTCGATGCGCAGGCGATGCTGGGATAATGACGACCCGCCGCCTCAAACTCACGATCTCCTATGATGGACGCCCGTTCTGTGGCTGGCAAAGCCAGGCGGGGGGCGACGCCGTGCAAGATTTTTTGGAAGCCGCCTTCGCGAAACTCACGGGCGGCGGGCGCGTGCCGCTGCACGGTTCCGGCAGGACCGACGCGGGCGTCCACGCCCTGGCGCAGACTGCCCATGTGGACGTACCGCGCGATCGTTTTACCCCGCCTGAATGGCTTGCATCACTCAATGCCCATCTGCCGCAGGAAATCCGCATCGTCCGCTGCCAATGGGCGAAGCCGGAGTTTCACGCCCGGTTTGCCGCCAAGGGCAAGCGCTACATTTACCGGATCTGGAACGGACCCGTCATGCCGCCGTTGGAAATTGGCCGCGCGTGGCACGTCTTCCGCCCCTTAAACATGCGACAACTCCAGCAGGCCGCCGAGCTGCTCACTGGCACGCACGACTTCGGGGGCTTTGCGGCGAACCGGGGCGTGCCATGCCTGGACACCGTGCGAACCATCCGCAAAATCGACATCAAAGGTCAGCCCGGCGGACTCATCACGCTGACGTTCGTAGGCGACGGCTTTCTCTACAAAATGGTCCGCCTGTTGACCGGCTCGCTCGTGCGGGTCGCGCAAGGCAAAAGCGATCAGCAATGGCTCGCCGCGTTTCTGACGCCGCCCGAACCGGGCCAGCCGCGCAAAAAAACCAATTTTGCCGCGCCCGCAGAAGGGCTCTACCTCGCCCGCGTGCTTTATTGAATCAATGCTTTGACGGGCTTGGCAACGGGCCGGGATACGCTAAAGTATTGCGCTCGCCATGACTGAATCCTCGAAAACCGCCGCCTCCAAACCGCGCATCCCCGTCACCATTCTGACCGGCTTTCTCGGCGCTGGCAAAACGACCCTGCTCAACTACATCCTCCAGCAGCAGCACGGTTATAAATTCGCCATCATCGTCAACGAAATCGGCGAGATCGGCATCGACGGGCAGTTGGTGGAGAATGCGAAGGAAGAGATCGTCCAGATGAATAACGGGTGCGTCTGCTGCACCGTTCGCACCGATTTGATCAAGAGCGTGCAAGCGCTCGTGCGGCGCGGCGGGTTCGACTACCTCCTCATCGAGACCACCGGCATTGCCGACCCCGGCCCGGTCGCGCAGACGTTCCTCAATATCCCGCAGTTGCAGCAGTACGTGCAGCTCGATTCCATCATCACCGTGGTGGACGCCGAGCAGATCGAAAAACAAATGCTGGAGGTCGAAACCGCGCGAGAGCAGATCGCCATGGCGGATTTTCTCCTAATCAACAAAACCGATCTCGTGGACGAGCCGCATCTCCTGCGCATCGAATCGCTCGTGGCCGAGCTTAACCCGCATGCGCAGAGCTTCCGCACCAACCGCGCGCAAATCAATTTGAAGGAGGTCCTCGATATGGCCGCCTTCGATGTGGACCGCAAGCTGGCCGTGGACCCGAAATTCCTCGACGAACTCAACCACCGCCACCATCACGAGATCCAGTCGTGCGCCTGCACCTTTGATCAGCCCTTTAGTATAGACCGTTTTGAGGCGTTCGTTGCGGAGTTGAGCCTCAAGGCGAAAATTTTTCGCTCCAAAGGGTTCGTTTCCGTGGCGGGCAATCCGCGCCGCGTGCTTTTCCACGGCGTAAATAACCGGTTCACTATCTTCTGGGATCGGCTTTGGGACAAAGGGGAAACGCGCACGAGCCAGATGGTGTTCATCGGCAAAAACATTGATGCCGAGGCGATCCGCAGCGCGCTGGTGAAATGCTTGGCGTAAGCTAACATCCGAGCGCCATTCCAGATCGCCCGCGGAGCGGTCGATCCACCCGTTGATCACCAATGTGATCGCGAATACAGGATGGTGGATCGCGACCTCCGGGCGCGATTGGGACGGCGCCTGCCCATTCTTGGACCGCGCCTTACCCCTTCAACCTCGGATCGGTCAGCCGCTCCAAATATTTCGCCAGCATATCGAACTCGACGTTCACCCGGTCGCCCACTTTAAGAGCATGCAGGTTGGTGACTTCCATTGTGTGCGGGATGAGCCAAATGACGATGCTTGCTTCGCGCACTTCGGCCGCCGTGAGGCTGATCCCATTGATGGCAATGGACCCCTTGTAAGCCACATACCGGGCGAATGCTGCGGGCAGCTCGATCTCCATCCGGTGATCCTGCCCGTGCGGTTCCAGCGCGAGAATGCGCGCGGTGGTGTCCACATGGCCTTGCACGAAGTGGCCGCCGAGACGGCCATTGGCTGCGAGCGCCCGTTCCAGATTGGCCACGGAGCCCGGCTTTTGATCGCCCAGGTTGGTTTTATCCAGCGTCTCCGCCAGCAGATCAAACGAAAGCCGATTGCCTTCCATTGAGGTGATGGTCAGGCAGCAGCCGTTGACCGCGATGGAATCGCCCGCGTGCGTTCCTTCGAGGACGACAGCGGCTTCGAGGGTCAGGCGGGCGCCGCCTCCGATCGGTTCGACGGAGAGGATGGGCGCGGTTTCTTCAACAAGTCCGGTAAACATGGCGACACTCTAGAACAATCTCCACCGGGAAAAAAAGAGAATCCCGATGAGAAAACAAACCGGCAGCAAAATCGGCACGGCATAACACAGAATATAGCCGAAGAAACCGGGGGTCTCGACCTTCGCGCGTTCGGCGATGTTCTTGACCATGAAATTGGGGCCGTTGCCGATATAGGTCATTGCGCCAAAAAAAACCGCGCCCACGGAAATGGCGACGAGGGTCTGCGCGTGGGCGGCGAGAAAGAGGGGCATCTCCGTATCCATATTCAGCCCGTTCAGACCAAACGCGGCCGCGAGAAAGGCGAGGTAGGTGGGGGCGTTGTCAAGGAGCCCGGAGAGCAGGCCCGTAGCCCAATAGAACTGCATTTCGCCGCGCAATCCCAGCGAAGGCGCGTGCGCTTGCAGGTATTCCAGCGCGGGGATCATCGTGCCGAAAATTCCCAAAAACAGCCATGCCACTTCCTTGACCGGCTCCAGGGTGAAATCGTTCGCCTCGTGAATGGCTTTTGGGGTCAAAGCCCACGAGGCCAGAGCCGCCGCAAGCATGATCGCTTCGCGCAGGAAAGGCGGGTCGTTCACGAACACCGCGCCGAGGATCGCGCCCAAAAGCACCACATTGCGCAATCCGCCGAAACGCCAGGTTTCGCGTGCGGTTTCTTTTTCGCGGATCGGCTCGGGGGCTTTTCGGAAATTCAGCGTGTCGAAGACGAAAAAAATCGCGAGCAGCAAGCCGACCCCGACGGCCCACGCCTGCCAGCAATGTTGCGCCACCCACCAGAACGGGACCCCTTTGAGGAAGCCGAGAAAGAGCGGCGGATCGCCGATGGGCGTGAGGCAGCCGGAGACATTCGAGACCAGGAAAATAAAAAAAACGATGTGAAAACCGGTGACGCGGTATTTGTTCATCCGGATCCAGGGACGGATGAGAAGCATGGAAGCGCCGGTGGTGCCGATGAGGTTGGAAACCAGCGAGGCAACGGCGAGAAACAGCACGTTTACCCACGGCTTGGCTTCCCCTTTGACAAGGATGTGAATCCCGCCCGCCACCACGAAGAGCGAGCCGATCATGATAATGAAACTCACGTATTCATGGGCCGTGTGGAGCACGCGCGCGGTGTCGTGGCGGATGAACAGA
Source organism: Verrucomicrobiota bacterium (assembly GCA_026398235.1). GTDB lineage: Bacteria > Verrucomicrobiota > Verrucomicrobiia > Chthoniobacterales > Chthoniobacteraceae > UBA695. Next base: position 15,720 of record JAPLTE010000025.1, read on the forward strand.
TAATAGACCACACTCACGGACCCAAGAAGAACCGCCCACCAATGGTAAAACCGCTCCCAATGGTGTTTGAACAGAAGCGGCATCGCGGCAATGGCGAGGAGCATCGCGGCAAACGGCAGGAGCGTGAACGCGGGAGGCGGCGTAGTCACTGAAAGTGTGCTGGCGGCGAGAAACAGGTTCATGCTGGATAAAGACGGGCTTTTGCTGGAAATTCGCTCCGGCGAATGTTCTACTGCGGCGTCTTTATACCCTATCTCCCAAAAATATGGAAAAAGTAGTTATTATCGGTTCCGGCTGCGCCGGTCTCACTGCGGCCATCTACGCCGGGCGCGCCAGCCTCTCCCCATTGGTTCTGGAAGGCAAGGAACCGGGCGGCCAGCTCACCACCACGACTTTGGTGGAAAATTTTCCCGGCTTTGTGGACGGAATCGACGGCCCCGCGCTGATCATGAACATGAAAGCGCAGGCCCAGCGCTTCGGCGCCCGCTTCGAATACGCCTTGGTGGAAGACCTCGAACCGGCGGACGGTTTTGTGCGTGTCAAAATCGATGGCAACTGGCTCGAAACCCGCACCCTCATCGTTGCCAGCGGCGCGAGCGCCCGCTATCTCGGCCTGCCCCGCGAGCGGGAACTGGTCGGCCACGGGCTCACCTCGTGCGCCACCTGTGACGGCGCCTTCTACCGCAACGTCCCCGTCTGCGTGGTGGGCGGCGGCGATTCCGCCTGTGAAGAAGCGATTTTCCTCACCCGGTTTGCTTCGAAAGTGTACCTCATCCACCGCCGCGACACGCTGCGGGCATCCAAGGTCATGGCCCAACGCGCGCTCTCCCACCCAAAGATCGTGCCGGTATGGGATAGTGTGATTTCCGAATACCTCACCGACGAAGGGGGCGAGATGCGAGCGGTGCAAATCCACAATCTGAAAACCGGCGCGCAATGCGAGCTGGAGTTGAAATGCGTTTTCTCGGCCATCGGCCACACGCCCAATACCAAGCCGTTCCAAGGCAAGTTGGACATGGACGCCGAAGGCTATCTCATCCAGCACGAAGGGACGGCCACGAACCTCCCGGGTGTGTTTGCGGCGGGCGACGTGGCGGATCACGTGTACCGGCAGGCCATCACCTCCGCGGGCCAGGGCTGCGCCGCCGCGCTCGATGCCGAGCGTTACCTCGCGCAGTTCGAATAGGTGGCACGCTTGGCAATTTAGACAGGATTAACAAGATTTTTAGGATTATCAGGATTACGCCCGTAGCCCGCAAAAGCCGGTGAGCATTTGCGAATACACGGTTCGGAAATCCTGTAAATCCTGTCAATCTTGTTAATCCTGTCCAAAATTTCCCGGCTTCGCCGCTCGCAAAGCCACGAAATAAACAGACCTAAACCCTTTCCGTTCATCCTGTCTTAAGAACCCGCAGCCAGCGCTTCGCTGCGGGTGCAGAGCAGGGCGCGAACGGCTGGCTCGGCGGGAAATGGAGCGTCGCTGTTGAGATGACGATCGCATAACCCGAAGAACTCCGCCTCGGTCGCGGCCCGCCGGATGCCATGCAAAAACGCCTCATCCGGCCCGATCCCCTGTCCGATAAAATTCAGATATTTCTTGAGCTTGGAAACATTATTCGCCTCGCTCAGGCGTGGGATGCGGGTCTCGGCATAAAGATGGTCGATGTAGCTGCGCAGATCGCGCAAGCTCGGCTCGAAAACAGGCCGCCCGAGTGCTTCGTCGCGGATCTGCGCGAAAAGCCACGGGTTGCGGATCGCCCCGCGGCCGATCATCAGCCCGGCGGCTCCCGTGGCGGCCAGGGTTTCGCGCGCCAGCGCGACGGAGAGGACATTGCCGTTGGCGAACACCGGTGCTTGCAACCGCTCCACGGCCTGGCGGATGCGGTCCAGATGCACCCGCGTGCGGTAAAGTTCGCGGACCGTTCGGCCATGCACTGTGAAAGCGTCGATTTCATGCGCCGCGAAAATTTCCAGCAACCGGTCGAACTCGGCGGGGTCGCTGTAGCCGATCCGCGTCTTCACCGTAAACTGCACGCCGATCACAGGGCGCAGCGCGCGCAGAATGGCGTCGATGTGTTCGGGGCGCTTGAGCAGACCGCCGCCCGCACTTTTGCGACAGACCACCGGCGCAGGGCAGCCGAGGTTGAGATCGATCCCAAAAATCGCGTGCCGCTGGAGCGCGTGGGCC
>JAPLTE010000103.1 GCA_026398235.1 Verrucomicrobiota bacterium
ACGTGTGGATTCTCCGCTGGGCGAAATGACGGTGGTGGATCTCAAAGGGCTGCCGTCGGGCGCTGATGCCGCAAAGGATGGCCGCATTGTGGCGGCGATGGTGGCCAAGGATGGGATGATGTTTTTTTTCAAGATGCGCGGAAACGCGGAATTGGTGGGATCGCAGAAAGAAAACTTTCTGAAATGGGCCATCCAGGTGCGCACCGCTGCGGATAAACCCGGGACATCGGCGAGCCCGGCACCGACGCCCGCGCCAGTGAACGTTCCGGTGGAAGGCGCGGCCATTCCCTCCAAATAACCATGTGGCACCGACTTCTTGATGCCGTTTCGTCGCTGAAGCTCACCATCGTTTGCCTGACGGCGGCGCTGGTGCTGGTTTTTGCGGGAACGCTGGCCCAGGTCCATTTCGGCACGCACGTCGTGCAGGAACGCTATTTCCAAAGCCTCTTCATTTGGTGGCCTGCGGAATCTCGCATCAGGATTCCCGTGTTTCCCGGCGGGCATTTGTTGGGGGCGGTGTTGGTGCTGAACCTGTTAGCCGCGCATCTGCGCCGTTTTCGCCTGAGCTTGCGTAATCTCGGGATGCACCTCATCCATGGCGGCTTGATCCTGATGCTTGCGGGCGGGTTGTTCACCGATTTGCTCTCGGTGGAAAGCCAGATGCAACTCGTGCCCGGGGAGACGAAAAACTACTCGGAGGATGGACGGCTCACGGAGTTGGTGATCGTGGACCAGAGGAGCAGCGACGCGGACCGGGTGGTGTCGATTCCCGAGGCCCGTTTGCGCAAGGCCGGGAGCGTGGAACTGAACGGCTTTCCGTTCCGGGTGGTCATCCAGCATTACTACGAAAACTCTGAACTCCGGATGCTCTCCAACGCGGGACCCGGCGCTGTGCCTGTGGCGGATCACGGGGTGGGAGCCCAAATTGCGGTGAAGGAGCTGCCACGGGTGACGGCGGTGGACGGGCGCGACGTGAAAAGTGTGGTGATCCAACTCCTGCCGGTTGGGACGGATCAAGGAACCGCTTCGCTTGGAACCTGGCTGGTTTCGGAAGGGCTCGGTGGGCCGCAGACTTTTTCCTATGCGGGCGGACCCTGGAGGCTGGAAATGCGCGCTGTGCGTTATTACAAGCCGTACAGCGTGACGCTTCAAAAATTCACGCACGAGCGTTATCCCGGGACGGAGATCCCGAAGAATTTCGCAAGCCAGATCACGTTGGACGATCCCGGGCACGCGGTGCACCGCGACGCGCTGATTTATATGAACCACCCGCTCCGCTATGCCGGGGAGACGTATTACCAATCGGGATTTGGCCAGGATGACAAATCGTCGATTTTCCAGGTGGTGCATAATCCGAGCTTTATCGCCCCGTATGTCGCCTGTGCGATCATCAGCTTCGGCATGCTCATTCAGTTCTGCCAACACTTCGTCGGGTTCACGCGGAAAACTCCATCTCCTCGCGCAAAATGAAACGCTTTTTTCCCTGGATAGTCCTGGTTCTTGTCCTGATCTCCCTTGCCGCAAGTTGCCGCATGCCGAAGGGAGCGCCGGGCAGTTTCGATTTCCCAAAGTTCGGCAAAATCCCCGTGCTTGAGGAAGGCCGACTCAAGCCGCTGGACACGGTGGCCCGCAATGCGCTGGTGATCTTGCGCGGAAGGCAGACGGTGCGCCTGGAAGAAGGCCGGACGCTCCCGGCAATCCAATGGCTGGCGGATGTCGCTTTCAATGTCCCCGGTGCGGATCAATACCCCACCTTTGCCATCAATAACCCGGAGGTGCTCGGGCTTTTTGGCTGGCAGCAGGGGGAGCGCAAATATTTCAGTTATGCGGAACTGGAGCCGTTTTTCGGAAAGATCGATACCGAGGGGCAGCAAGCGGCAGGAATCGATTCCGCGCAGCGCTCGCCGTATCAGACGGCCATCTATAACCTGCGCAACGGCCTGATTGTTTACCAGAGGCTCAAGCACAGCCTGTGGCCTGAGGGGACGCAAGAGTTCGCCAGCGAGGTGAAGGCTTATGAAAAGCTTCTTCCCATCGGCCGCGAAGCGATGAAGAAGGGGGGGCAGGAGCCGGCATCCGGGGATCTCGCCCTGTTCAAGAAATTCACAGAAGGGTACCAGATGCTGGCGGAAGCGAGTTCCATCCAGCCGGTGCCTCCGGTGGATGCCGCCGCGCGGCGGAATGGCGATTGGGTTTCCCTTGGAACGAGTCTTTCGCAGGCGCTTAAAAACGGCACGGTCCACCCCCTGGTCAAAGCGTATGCCGAGATGGGGGAGGCTTACCGCGCAGGCAAAGCCGATCTTTTTAACAAAGAGGTGGATGCGATTGCGGCCTCGATGGCCGTGCAGGAGCCCGTGGCTGCGGGGCGCGCTTCCTTTGAGTTCTTATTCAATCATATCGCTCCCTTTTACCAGAGCATGCAGCTTTACGTGCTCGTATTCCTGCTGGTGTGTGGGTCGTGGCTTGGCTGGTCGAACAGCCTGGGCCGATCAGCCGTTTATGTGACGCTGGTCGCGCTGGCTTTGCATACGTTCGGGCTTGCGGCGCGCATGTATCTACAGGGCCGCCCGCCCGTGACAAACCTTTATTCCTCGGCGGTGTTTATCGGCTGGGGAACGGTGATTATCGGATTGTTTCTTGAGCGCATTTTCCGCGACGGAATCGGCCTCGCGTGCGCATCGGTGATCGGCTTTATCACGCTGATTATTGCACACCACCTGGCGGGCAGCGGCGATACGCTCGAAATGTTGCGGGCTGTGCTCGACACGAATATCTGGCTGGCAACGCATGTGGTGAGCATCACGATCGGTTATTCCGCGATGTTCCTGGCGGGAATGCTCGCCATGTTCTATGTCCTGCGCGGCGTGCTCACCCGATCCCTCACACGCGATGCCGCTCAATCCCTGGCGCGCATGACCTACGGGGTCCTTTGTTTTGCCACCCTCTTTAGCTTTGTGGGAACGGTGCTCGGCGGCATTTGGGCAGACCAATCATGGGGCCGTTTCTGGGGCTGGGATCCCAAGGAAAATGGCGCGCTGCTCATCGTGCTCTGGTGCGCCATTATTCTGCATGCCCGCTGGGGAGGGTACATCCGGCAGCGCGGTTTGATGGTGCTGGCCATTTTTGGAAATGTGATCACGAGCTTTTCCTGGTTCGGTGTGAATATGCTCGGCGTGGGGCTCCATTCCTATGGTTTCATGGATAAGGCCTTCCCGTGGCTGATGGTTTTCGTGGCCAGCCAGCTGGGGTTGATCGCCTTAGCCGCCGTTCCTCCCGCCCGCTGGCGCAGCCCTCTTGGGAACTAGGTTTTTCCTGGAAAGCAAGCCCCTGGCGGGATTTTGGGCAGCACATTCGTGGCCCGCGCTGTATCCCAAGGCCGACCCGCCTCGCGGCCCCAGGAAATTCAGGTATTAAATTTACTAATTACCACTACATTATTTTCAGGGAATCCCTTATTGAATTAACAAAAAAAGGTGAGGGAGTGGCAAGACATGGGTTGCCCCATATTGGCGAATTCGGCGATACACCTGCATTAGATAAATGAATTAACAGCGGCACTCCTATTTGGAAAAATAATACCAATATTAGTTTTTTAGATTCTGGTCTGCTGTTTTTCCCCCTCTCCAAAATTCAGTAAATAAACAACCCCAACATGAAACGAACTCCACTAAATACCCTCAAAAGCTGGTTCCAGGGCGCCCCTCGCAGGGTGACATGGATCGCCGCCGCCTGCGTGGCGCTTGCTCTCACGATGATCTCGTGCAGCACCCTTACGCGGACCATTCTGGCGCCTCCCTCTATTCCCGGCGCCACTTTTGTGGGGAACGACACCTGTGGCCAGTGTCACGAGACGATTGTCCGCGACTTCAAGACCGCTGATCATGCGCGGTTGAAGGCGGAGGGCAAAAACGCCGTGAACATCGGTTGCGAATCGTGCCACGGGCCCGGCAGCGTCCATGTGGAAAAAGGCGGCGGGCGTGGCTCCATCGTCAATCCCAGCAGGTCTCCTGAAACCTGTTTCCAATGCCACCTTGAGGTGCGCACGAAATTCAGCCTGCCCAACCACCACCCGCTGGCCGAAGGCAAGGTGACTTGCAGCGATTGCCATAATCCGCACAAAGGCGGCGCTGTCAAGGGGGGCGGCACCGAGTTCATGGGTAAAAACGAAACGTGCTTCCAGTGCCACACTGCGCAGCGCGGGCCGTTTGTGTTTCCGCATGAGGCGGTGCGCGAGGGTTGCACCACGTGCCATGAGCCCCATGGTTCCATCAATCAACGGATGCTGACGGAGCGCAACCAAGCCCTCTGCTTGAAGTGCCACGTCGATAAAGCCTTCATGGCTGGACATGCCAGCAGATTAGCCCAAGGCACATGCTGGTCGGCCGGCTGCCATGAGGCCGTTCACGGTTCTCAAGTTAGCAAGACACTCCGCTACTAAATTTAACACTTTTGAATACCATGCAAAAATCCCCCATCCTCACCGGGAGACAGAGTCAGCATCATCGGTTCATTGCTGCTTTCTGCGTCTGCGCCAGCTTGCTCGGCGCACAAACATTGATGGCAGGTGACAAGGTCACCGTCGCAACGGAAGAAACGGATTACCAGAACTGGGCTGAGTTTTCTATTGGAGGGCTTATCCTCCATGGAGACCACGGGCAGGCTGCCCACCAGCTTCAGATGTCCGACAACCTCATGGGCGGCATCGAAGACCTGCATATCCAGCAGGCAGTCGGCAAAGCCATTCTGACCATCGACGGCCACGCGATCTTCGGCAACGAAGATTATGCCGCGCTGATCGACCTCACACAGGTCAATGTTGGCTATTTCCGCGCCGGGTTCACGCAATTCCGTTCCTATTATGACGGCAATGCCGGGTTCACCCCTTCCCTTGTGGGCACCACCTTTTTCCCGCCGGATGCGGGTAATGTGCTGGGGCTGGATCGCGGCAGAATCTTCGCCGAGCTGGGCCTGCGCATGCCGGACCTGCCGGAGGTCACTCTGCGGTACGAGCGGGATTACCGCTATGGCCAGAAAGATTCGACGGAATGGGGGACTGCGACTGTGGGCGCTCTGAGCCGCAAAATTGCTCCGAGTTTCCGCAATATCAAAGAAACCCACGCCTCCAAACGCCTTGTAGGTGTACTGCCCTTCGGTCACCACGGCGCCGTCCGACCGACGCAGCGACGTGATGTATCCGTAGGGATAAGCGGGATGAACCAGATAGACATAATGGGTCCACGGGAGAATCGCCGTCGTGGGCGATCCGGTATTCAGCAGGTGCGTCTCCGCGGTGAGATCCGGCGCGTAGCGATAGACGCTGGTCCCAAACGCAATGTGCAGCGCGTTGGTCTCGGCGAGCATCGACGTCGGGTGGTCCCTCAGGGAAAGCGCGGGTAGCCACTGGCCAGTCGACAGGTCATAGCGTCGAATTTCGGGCGGAGAATCGAGCAGCACGTAGGCGATGTCGCCCGCACGCTGCGCGCTGATCCATTGGGAGCCTTCGATCAGAATTGGAGACAGGCACAGCCAAAGGCAGCCGAGGCGGGTGATGAGCTGTCGCATGAAAGCAGAAACAGGTCAGGGAAGGATTCCCGAACTGAGTTCATCACAAATCTGTTTGAGGGACGTTGAAAGAGCAAATCCCCACACATCGATGCCACCGATCAAGCCAGATCGACGGTTCGAAGGTCATCGTGGTTTCATCGTCGAGACAATACATCAGAGTCGTCGCCATCGTCCGCGTAGAT